>JAJYCT010000433.1 GCA_021778125.1 Myxococcales bacterium
TCGATCAACGGGCTCGACCCGACCGTGTACCCCTCCGCGCGCCGGATCGAGAACGCGCTCGTCGGCGCGTGCCGCGAGCTCCTGCGGGCGCCCGAGGGCGCTGTCGGCACGGCGACCGCCGGGGGGACCGAGAGCGTCATGCTCGCGGTCAAGAGCGCGCGCGACCACGCGCGGGGAACGCGCCCCGAGATCCGGGCCCCCAAGATGCTCCTGCCGGAGACGGCGCACGCGTGCTTCCACAAGGCCGCGCACTACCTGGGGGTCGAGGCCGTGGTCGTCGACGTCGACCCCACGACGATGCGCGCCGACGTGGCCGACGCGCGCCGCAAGATGACCGGCGACGTCATCCTCGTCGTCGGCTCGGCCCCGAGCTACGCGCACGGCGTCGTCGATCCGATCGAGGCGCTCGCGGCGCTCGCGCAGGAGCACGGGGCGCTCATGCACGTCGACGCGTGCGTCGGCGGCTTCCTCTTGCCGTTCCTGCGCGAGGCGGGCGTGCCGGTGCCGCCCTTCGACTTCGCCGTCCCGGGGGTGACCAGCCTGTCGGTCGACCTCCACAAGTACGGGTTCGCGCCCAAGGGCGCGTCGATGCTCCTGCAGCGCCGGCGCGAGCTGCGCGACGCGCAGTACTTCGCGTGCGCGACGTGGAGCGGGTACGCGATCGTCAACTCGACGACGCTCGGCTCGAAGTCGGTCGCCGCGATGGGCGCGGCGCTCGCGACGCTCCGGCACCTGGGCCGGCGCGGCTACCGCGAGCGCGCCGCCGCGATGTGGCGGGCCACCGAGAAGCTCGTCCGGACGATCGACGCGACGCCGGGAGTTCACCTCGTCGCGCGCCCGGACGCCAACCTGCTCGCCTTCACGACCGACGCGGGGGACGTCTTCGAGCTCGCCGATCGGCTCGCCGATCGGGGCTGGCTCGTCCAGCCGACGTACGCCTACGGCCGGTCGCCCGCGCTCGTCCACCTCACGATCGACCCGACCAACGCCGCGCGCGCCGACGACCTCGCGCGCGACCTCGTCGGCAGCCTGGTCGACCTGCCCGCGACGATCGACCCGCCGCCCGCGGTCGTGGCGATGCTCTCGCAGCTCGGCGGCGGCGGCGTCGACCTTTCCGCCGGGATGCTGATGGAGCAGCTCGGCATCAAGGACGGGCAGCTCCCCCGGCGCGCCGGGACGATCCACCGCCTGCTCGACGCGGCGCCGCCGCCGGTCCGCGAGCGGCTCCTCCTGCTCTTCATGGGCGAGCTCTTTTCCTAGGGGGACGAGCGACGATGTCGAGCCTCGCCGACGACAGGGTCCGCTGGGGGCGCCTCGCCGCGCTGGCGGCCGTCGTCGTCGGGCTCGTCGTCGCCGGCCGGATGACCGGCCTCACTGCGCTGCTCTCCGCCGCGCAGATCCGCGCGGCGCTGCGCGCGGCCGGCGCGTGGGGGCCGCTGCTCTTCGTGGCGGGGTTCTGCGCCGGGGAGCTCGTGCACGTCCCGGGCATGGTCTTCGTCGGGGCCGCCGTCGTCGCCTACGGTCGCCTCGGCGGCGGCGCGCTTTCGCTCGTCGGCGCGATGGCGTCGCTCAGCGTGAGCTTCGCCGTCGTGCGCGCCGTGGGGGGCAGGCCGCTCGGCGCCGTCCGGTGGGCGTGGGTCCGGCGGATGCTCGTGCACCTCGAGAGCCGCCCCGTGCGCACCGTCGCCTTGCTGCGCCTCGTGCTGTGGATGGCGCCGCAGCTCAACTACGCCCTCGCCCTGTCGAACGTGCGCTTCCGCAGCTACGTGCTCGGCTCCGCCCTCGGACTGGCCGTGCCGATCCTCGCCGTCGCGCTCCTCTTCGATCGACTGCTCAACTCATGACCTGGCTCCTCGTGGCGATCGTCGCGCTCGCCCTCGCGACCGAGGCCGCCGTGGGCTTCGGGGCGACGCTCATCGCGCTCTCGCTCGGGTCGCTCGTGACGTCGATCGACGCGATGTTGCCGGTCCTCGTGCCGGTCAACCTCGCGCTGTCCACGGCGATCGTGGCGCGCGCGCCGCGAGCGGTGAGCGTGCGGCTGCTCGCCCGGCGCGTGCTGCCCGCGATGGTGGTCGGGTTCCCCGTCGGCTTCCTGGCGTTCGAGCGCCTCCCGCGGCCCGCGCTGCAGCTGGCGTTCGCCGCGTTCGTGTTCGTACTCGCCGCGCTCGAACTCTGGCGCATGCGGGCGCGCACCGCCGGAGGCCACCCTCCGTCGGCCCCCGTCTCGGCGGCGCTGCTCGTGGTCGGCGGCGTCGCCCACGGCGCGTTCGCCACGGGCGGGCCGCCCGTCGTGTACGTGTGCGCGCGCACGCTGCCAGACAAGGCCGCCTTCCGCGCGACGCTGAGCGCGCTGTGGCTGGTCTCGAACGCCGCCCTCGTCGTCGCCTACGCCCTCGCGGGGCACGTCACGCTCTCGACGCTGCGCGCGTCGGCGGCGCTCCTGCCGGGGCTCGCCGTGGGCCTCGTGGCCGGGGACCTGCTTTACGGGCGGATCCCCGAGCGGACCTTCCGCGTGTCGGTCTTCGTGATGCTGCTCGTGGTCGCGGCGGTGCTCGCGGCGCGGGCGTGAGCGCACGCCCTCCCTACCCCTTCACGCCGCCCGCGGTCAGCCCGGCCACGAGCTGACGCTGGGCGACGTAGAAGAGCGCCATCACGGGCACGCTCACGACGATGGATCCCGCCGCGAACGGTCCCCACGCCGTGTCGTGCTCGCCGACGTAGCGCTGCAGCACCACAGGCAGCGTGAAGGCCGCCTCGCGCGAGAGCAGCGTCGCCGCGAGGATGAACTCGTTCCACGCGGCCATGAACGCGAAGAGCGCCGTGACCGCGATCGCCGGGCGCACCGCCGGCAGCGACACGCGCAGGAAGGCCTCGGTGCGCGTCGCGCCGTCGACCATCGCGGCCTCCTCGAGATCGACCGGCACCGCCTCGAACGCGCCGCGCAGCTGGAAGATCGCGAACGGGACGGCGGTCGACGCGTACACGAGCACCAGGCCGGAGCGCGAATCGAGCAGGTGCAGCGCCTCGAGCAGCAGGTAGAGCGGCACGGCGCTCGCCACCGCCGGGAACATCTGCGTCGCGAGCAGAGCGCGCAGCCCCCAGGTCTTGCCCACGAAGCGGAAGCGGGCGAGCGCGTACGCGGCGGGCGTCGCGACGACCACGGCGACGAGCGCCGTGGCAAGCGAGACGGCGAGCGAGTTGCCGAGCTGCCGGAGAAACAGGGCCAGGTGGCCCTCGCGCGCCCCGAGCACGGCGGCGAACGAGTCGAGCGACGGGTGCTCCGGCCACGGGACGGCGCGCGCGTGGTCGCTCATCGCGCCCGGCGACAGCGCCACGGACACGACCCAGAGCAGCGGGTAGACGGCGAAGACCACGCCCGCCCCGACGAGCAGGTGCGCGAGGACGGACTCGAGGCGCTTCACGCGGCCGCCTCCTTCGCCCCGCCCGCCTTCGAGAGCAGGCGCGAGCCGCCGGCGAGGATGAAGAAGATAAGCACGGCGTACGCGGCGGCGTAGCCGTACTGCGCGTCGCGCGTGAAGGCCCAGCGGTAGGCGTCGGAGACCAGGATGTCGGTCGATCCGTCGGGCTCGCCGCCCGAGACGAGGAAGACGACGTTGAACATGTTGAACGTCCACACGCTCCCGAGCACGACCGCCGGCAGCATCGTCGGCCGCAGGAGCGGCACGGTCACCCCCCAGAAGCGCTGCCAGCGCGTCGCGCCGTCGACCTCGGCGGCCTCGAGCACCTCGCGCGGGATCGACGTCAGCGCCCCGAGCGTCACCACCATCATGAACGGGAAGCCGAGCCACACGTTGGTCGCCACGTTGGCCGCGAACGCCGTGGCAAAGTGCGAGAACCAGCTCACCGGCTCGATGCCGATCGACCCGAGCACGGCGTTCACGGCGCCGAACTGCCTGTGGAACATCCCCTTCCACGCCAGCGCCGTCACGTAGCTCGGCACCGCCCACGGCAACACGAGCAGCACCCGGTAGGCGGCCTTGAGCTTCATGGCCGGCCGCGAGAGCGCCAGGCCGAGCGCGACGCCGATCGCCACGTGCAGCGAGACGTTGGCCACCGTCCAGAGGACCGTCACGAGCAGCGTCACGTAAAACGACCCGTGCCCGAGCAGCGGGCCGCCGCGCGCGGTGAGGATGGCGAGGTAGTTGCCGAGGCCCACGTAGCGCGGATCGCTGCGCGCGCCCGCGAAGAGCGACGTGAGCGTCCCGGCCGCCAGCGGCAGCACGACCAGCACGAGCACCACCAGCGCCGCGTGCGTCACGTACCGGTACGCCGTGCGCGACGCGCGCACCTCGGCCCGGAACCCGGGCGTGCGCGCGCGCCGCACGGCCAGCGCCGCCCCCGCGAGCGCGAGCAGGCCGACCGCGATCGCGAGCGGAGCGGGCGACGGAG
>JAJYCT010000434.1 GCA_021778125.1 Myxococcales bacterium
GCGGACGGGCCGCTCGCCCCGCGGCGGCCCACGACGAACGCCGCGGCGCCCGACGCCACGATCGCCGCCAGGAGGAACGCGGCGGGGACGGCCGTGCTCCGTGCGCGCGGGGACGCGGGCGCCTCGAGCGGGAAGTCGCGCGTCTTCGCGGACGGCGGAGGCACGTCGGCCGGGGCGACCGCGGCTCCCGCCGGTCCGGACGCCGGACGCGCCGCGACCGTCTCGACCTCCGGCTCGGCGCTCCGGCCTTCGCGCTCGATCTCGGCGAGCACCTCGGCCCGCGCGGCGAGCGTGGCGCCCGCGGTTCGTTCCACCCACGCCCCCACCTCGGAGGCGCGGATGGCCGGAACGCACGCCTCGAGGTCCAGCGCCATCTCGCGCGCCGTCTGGTAGCGCCCCGCCGGCTCGCGCGAGAGCCCCTTCCTCAGGATCTCGTCGAGCCTCGTCCCGAGCTCGGGAACGAGACGGCTCGGCGGAGGCACCCGCGCGACCAGGGCCTTGTGGATCGTCTCGGCCTCCGTTCTTCCCGCGAAGAGCCGCTCCCCGGTGAGCAGCTCCCAGAGCACGATCGCCGCCGCGTACGTGTCCGTCAGGCGGCTCACCCGGTCGCCGTGCACCTGCTCGGGCGCCATGTACGCGTACTTCCCCTTCACCGAGGCGTCGCGCGTGGTGTGCAGGCGCCCGGCCGCCTTCGCGACGCCGAAGTCGACGAGCCGCGAGATCCCGTCGACGCCGACCAGGATGTTCTGCGGAGACACGTCGCGGTGCACGATGCCGAGCGGCGCGCCCGACTCGTCGCGGGCCTCGTGGGCGGCGTGCAGGCCGTGCAGTGTGTCGACGAGGATGGTGGCGGCGATCGCCACGGGCACGCGCTCGCCGCGGCGGGCGGTCTCGCGCGCGAGCTTCCAGAGCGACTCGCCGTGCACGTAGTCCATCACGAGCAGCAGATCGTCGAGCGTGCGCAGGACGTCGATCGTCGAGACGACGTTCGAGTGCCGGATACGCGACGCCAGGCGCGCCTCGTCCAGGAACATCAGGGCGAAGTCCGTGTCGCGGGCGACGTGCGGGTGCGCCCGCTTGATCGCCACGGTGCGCGCGAAGCCGGACGGGTCCACGAGGCGCGCGAAGTGGACGGAGGCCATCCCGCCGGAGGCGATCTCGCCGTAGATGGCGTAACGCCCCACGATTCGAGGCTCGAGACGCACGACGTCAAATGGTAGCACGCGCACAGCCCCGGCCGCCCGGCCGCCCGGCGCACGGCCCTGGGCCAGGGATCCGGACCGGTCCGGTCACCCCTGCGACCGAGCCGGTCGCCGGCGCCACCGTCGGCCGCGGCCCGGCCCCGGCGCGCGCCGCCTTTCGCGGGGTCGTCGCGCCGGGCGACCGCGGCCCACGGGCTGGCACTCGCGTTGCGATGGGACCCTCGCATGAAAGCCCACGCCGCACCGCACGCCCTCGCGCTCGCCTCCCTCGCCGTCGTCGCCTGCGCCTCGTCCACGGGCGATCCCGCCGCGCAGGGCAGCGACGCCGTGTCCTCGGGGGAAGTCTTCAACTTCGGCACGCTGGCGCACCCCGGCTCGTGCCTGGACGCGCGCGCCGCGGGCACGACCGACGGCACGCAGCTGCAGGAGTGGACGTGCAACGGCACGGGCGCCCAGTCGTTCGGGCTGCAGGACGCCGGCGGCGGCGCGTTCTTCCTCGTCAACACGAACGCGAACAAGTGCGTCGACGTCCAGGCGCGCGGCACCGCCGACGGGACCCGGATCCAGCTCTACGACTGCAACCAGACGCCCGCGCAGATCTTCACGGTGCAGCCCGCCGGCGGAGGCTTCGTCTCGCTGGTAAACACGAACAGCGGCAAGTGCCTCGACGTCGCTGGCGACGATCCCGCCGACGGCACCGTGGTGCAGCTCTACACGTGTAACGGGACCGACGCGCAGCGCTGGAACCCGACCGTCATCGGCACGGCGTCGCCGGGCGCGCCCTCGTCGCTGGCGACCTGCGACGCCGCGCAGCTCGCGCGGTGCAACTGTCCGGGCACCTTCTCGTGCTGCCCCACCGACGGGAGCTGCTTCTCGTCGCTCGCCCAGCTCGTCTACACGCAGTGCAAGAGCGATCCGGCGAACGCGTGCGCGATGAGCGGCGCCGCGCCGGCGCCCGGCCCGGCGCCGAGCCCCGCGCCGAGCCCGCAGCCCGGCGGCGAGCGCGTCTTCACCTTCGTCAACCAGTGCGGCTACGACGTGTGGGTCGGCGGGGAGGGTAACCCCGTTGCCCCGCCCGTGCCGTGCAGCGCCGGCTGCCCCTCGGGCACCGTGTGCAACGCGGCCAATCAGCTCTGCACGTGGTCGGTCCCAAGCGCGAGCCAGTGGCAGGTCGGCGCGGGGCAGTCGATGGCCCTGACGCTGCCGCCGTCGTGGGGAGGGCGCTTCTGGCCGCGCACCGAGTGCACGACCGCAGGCGGCAGGACGACGTGCGCCACCGGCGACTGCGGCGGCCACCTCGAGTGCCCCATCGGCGTGGGCGGAGCGCCGCCCGCGACCCTCGCGGAGTTCACGCTCATGCCTCCCTCGGACGGCAGCGACTTCTACGACGTGAGCAACGTCGACGGCTCGAACGTGCCGCTGGCGATCGCGCCGGCGCCGGGCACGTTCGACCCGACGCCCCCGCCGGGCGCCAACGTGCCGTACTACTGCGCGAGCCCCGGCTGCACGGGCAACTGCGGCGCCCTCCCGGCGTGCGCCTGGGACCTCGGGTCGAGCTGCCCCGCCGAGCTTCAGGACCGCGACCCGGGCCACGTCGTCGGCTGCCGCAGCGCCGGGCAGGTCTGCGCGGTCGATCCGTCGAACGCCGCGCTCGACTGCGCGAACGAGGACGACCTGTACGGGTGCACGGGCGGAGGGCCCAACGGCGTCAGCGGCTCCTGCTACAGCGCCGGGGCGACGTCGACGTGCTGCGGCTGCCCGAGCGGGTCGCCCGCGGGCGCGTGCCAGAGCAGCAACCCGCGCTGGACGGCGCCGTCGCTGCCGGGCAAGTACGCCCAGGTCTTCAAGGACGCGTGCCCGACGGCGTACAGCTTTCCTTACGACGACCTCACGAGCACCTTCACGTGCCGCGGCAGCGCGAGCGCCAACCCCGGCTACACGATCACGTTCTGCCCGTGACGTCCGGGGCGCGCGGCTGCGGGGCGACGCGAGCGTGCTAGGTTTTGTCGCGAGATGCGTCCGTCCCGGTGGAGGATCGAGCGGGGGGTCCTGGCGCTCGCGCCGGCGCTGCTGGGAGGCTGCTTCGACTTCGACGCCACGATGGCCGGCGGCCCCCCCGGCGACTCGGGCAGCGAGGCGGGTCCGGACGCGACCGACGCCGGGGGCTCGCCCGCGGAGCCAGGCGACGCGATCGCCGACGCGCAGGGCGGCGGGCCCTCCGACGCCGATGCCGACGGCGCCGTCGACGCCGGGCGCGCCTTCTGCGCGTCGCTGGCGCGGCCGGACGGGGGCCTCTTCTTCTGCGACGACTTCGACGAGCACGCGCTGCCGGGGAGCTGGCAGTACTACGGCGAGACCGCCGGCACGCTCCTCGAAACCGACGCGGCCGCGCGCTCGGCGCCCCGCTCGGCCGAGGAGACCACGATGCCCCTGACCAGCGGTGAGCCGATCGACGTGGCGCTGCGCACGCCGCTCCCTGTCCCCGCGCTGCCGGCGACGCTGACGTTCGCATTCAGCCTCGAGCCGCTGCAGATCGACCCCACCGCCGGCGCGGCGATCGTGCTCGGCGCGGTCGACTTCCTCGATAGCGCCGGCTACCGGTACACGGTCGGGCTCGCGATCAACGTGGCGAGCGGCCAGCCGGCCCTCGCGCTGGGCGAGCAGTCCGGGCTGGCCGACGGCGGCTCGTTCCCCGACGGCGCGCCGCCCACGTTCGTCAACCACCCGCTGCCGCCGACGCTGACGCTGCCGACGAACGCGTGGACGGACCTCGCCATCGAGATCGACTGGACCACGACGACCCTCGAGGGCAAGGTCCGCGTCAACGGCGCCACCCAGCTCGACGTGCCGCTGGACATGAGCGTGCAGCCCACCTCGATCCAGATCGGCATCGGCACGAGCTACGTGACCGAGTACGCTACCGGGACGTCGCCCGTCTGGGCGCTGCGCTACGACAACGTCGTCTTCACGGGGCAGTGACCCCGCCCGGCGCGCGGCAGGCGCCGGGGCGCGGCGCTGGCACCGCGGTTGCAGTGCGGGAGCCCCGTGAACCGCGTGGCTCCGTGGGCGCTCGGGACCGTGGTGACGCTGATGGCATGCTCGGGCACCGGCGGGCCGGACGCCGCCTCCACGCCCGGCGGGGACGCCTCGCGCGCCGCGACGGGCCCCGACGGCGGGGGCCCCGGCGGCGGCAGC
>JAJYCT010000435.1 GCA_021778125.1 Myxococcales bacterium
CGAGCGCCGCCGCGGGAAGCGCGACGAGGGCCGGCACGCCCGGCGGCAGCCGCGCCCCGAACGTGGCGACGGCCAGCCCCGCGACGGCGAGCTGCCCCTCGGCGCCGATGTTGAAGAGGCCCGCGCGGAGCGCGACATCGACGGCCACGCCCGTCAGCAAGAGCGGCGTCGCCTTGTAGAGCACCTGCCCGACGCCGTAGGGCATGCCCCAGGTGCCCGAGGCGAGCTGCAGGGCGACGGCGCGCGGCGACTCGCCGTACGCCCACACGAGCAGCATGAGCGCGAGCCAGCCGGCGGCGAGGGCCGCGGTCGTCGCGAGGATCGTGGCCCGCGTCCGCTCGCTCACGGCGCGCCCTCCGCGCGCGCGCCGGCGCCCCCCAGCATCGCCTGGCCCAGGCGCGCCTCGGGCGTGTCCGGCGGAAACTCGCCCACCAGGCGCCCGCGTGCGAGCACCAGGATGCGATCGGACAGCGTTCGCAGCTCGCCGAGGTCGGCGCTGACGACGACGACCGCCTTCCCCGCCTCCGCCAGGCGCAGGATCTCCTCGTGGATGGCCCGCGCGGCGCCCACGTCCACGCCGCGCGTCGGCTGCGCGAAGACGAAGACCGCGGCACGCTCGGCGCGGGCGGCCGCGCGCGCCACGACGAGCTTCTGCTGGTTGCCGCCCGAGAGCGCGGCGGCTGGGGCGTCGAGGTCCGGCGGGACGACGCCCGCGCGCTCGAGCCGCGCGCGCGCCTCCGCCTCGAGCCTGCGCGCGTCGACGATCCCGCTTCGCGGCGTGAAGCGCGCGAGCTCGCCGAGCACGAGGTTGTCGCGCACGCTGGCGCCGAGCACGAGCCCCTCGGCGTGGCGGTCCTCGTAAACGACCTCGACCGGCCCGCCCTGGACCTCGCCGCCGTCGGGCGCCTCCAGCCCCGAGAGCACCTGCAGGAGCTCGCGCTGCCCGTTGCCCTCGACGCCCGCGACCCCGACGATCTCGCCGGCGCGCACCGACAGCGTGACGCCGCGCAGAGCCCGGCCCAGGCGCACGTCGCGCACGTCGAACGCGACCTCGCCCGGCGCGTGCGGGCGACGCGCGACGGGCGCCGGCGGCTCGCCGCCCATGATGTCGCGCGTGAGCGCGTGCATCGCCGCGTCACTGCGATCGGTCATCGCGCGCGTGGAGACGAGCCGCCCGCGCCGCAGGACGCTCACGTCGTCGGCGTGCGCGCGCACCTCGTCGAGCCGGTGCGTCACGACGACGATCGCGCGCCCGCCGTCGGCCAGGCGGCGCAGCGTCGCGTAGAGGACGTCGGCCTCGCCGGGGTGAGCACGGCCGTCGGCTCGTCGAGAATGACCACGCGCGCGTCGCGCACGAGCGTCCGCACGATCTCGAGGCGCTGCCGGTCGCCCACGCCGAGCGACTCGACCGGCGCGTCCCACGGCAGCGTCACTTCCATCTCGCGCGCCACGGCCTCGGCGCGCGCCCGGGCGGCGGCGAGGTCCAGGCGCCCTGCGCGCCCGACGGGCTCCGCCCCGAGCATCACGTTCTCGAGCGCCGTGAGCACGGCGATGAGCGCGAAGTGCTGATGGACCATCCCCACGCCGCGTCCGATGGCCTCGCGCGCCGTGTGCGGGGACAGCGGCTCGCCGCGGACGGTCACGCGCCCGGCGTCGGGCGTCACCACGCCGGCGGCCATTTTGAGCAGCGTGCTCTTGCCCGCGCCGTTTTCGCCGACGACCGCGTGCACCCGCCCCGCCTCGAACGCGAGCGAGACGTCCGCCACTGCGTGCACAGGCCCGTAGCGCCTGTCGATGTGGTGAAGCGCGAGGGCCTCGGGCATCTTCGAGCGGGCGACTCTACCCCAGGGCCCCTGCGCGACGGGAGCCCGTGCTACGCCGTGCCGCAGAGACCCCATGGATCCGCGCCAGCACAAACGCTTCCTCGACTACCGCGAGCAGTACGGCGCCTTCGGCTCGAAGGCGCAGCCGGCCCCCCTGTCGGCCGGCGCGTTCGCGGCCGCCGACGACGAGTACCGGGCGCTCGACGCCAGGGGCGACGCCCGCGACGACGAGGAGCAGGCGCGCTACGTCGAGCTCGCGCGGCTGCTGTTCCGCGACTGAAAGCGCCCGCCGCTCAACCCGCCGCGCGGCGCGCGAGCGCGATCGATCCGTCCTCGACCTCGCAGGTCGCGTGCGACCGCTGCGGCGCGCGCCTCGACGTGCTCGCCCGCTCCGGCGCCGCCGGCAGGCCGGCGTGGAGGCGCGCGCCCTCGAGGATCGCCTCGCACAACGCCGGGTAGTCGAGCCCCGCCGCGCTCGCGATCTTGGGCAGCAGCGACGTCGGCGTCATCCCGGGCAGCGTGTTGACCTCGAGCACATACTCGTTCTCGCCCTCGGTCACGAGCAGGTCGACGCGGCAGGCGCCCGTGCACCCGAGCGCGCGCGCGGCCCGCTCCGCGAGGTTCATCACGCCGCGCAGGCGCGTCGAGGGCAGGCGCGGCGGCGCGATGTACTCGGTCGCCCCGGCTGTGTACTTCGCCTGGTAGTCGTACAGGCCGCTCCGGGGCACGACCTCGATGGCCCCGAGCACGCGGCCGTCGAGCAGCCCCACGTGGACCTCGGTCGCCCTCACGAAGCGCTCGACCAGCACGTGCTCGTCGAACGCGAGGGCGCTGTCGATCGCGCCCGACAGCTCCGCCAGGCTGGTCACCTTGGCCAGACCGACCGACGAGCCCTCGCGGCGCGGCTTGACGATGGCCGGGAAGCCGAAGCTCCCGTGCACGTCCTCGAGCTCCTCGAGGTCGGCCCTCGTCGCGACGTAGTACGGCGGCGTCGGGACGTTGTGCAGGCGGAACAGCTCCTTGGCCTTGAGCTTGTCCATCGCGAGCGCGCTCGCGAGCACCCCGCTGCCGGTGTACGGCACGCCGAGGAGTTCGAGCATCCCCTGCACGCAGCCGTCCTCGCCGCCGCGACCGTGCAGCGCCAGGAAGACGACCTCGACCGCCGAGGCGCGCAGCAGGTCGTGCAGCGCGGGTCCGCCGCGATCCCACACGAGGCGCGCGACGTCGTGGCCGCGCGACTCGAGCGCCGTGGCCACCCCGTCGCCGGTCCGGAGCGAGATCTCGCGCTCCGCGCTCCACCCACCCATCAGCACCCCGACGCGCACGTTCTTCATGTCGGACACTCCTCGGGACAGGGCGAGACTGCACCCGGCACGCCAGCGAGGGTGCGCCAGGAACTCCGCGCAGTTCCGGCGCGGGCCGCCGCCGCGCCGTGTCCCCTGGACCACGGGCGCGAGGCTTTTGTCACCCCACTAACAGGCGCCGGGCGGCGGGGTCAACAAAGGGGCTAGTCGATCTCGACCAGGATGGCGGTGATGTTGTCGCGGCCGCCGCGCTCGTTGGCGAGGGCGACGAAACGCTCGACGCACGCCGCGCCGCCCATCGCGACGATCGCAGGCAGGTCCTCGTCGGCCAGGTAGCCGTGGAGGCCGTCGCTGCACAGGACCAGGCGCATGCCCGGCACGAGGGGGACGCAGCGCGTGTCGACCTGGACGTACTCGCGGTTGCCGACGGCGCGCGTGATGACGTTCTTGTGGGGCGAGCGGGCGGCCTCCTGCGGCGTGATGAGGCCCTGTTTGAGCTGCCAGGCGATGAGGGTGTGGTCCTCGGTGAGCTGCTCCACGGCGGCATCGTGGACGCGGTAGATGCGACTGTCGCCCACCTGCGCCGTGACGGCGTAGTCGCCGAGGACCAGCACAGCGCTGATCGTCGTGCCCATGCCGCTCTTGTCGCGGTCGATCTCGGCGATCGAGTAGACGAAGTACGTCGCCGCCTGCACGGCGCTCTCCATCAGGCGGCAGGCCGCGCGCGCGTCCGCCTCGGACAGCGGATCGGAGAGCGGCCGCAGCGTGCCCTTGCCCCGCTTGACCATGCCGTAGAGCGTGTCGACCGCCTCGCGGCTCGCCACCTCTCCCGCCGCGTGGCCGCCCATGCCGTCGGCCACGACGTAGAGGCCGAGCGCGTCGTCCGCGAAGAAGGCGTCCTCGTTCGACTTTCGCTTCCGGCCGAGGTCGGTGAGACCGAACCCCCGGTGGCGCAGGCGTGTGGCTCCGGCGTCAGCAGCTCGGTCGTCCGGCGCGCCCATGGTCGAACCGACAGTATAGCGTGAGCACCGCGCGCCTCGTCGAGCCTCCTGATCCGCGCGCTGGGAACCCGGGAGCCTGCGGCCGAATTTCTGCGGGCTCACGTCGCGCCCGGGCGCTAATGTAGTGCGCCCAACATGGCGCGCCCCCTGGCGACCTTGTCGAGAATCTGCTGCGCGGTCTTGCGCCACACGTACGCGGTCGGCCGGCAGTTCCACGCCTCGACGTAGGCGGTGATGGCGT
>JAJYCT010000436.1 GCA_021778125.1 Myxococcales bacterium
GGCGCGCGGCTTCACGTCGGCGCTGGGCGAGGTGCGCGCGGGGCTGGGGCGCTACGGCGTGCGCGGCTCGAACGACTGGGTCGTCGGCCCCTCGCGTACGGCGACCGGGCACGCGATGCTCGCCAACGATCCGCACCTGTCGCTGAGCGCGCCGTCGGTGTTCTGGATGGTGCAGCTCGACGTGCACGACCCGTCCGCCGCGGACGCGAGCCAGGACCTCCACGTGATGGGGACCGCGTTCCCCGGGATCCCGGGGATCATCCTGGGCTTCAACCGCGACATCGCGTGGGGCGCGACGACGGCCGACTACGACGTGACCGACGTCTTCCACGAGACGCTCACGCCCGACGGCGGCGGCGTCGTGTTCCAGGGCAAGGTCGTGCCGCTCGAGAAGATCCACGAGCCGATCGCCGTCGAGGGCGGCACGACGGTGGACTACGACGTGCTCGTCGTGCCGCACCACGGGCCGATCGTGCCCGACGTGGTCGACCACGCGGTGGTGGCGCCCGACCCGTCCAGGGGCGCGCTGAGCATCGAGTGGACCGGGTCGAAGCCCACCAACGAGCTCGCGGCCGTGGCCGGGTACCTGCGGGCCAGGAGCGTCGAGGACTTCCGCGTCGCGGTGCGCGACTTCGCCGTGGGCGCGCAGAACTGGGTGGTCGCCGACACGCAGGGCGACATCTTCTACACGACGCAGTCGGCGGTCCCGCTGCGCGACAGGCGGGCGTTCACGTGGGACCCGGCGACGTTCACCGGGACGATCCCCTGCCAGGTCGAGCCGGGCGACGGGACGGCGGAGTGGACCGGGCAGATGCTCGACGAGGCCTACGTCCCGCACGTCAAGAACCCGTCCAGGGCGTACGTCGCGACGGCCAACGGCGACCCGAACGGCACGACGCTCGACAACGATCCCACCAACGACACGCTCCCCGACGGGCAGCCGGTCTACCTCGGGTGCTGGCACGATCCGGGGTACCGCGTGGGGCGCATCCACGGGCTCCTCGAGGGCCTGGGGCACAAGATGGCGCTCGGCGACCTGGCGACGATCCAGGGCGACGCGCGCTCGGCCCTGGGCGCCGCGCTCGCGCCGGGGCTGCTCGCGGCGCTGGCCGACGCGCAGGCCGAGGCGGCGGCGCCGGGGACGCACCCGGATCTGACGGCGGTGGTGAAGAGCGCGCGGTACGCCGCGGCGGACGTGACGTCGCTGGTGGCGCTGCTCGGCCAGTGGGGCACGGACGGCTACGACACCCCGGCGGGGGTGAGCCTGGACGACGGGTCGCTGTCGAGCGATCCCCGGGAGGCGGCCGACAGCGAGGCGACGCTCGTCTTCCAGGCGTGGCTCATGCGGGCGATGCAGGCCGTGCTCGGCGACGAGCTCACCGCGATCGGCCAGAACCCGCCGCCCGGCGGCTTCCACGATCTGCGCGTCATCCTGACGTACCTGCTCACCGCGGACCGCAAGTCGCTCGCCACCTACGACGCGACGTCGGGCGACAGCGCGCTCTTCGATGATCTGACGACGCCGGGGGTGAACGAGACGCGCGACGAGCGGCTCGTCACGTCGCTGCTGGACGCGGTCGACTTCCTCGGGCAGAAGCTCGGGAGCGACCGGAGCGCGTGGCGCTGGGGCAAGCTGCACACGCTGCGCTTCGAGCCCATCGTGCCGCTCTGGGGGCTGCTCGCGATCCCGCCGGCGGGCAACGCGAGGTTCCCCGACGGCTTTCCGCGGCACGGCGACGGCTTCAACGTCGACGTGGGCGAGCCGGACGCGATCGTCGTCCGCCTCGCGGACGCGACGTTCTCGTACAGCCAGGGGCCGACGCAGCGCTTCGTCATCGATCTGGACCCGAAGGGGCCCGTCGCGCGCAACGTGCTGCCGGGCGGCGAGGTGTGGGACAACCTGTCGCCGCACTTCGCCGACGAGGCGGAGCTGTGGCGGCGCAACGAGAACCACCCGCTGCCGTTCGCGCACGACGACGTCGCCGCCGCGGCCGAGTCGCGCACCTCGTACGCGCCCTGACGCTACTCGGGCGCCGGAGGGGCGAGGCGGTGCAGGAGCACGGCCATCTGCACGGCGGCGGCGCGCAGGAGGCGGTCGACGACGCCGCCGCGCTCGGCCGGGACCGCGTCGAGCGGGACGTCGTAGACCACGACGCCGTCGCGAGCGTCGCGCGCGTGGGCGCCGACCTCGCCCATGATCGCGACCATCGGCTCGTTGGACGCGAGGACCTCGGCGCGGAAGGTGCGCACGCCGCGCTCGCGGGCGGCGTCCGAGAGCGTCAGGGCGAGCAGGTGCCCCAGGCCCTTGCACTGCTGGTCGTCGACGACCGTCACCGCCGCCTCGGCGACCGACGGATCGTCGGCGAGGCGCACGAAGCGCGCGACGCCGACGCCCGTCTCGGTCTTGAGGTCCGGCGAGTCGCGCGTCGCGACGATCGCCACGTGGTGGGTCCCGTCGACCTGGGTCAGGTAGCGCAGGGCCGCATCGGAGAGCTGCGCGACGCCGCCGAAGAAGCGCCGGTAGCGTGACTCGGGCGAGAGGCGCTCGAACGCGATCCGCAGCCCCGCGGCGTCGTCGGGGCGGATGTGGCGCAGGACGACGCGCGTCCCGTCGGACAGCTCGTGGGTCTCGCGGAAGTCCGGGCCGGTGCGCACGGCCCTCAGGGTACCCCCGTCAGTCGCCGCTGCGAGGGCGGACGAGGATCTTGCGCGCACGGGCCGAGGCCGCCTTGGGCAGGCGGACGACGAGGGTGCCGTTCCTGGTCTCGGCGGAGATGGCGGCGGCGTCGATCCCGGCCGGGATGCGGAAGGTCGCGGCGAAGTCGACCTCGTCGTACTCGCGCACCAGCGCGGGCGCGGGCGCGCCCGGGCGACGCGCGACGAGCGCGAGGGTGTCGTTGTCGATGCGCAGGTCGATGCCGTCGGGCCCGACCCCCGGCACGTCGGCGACGAGCAGCAGCTCGTCGGCGTTCTCGAACACGTCGACGGGGGGTGCGGCAGAGCGCCGCCGGTAGGCCTTGGCGTGCGCGGTGCCGTTGGCGTGGGGGACAGTCGCGGTGACGTCGCTCATGGTCGAAGTTCTCCTCGGAGGTCGGTAGGTTCAGACGGCCTTGACGGCGATCTGGCGCGGGAGCGCCTCGCGCGCCTTGGGCAGGGTGACGGTGAGCACGCCGTGGATGAGCGTGGCGGAGACGGCGTCGGCGTCGATGCGCCCGGGCAGCGGCAGCGTGCGCGTGAACGCGACGGGCGCGCGCTCGCGCAGGTGGACGCGGTAGCCCTCGGGCACGTCGGCCTTGCGCTCGCCGCGCAGCACGAGCGCGTCCTCCTCGACCGAGACGGTGACGTCGCCCTCGGCCAGACCGGGGACCTCGGCCTTGACGACGAACGCCTCGGGCGTCTCGAGGACGTTGGTGGCGGGCCACGCCGGACGCGCGCGGAGGCGGAGGCGCTCGCCCCCGGCGGGGTCGGGCAGGCCGTCGAACACGCGGTCGAGGCGGCGCTGCAGCAGATCGAGGGCGCGGAACGGTTCGTCGAAGTCGGTCCAACCGGTGAGCATGAGACTCCTCCATGGGCGCCCGCGCGGCAGAGCGCGCGTCGCCTTCGAACGTGGCATCTCGCCCGAGCGGCACCGGCACGCCTCGCGGCGCGGCACCAGGCATCGGACTTGCGACACAAATAAGCACGGCCCGGGGCGTGTAAAGGGGGGCTGTGTGCCGGGCGGACGCCTCCGGGAGCACGGGCTATGCTCGGGCCTTGTGAGAGCGATTGGACTCGCGGGGCTCGGGCTGGTCGCCGCGTGCGGGGCGGCGGCTTCGTCGGCGCCTGCGACACCGCTCCCGGCGACGAGCGCGTCGGTGGCGCCTGCGAGCCCGGGGATGGGCGCGGCGAGCGCGTCTCCGGCGAGCTCGGTCGCGCCCGCGGCGGCTCCTGCGGACGCGGGGGGACTCGTGTTCATCGAGGACGACTACGCCCGCGCGCTCGCGCAGGCGCGGCAGCGCGGCGTGCCGCTGTTCATCGACGCGTGGGCGCCGTGGTGCCACACGTGCATGAGCATGCGCAGCTACGTGTTCACCGATCCGGCGCTGCGCCCGATGGCGGCGCGGTTCGTGTGGCTCGCGATCGACACGGAGAGGGACTCGAACGCGGCGGTGACCGCGCGCCTCGACGCGCGCGCCCTGCCGACGCTCTTCGTCGTCGATCCGGCCACCGAGAAGCCCGTCGTCGCGTGGCCCGGCTCTCTGACGGCGCCCGAGCTCGTGGGGCTCCTCGAGGACGCGGCGGCGGCGGTCGCGCACGGCGGCGCCGGCGCGGACGCGGGCAGCGCGCTGCTGCGCGGCCACCAGGCGAGCGCCGAGGGAAAGACCGAC
>JAJYCT010000437.1 GCA_021778125.1 Myxococcales bacterium
GGGGCGTCGAGCGTGTCGGCGTTGGCGTACATGGCGAGGTAGCGGTCGAGCAGGGCCCCGTCGAGGCGAACCTCGGTGCGCGTCTCCACGGCGAGCAGGGCGGCCATGACGTCGTCGCGATGCGCGAGGGCCCAGGCGATCGAGGACCGGCAGACGCGCGAGACCCGGGCGACGAACTCGTCGCCCAGCGACCGGCGGATGGCATTGCCCCCGAGCGGCAAGGGCAGGCCGCCCGTCGCCGCCGCCCACGCCTCGCCCAGGTCGCACACGCGCTCGGCGCCCTCGCGCTCGTAGGTCAGGCGCCCCTCGTGGATGAGCAGCGCCGCGTCGACCTCGCCCGCCCGGAGCGCCTCGAACGCCCTCCCGTAGGGGCTGATCGGGACGACGACGGGCTCGAAGCGCGGCAGCAGGAGCCGCAGGACCAGCGTCGCGGTCGTCCGCAGACCGGGGACGCCGATCCGGGCGCCCTCGAGCGAGGTCAGCGTGCGCGCTCGGGGCGCGACGAGCACCGGACCGTAGCCCCGGCCCACCGACATCCCGTGCGGCAGGAGCAGGTACTTCGTCGCAAGCGTCGGCCAGCGCGCGATCGAGACCGCGACGACGTCCAGATCGCCCGCCTCGGCGCGCGCGTTGAGCGTCTCGGTATCGGCGCGCTCGGCTCGGAACGACAGGCCCTCGGGGTCGACCTTGCCGGCGAGCAGCGGCCAGAACATGAAGATGTCGTCGCTGTCGGGCGAGAACGCCAGAGTGAGGGTCGGGGCCGGCATCGCCGGGGCCGTTCTAGTTGGTGTACCTTCCGCTCGCCATGCGAACCGCCAACGTGCGTACCGCCGGGGGACCGCGCTTCGCTCACCTGCATGGCGATAGCGCCTCGTTGCTCGACCGCGCGCCCTGGCTCGGCGGCAAGCCGACGGGCGAGGCCCTCGCCTGGACGGAGGACCCGCTTCTATGCCCGGTGTCGCCGAGCAAGGTCGTGTGCATCGGCCGCAACTACGCGGCTCACGCGAAGGAGCTCGGGCACGACGTCCCGGCCGAGCCGCTGCTCTTTCTCAAGCCGCCGTCGGCCCTCCTCGGTCCTGGGGGGACGGTTCTGCTCCCGCCCGAGAGCGCTCGCGTGGAGCACGAGGCGGAGCTCGCCGTGGTCATTGGCGCGCGCGCCCGGCGCGTGGCAGAGGCCGACGCGCTCGCGCATGTCTTCGGCTACGCGTGCGCGTGCGACGTCACGGCGCGCGACCTGCAGCGCAAGGACGTGCAGTTCACCCGCGCCAAGGGGTTCGACACCTTCTGCCCCATCGGACCCTGGATCGAGACGGACCTCGATCCCGCGCGCGCACGCATCCGGTGCCGTGTGAGCGGGGCCACGCGGCAGGACGGCACGACCGCGCACATGATCTTCTCCGTGCCGACGCTCGTCTCGTACGTGAGCCACATGATGACGCTCGAGCCGGGCGACGTGATCCTCACGGGCACCCCGGAGGGCGTGGGCCCGCTGTCGAGCGGAGACTCGCTCGAGATTGAGATCGACGGCATCGGCGTGCTCCGCCTCTCGGTAGGGACGTGACCCGTGCGGCGAACGATCGCCGCTGCGATCGTCGTCGTCGCGGTGGGGATCGCCGTCGCGCTCGGCCTCGCACGGCGCGACCGGGACAAGGGCGCCCACTGCGGGCCAGGGTTCGAGGCCCACGAGGGGCGGTGCCTCGCCCCGCGGGAGTGCCCACCGCCTCTCGCCCCGTCCTCGCACGGGTGCGACGCGCCGGACGTGCGCGTTCTGGTCCCGGCCGCGTCCATGACGATCGGTCCGTCGGACTGGGAGGCGGAGGGGCGCGTCGCGCCGCGCACGGTGCGCGCGGAGGCCTTCCGCGTCGACGCCTTCGAAATCACGCGCGGCGCGATGGGGCTCCGGGACGACGTCGCCCGCGCCGCGAGCGGCGTGACGCGCGACGAGGCCGAGGCGCTCTGCCACGCGCGGGGGGGCAGGCTACCGACAGAAGACGAGTGGATGATCGCCGCGGCCTCCGGGGCGAATCCGCCCCGCCGCTACCCGTGGGGCGACACGGGCGCCGTGTGCCGGCGCGCAGCGTGGGGTCTGCGGAACGGCCCGTGCGACGACGGGCCGGGCGGCCCCGACACCGTGGGCGCCCACCCGGACGGCGACTCGCCGCTGCACCTGCACGACCTGGCGGGCAACGTCGCCGAGTGGGTCGCCGGAGCCGCGCCAGAGAAGGGGACGAAAGGGCCTGAGGCCCCCGCGGGCATCGCCAAGGGTGGCGACTGGTCCACCCGCCTGGCGACCGACCTGCGGATCTGGGCGCGCATCGAGCTGCCCACGGGCGCGCGCGATCCGCGCGTCGGCCTGCGGTGCGTCTACCCCCCCTGACCGCCGGATTGCGCTACGCTCGGTTGTCCCATGACATGCGCCGTGCTGTCGATCGGGACGGAGCTGACGCGCGGAGAGCTCGTCAACTCGAACGCCGCCTGGCTCGCGACGGAGCTCACCGCCCTGGGCTTCGAGGTCGTCGAGCTCGACACCGTCGACGACGATCGGTCGCGGATCGTCGCCGCGCTCGAGCGCCTTGCGTCGGGGGCGCGTGTCGTCGTCTGCACCGGGGGCCTGGGGCCGACAACCGACGACGTCACGACCGAGGCCGTGGCGAACGCTCTCGGCGTGCGTCTGGCCCGCGACGAGGTGTCGCTCGAGCTCATTCGCCGCCGCCTCGAGAAGTTCGGCCGGACGATGACCGAGACGAACGCCAAGCAGGCCGACTTCCCGGAGGGCGCCGACATCCTGCCCAACCCCGTGGGCACCGCGCCGGGTTTCGGGGTGCGGATCGGCGAGTGCATGGCGTACTTCATGCCCGGCGTCCCGCGCGAGATGACGAAGATGTTTCTCGATCAGGTCACGCCGCGCATTCGCGCCCTCGCGTCGAACAACCTGCACCAGTCGCGTATGCGCACCTTCGGGCTCCCCGAGAGCGTCGTGGGCGAGAAGCTCGCGGGGATCGAGCAGGACTTCCCCGGGACCACGATCGGCTATCGCGCGCACTTCCCGGAGATCGAGGTGAAGGTCCTCGCGAGGGCCGCCTCCCACTCGGCCGCGCGTGAGGTGTGCGAGCGAGCCACCGCCGAGGTCCGCGCGCGCCTCGGGGGCTACGTCTTCGGCGACGCGGACGACTCGTTCGCGGGCGTCGTCGGGCGTGCGCTCCGCGCAAAGGGCTGGACGCTCGCGATCGCCGAGTCGTGCACGGGCGGCCTCGTGGGCCATATGCTCACGCGCGAGCCCGGGGCCAGCGACTTCCTGCTGCTCGATGCCGTGACCTACGCCAATAGCGCCAAGGCCCGCGTGCTCGGCATCGACGAGGACACGATCCGCTGGCACGGGGCGGTCAGCTCGGAGGTGGCCGCCGCCATGGCCGTCGGCGCCAAGCGCATCTCGGGAGCCGACGTGGCCCTTGCGCTCACCGGCGTCGCGGGGCCGAGCGGGGGCGGCGAGCAGAAGCCGGTAGGCACGGTGTTCCTCGCGCTCGCCCGCCCCGACGGGACCACCGACGTCAAGCACCGCGTCTTCCCCGGCGAGCGCCTGCAGATCCAGACGCTGGCGAGCTACGCGGGGCTGCAGCTGCTGCGCGAACTGTGCACCCCGCGGCCCGCGGAGCGCACCAGCGAGATCGGGTGAGCCGTGTCCGCGGCGGGGGCCCCGAGGAGCCCATCCGCGCCTTCGTCGCGCTCGATCTCGACGTCCCCAGCCACGGGCGCGTCGCGCGCCTCGTTGCCCATCTGCGCCAGGCAGGCGGCGCGCCGCGCGCGACCTGGACCGCGGACGCGAACCTGCACGTCACGCTCAAGTTCCTGGGCGACCTTCCCCTCCCGGCGGCCGCCCCGCTCGACGCGGAGCTCGCCCCGTTCGCCGTGGGCAAGCCGCCGCCCCCCGCATGCACCCTGCGGCGAAGATCGTCGTCGTGGAGCTCCTCGACGAGAGCGGCGCGATCGCCGCCCTCGCCGAGGTCGAGCGCCTCGCCAAGGAGCGCTATCGCCAGGGGTTACTGCAAGGCGACTTCTTCACCGCGACGTGCATGGCCGCGAGCGGCTACGCCAACCTCGCGTGGCTCGTCACCAACGAGCCGGCGGCCGCCCGACGGCTTCGAGCGGGCCGGGATGCAAGGGTACGCCGAGGCGGCGCGGCGCCGGCGGGGCGAGATCGCGGGGGGCGCGGAGGGGGCGGCGCTCGCCGCGCGCGCCGATGCGGCGATGCGGGCGCAGGGCGTCGCGCGGCCGGAGCGGTTCGCGGCGATGTTCCTGCCGGGGTTCGACGGGACCGCCGCGTGAGCGCGCGGTCGCTCCGTCGACCGGGGCGACCTCAGAGCACGA
>JAJYCT010000063.1 GCA_021778125.1 Myxococcales bacterium
CGATCTTTGTCGAAGCGCTCGAGCGCGCTCTCCGCGGCGCCGCGGGCGGCCCGGTAGGCCAGGGCCGGCGTCCGGTCGGCCTCGCCTGCCGCGAAGTGCGCGGCGCAGGCGTGCAGAAGGTCGACGTTGCCTGGTGCCCTGGCCAGGAGGAGCTCGGCGGCGCGCTGGTGCCACCGCCTCTGCGAGGCCTCGTCGAGCGCGCCCGCGAGCATCTCGCGGACGCTGTCGTGGCTGAAGGCGTGGCTCCTGGCGTCGACGGCCTCCAGGAGACCGGCCCGCCGGCCGTCGGCGAGCGCGTAGGCGACGTCCTGCACCTCGAGCGCCAGCATGTCGGCGAGCAGCGTGTCCTCGAAGCGGGTGCCGAGGACCGCGGCGACCTCGAGCACGCGGCGCGTGGCCGGGGGGAGGTCCCTCGCGCGGCGTCCCAGGAAGGCGAGCGCACCGGGGGGCAGGGTGACCCGCTCCGCGGTCGCGTCATCCAGCTGCCAACCGTCGTCACGAAGGCGGAGCGCTCCGGCATCGAGATGGGCCCCGAGCACCTCGAGGATCCCGACGGGGGTATCGTCCGCGAGGGTGACCACGCGACGCACGACGGCCGGGTCGGCCGAAGTGACACCGAGGTGGGCCGCGATGAGGGCAGCGCTCTGGCGCATCTCGAGCGGCCCCAGCGTGATTCGCGTCGAACGCCGGGGAGCCACGCCGTCGAATCGCCCGAAGGCCCTTCCCTCTGCGGTCGGTCTCGAGGCCGCGAGGAGGAGCAAGGGGGCTTCGTGGGCGCGGGCGGCGACGGCGGTCAGGACGTCCTGGCTCGCCGCGTCGATCCACTGCAGGTCGTCGAACGACAGCAGGACCGGGCCGGCCAGTCTCGCCAGACGGATGACGAGCTCGGCGGCCCCCTCGGCGAACGCGTCCGGGACGGCCGCGCGTGGAGGCTCCCGGCCTCCGAGGAGCTCGACGAAGCCGGGCGCCACGACGCACGCGAGCGACGCGAGGGCGCCGCTCGCTGCCGATCGGAGCGCGGTCGTCGCGGCCGCCCTCTCCTGAGGAGGAAGCCGTGGGAGCGAGGCGAGGTACGCGTCGAAGATGCCTCGCAGGGCCGCGAGCGGAGGATCCCCTTCGCGGCAGAGCCACTCGAGGGTGCGTGCGCGCCCTTCGTCCTGCACCTTCGCCGCGCAGGTCTGGATGAAGCGAGTCTTGCCCGAGCCGCGGAGGCCCTCGACGAAGAGCGAGCGTCCGCCGAGCGCCTGCACGTCTCGCCACGCGCGCACGAACTGCTCGAGCTCCGCGTCGCGTCCGACGAGGGCGCCCCGCACCCGCGCCGGCTCGCAGGCGCCGGCTCCACGAGGCATTCCTCCCGCGCGCACCCGGTGCAGCTCGCCGAGCACGGCGACCGCGTCGGGGTACCGCTCCTCGGGGGCCTCGGCGACGAGCCCCGCGACGATCCTCGCGACGCCGGCGGGAATGCCGGCGCTGGCGAGCGCGGCGACGACGCGAACCGGATCGACGTCGCCGCACGGTCGGCCCGTGAGACACTCGGCGAGGACGCGGCCAAGCGCGTAGAGGTCCGCGCGCGCGTCCACGCGGTCCGGCGATCGAAACTGCTCGGGAGCGGAGTAGCGACGCGTCCCGGCGACGTCCAGGCCGGCGGCGCTCCCCACGGGCGCCGCGAAGCCGAAGTCGACCAGGCGGACCTTGCCAGTCCGGTCCACGATGACGTTGCGCGGCTTGACGTCGCGGTGGACGAGGCCGACCTCGTGTACCGCACGTAGCGTGTCGGCGAGCTGACAGGCGTGATCGAGCGCCTGGTCGACGGGCAGCGGGCCGCGTGCGAGCCGGTCGCCGAGCGTCTCGCCGTCGACGAGCTCCATGAGCAGGTACGGGAGCCCGTCGGTCTCCCCGACCTCGACGACGTGCGGCAGCCCTGGATGCCGCACGCGCCCGAGGGCCACCGCCTCCCGGTAGACCCACTGCGTCCACCGACCGCGGACGCGTGGGATCTTGAGCGCGTAGCGAGCGTCGCCACGATACGCGACGTGGACGACCGAGTAGGCGCCGCGTCCGAGCTCGTCGCCGAGCGTGACACCCGGAATCTGGACGGGGGAGCCCACGACGCCCCCAAGCCTATCGCGCTAGGCGATCGGGTGCAGCCGCATCTCGCGCGGCAGGTGGGAGAATGCAGGCGACTCTCCGAACGCGAGCGGAATGGCAGAGTCGCATACGGCCCTGGCGACGTGCATGCGGCCTGCCAGCCACCGTGGCGTCAGATCGATGAACCGGACCGCCCCGCGGGCGCGGCGCTCGGAGGCACGTTCCCTCCCGAATCGCCGGTGTGCGCCCCCCAGCCACTCGCGCAGGACTGCGTGCATGCCCGGGTACTGAAACGTCTCCAGGTGCGCCATCGGGGTCGGGCCTGGATCCGGGAGCCTGTCGGGGATCGGCTCGCCCCAGAGGAACGCGAGGGCCTGCAGGCTCTCGCTCAGCGCGGCTTCCAGGGCCTCGCTCGGCGACTCGCGCGCGCCGTACCCGGCCACGAGAGGAGCCCCGTCGACCCTCGGAAAGCCGAACAGGCCGGCCACGTGAACATCGGGAGCGAAGGTCCAGGCGTCCGCCGGAAAGGCAAACGCGAGCCACTCGTAGGAGCTCGTCCGCGCCAGCGGCGTTGCGCCGATGTCGAAGGGAACCCGCGTCGGGTCGATCTCTCCGAGCCATGCCCTCAGGACGCGATCTCGCTCGGCGAGCTCCCGCTCCGCGCCCCGGCATGCGCTCGCCCAGTCGACGTGCAGCGCGACGCCGTTCGAACGCGAGTACGCCCAGCGCTGGGGGTCATTGCTGGGGGGCACCGAGTCTCGCGCCTCGAGGATCGCGATGCGCTCCAGGAGCTCGAAGGTCGCTCGCGTGACGGGGGACGTGCGCCAGTCCGCCGCCGAGCCGAGCGCCTCTCCGGCCGTGGAGCGCGCCGAGATGCCCGCGCGATGGAGGACGAGGCCGTCGGCCTCGACGACGTCCTCGACGTGGTCGCCGGGCGACCAGCCGTCAGGCAGCGGAAACGCGGACATCGGCGCGACGTCGGGGCACGTGGACGGTCTCGTCGCACTGGAGCTCGAAGCGCTGAATGAACGCGCGCAGCGCCTGGCGCAGCGCAGGCAAGCGCGCCGGATCCTCGACGAGATCGTCGAGCGCGTCGAGCGCCTGCTCGACCCGCGAGCCGTCCGCGCCCAACACGCCGAGCTGCACGGCGACATGCTCGGCGAACGCCCGGTACGCCAGTCTCGCTGCCGGGTCGTCCGTCGCGCTGCGCTCGACGAGCGTCGCGAGCGTGCGCATCAGGAGGTCGCGAGCGGCGTCCTGCGTTCGAGGAGCGAAGCGTTGAATCTCGGTTCGTAGCGCGCCAGAAATCATGAGCGTGTCTTCCGCGTTGAGATGCTTGCAGGCGAAGTGAGGGAAGGACGGTGCGACCGCCTGCGCGGTCGCACCGTCGATCCAGGGATCAGAAGGACATCTGGGCGAACTTCTTCATGGCCGGCTCCTGTCGGTGTTGAGGGTTTCGGTTTCCCCCCGCTGGGCTATCGGCATGGCCGTGTACTGGCGCAGGAACGCGCCGCGCGCGTCGTCGCGCAGGAACTTGGTGTAGCGGAGCAGCAGGCCCCAGCGCTCCGAGTTCGTGGTGCCAGTCACGACGTAACCCTGGCCGCTCAGCACGCGGATGATGGGCGCGTTGGCAGGCGAGCAGTCGGCCTCGATGCGCTCGACGCCGGCGCCGCGCAGGGGCTCGGCGAGACGCTCGAAGAAGCGCGTCATCAGCCCCCGCTCGCGGTGCTGCGGCACGATCGCCGTCGAGCGCAGGTAGTAGCTCGTCCAGTCGGTCGGGTGGCCCATGAAGACGCCGGCGGTCTCGCGGCCCACGCGGAACACGAAGAAGTCCATCTCGGAGAGGAAGCGTCGCTTCGCCTCGGTCATCGGGCTGGGAAGAAAGCGACCTTCGGCGCTCGCGTGGCCGAAGATCGCCGCGTAGTGCTCCCGCGTGAACGCCATGACCTCGTCATGCGAGGAGCTCTCGACGCGCGCGGCGTCGAAGTGCCAGGGAAGCGTGGCGCCCCAGTCGAGGTTCCAGAGGCGCATCGACAGGCGGGGCGGCGCCTCGACGAGGCGCGGCCTTGAGGCGCGCTCGAACGGGCGGTGTTGCAGGAGCTCGGGCTGGGTCATGGACTCGCGGTGCGGTGGGCCCCCCCAGGCGGCGCGCACCATGGGCCCGCGCGTGGCGTCTGACAATCACCCCTGTGGGGTGATGCGCACCTGTTCAGGCCAAGCTTGCGACCGAGCGCAGCACGCGGTCCCGGAGCTCCCCGAGCGTCATCGCGCCCGTCTTGCGGAGCATGCCTCGGACCTGCCTCTTGTGCGTGTTCTTCGAGACCTGGCGCGCAGCGACGATGGACCGGCGATCGGCGCCCCCCACCGCGGCGATCAGGATCTCCGTCTCCGCAGGCGTGAGCTCGTGGTCGACGGCGAGATCGCGCACGGCCCGTGTGAGGCGGTCGGGAAGCTCGCGCTCGGCGATGAGCGCCTCGCGCGCGAACTGCTCCAGGTGCTCGACGCGGCAGGGCTTGCTGAGGCAGCGGGCGTCGAGCGCGAAGGCACCGTTGATCGCCGTGTGCTCCAGCGCGCCGCTCAGCAGGACGGCCTTCGCGTGTGGGTGACGCTCGCGCGCCTCGGCGAGCACCTCGAGCCCGTTGCCGTCCGGCAGGCACAGATCGATGACGAACCCCGACCAGCTCCGCGCCTGGCGCATCGCACCGCGCGCGGCGGCCTGCGACGACACGGTCTCTACCGTTCCGAACTGGCGCAGCACGCGCGTGACCGATCGGGCGGCCAGCGGCTCATCTTCGACGACGAGGAAACGACCTGGCTCCACCGCGCTCCAAGGAGGCTGGTCCGTGGGCGCCGTCGTGTCAAGCCGCCGTCGGGATCTCAGGCCCGCTCGAGGACGCGCTTCTGGAAGGAGAGGCGGGCTCCCGGTCGGAACCCGAAGGCCGTCAAGAACCGCAGGAGCGCGAGGTCGTCGTGGGCGATCTCGGTCTCGAGTCGCTCGACGTGCAGCGCCGAGAGGTTGTCGATCATCTGCGTGAGGAGGCCCCGTGCGAGGCCCCGGTGCGCATGTCCGGGGGAGATGCCGATCGTGTCCAGCTCCGCCACGGGCTCGATGTGCCCGAAGTCGCCGTAGTCGACGCGCGCCATGGCGAAGCCCACGACGAACCCGTCGTCCTCGGCGACCAGAGACACGGCGATGGCCGACTCGTCGAGCGCCTCCTCGAGCTTGCGCGCGAGGTACTCGCGGCGGTCCGCGTTGGTCACCGCCGCGTCGATCCGTGCGACGGCGTCGAAGTCCGCCGCCCGCAGCATTCGCACGAACGGCGGCATCTCCTCGATGGCCTCGTCCGTATCCGGCAGCGGCATGCGCTGCACACGTCGCTCGAGCACGAGGCGCGGCGCCAGAAAGAAGCGTGCGGCGTCCAGGAACCGCAGCATCGCGTGGTTGTGCCAGTCCACCTGTGTCCGGAGGACAGGGATGCCCCGCGCGCGCATCAGGTCGCGGAGCGACGACACCATCTGCTGCCCCACGCCCGCGTGCCGCGACGGCGGGGTGACCCCGACCGCCTCGAGCACCACGCTCGGGTCGGCCTGGCCGTACTCGCCTCCCGCGCGACGTGCGAGGAGAAAGCCGACGAGCTTGCCGTCGGACTCCGCGGCGAGCTGCAGGTGCCGCTTCGGGTGGCGCTGGGCGGCGGCGAGGCGCCTGTCGAAGTAGCCCCGGCGGGCCGCCCTCTCTGCACCCTGATCGAGCGCGACGACGGCGTCGAAATCGGCGGTCACGAGGGGGCGGACGGTCACGCGGGAGAGCGACTGGCTGGCGATGAACGTCATGAAGTCAGCGTGCCCCCGGGGCCCGCTCCCCCACAAGGGGCCGGGCCCCGGGCGCTGAGCGAGGTCATGTCACGACGCGCGCGCCTCGCGCGCCGCGCGTCGGCGCAGGTGATCGGCGAACGCTGCGCGCTGGGCCGGCGTCATGCCAGGGACCTTCGCCTCGGCGTGGCGTACCGCGTGCTCGCCGGGCGTGCGCGGGTGCACCAGGGCCGACGGATCGAAGGTCTCACCGCGAAAAGCCTCGAGGGCGGGCGGTGGCTGCTTCCCATGCGGCAGGCGCGCCTCGACTTGATCGACGAGCCGGTTGCGCTGCGTCGTGGTGAGCAGCGCGTGAAGCTGTCCGAGCGTCCGGGCGTCAACGCCCTGTGCGGTCGCGGCGGCGCTCTGTTCGGCGTCGAGCTGGCCCTTGAGTGCGGTGCGATCGATCGCCGCCTGCTCGACCTGGTGTGCCAGCTGGGTGAGCAGGGCCGCGTCGGCCTGTCGCAGGGGGACGCCTGCCGCGCGCCGCTCCTGCTCGATCTGACCGAGCTGGTCGCGCTGCGCACCGCTCAGCGAGTCGAGCTTGAGCGCCTCGGACACGAGCCCGCCGTGCGGGTGGTGGCCGTGCCGTGGTTGCTCCCCATCGTGCGCCTCGCCGGCGAGGGCGCTGCCGGCGGGGACCAGCGCCAGCGCGCCCGCGAGGGAAGTGAACGTGACGATCTTGCGAATCCAACGGTTCATGGCTCTCATCGCCTCCGCACGGATCGACGGACGAGGGGGCGAAGAGCGTCCCGCCGGGGCGGTAAACCTGCGTAAACCGATCGTAACGCCGTGAGATCAACCGAGAACGTGCGCCCGGATGCTGTTCGTGCTCCCGCTCACGCCGATCGGGGCACCGAACACGATGACCACGCGTTCGCCGGGGCTGCCGAAGCCACCCGCGAGCAGGTCGCCCGTGCACCAGTCCACGAGCTGGTCCGTGTCGTGGATCGCGGGCATCACGCGCGGGATGACGCCCCAGTAGAGCGCCATGCGCCGCCGCGTCTTCTCGTTGGGCGAGTAGGCCACGATCGGCACATTGGGGCGGGCAAGGCTCACGGTCATCGCGCTCGAGCCGCTCTCGGTGAACGCGACGATGTACTTCGCGCCGATCTCGCGCGCCGTGTTCACGGCGCCGCGCGCGATCGCCTCGGCGACGCTCGTCGCGCGCGACACGTACGGAGCCTGCTCGAAGAACTGGCTCGACTCCGCCTCGATCGCGATGCGCGACATCATCCCGCACGCGAGCGTCGGGTGATCGCCCGTCGCGGTCTCGCCGCTCAGCATGACGCAGTCGGTGCCCGAGTACACGGCGTTGGCCACGTCGCTCGCCTCCGCGCGCGTGGGACGCGTCGACTTGGTCATCGACTGGAGCATCTCGGTTGCGACGATGACCGGGCGTCGCACCCGGCGCGCCATCGCGAGGATCTGCCGCTGGATGATCGGCACGCGCTCGGGCGGGAACTCGACGCCGAGGTCACCGCGCGCCACCATGACGCCGTCGCTTGCGGCGACCACGCTCTCGAGGTTCTCGACGGCGTCGGGCGTCTCGATCTTTGCGATGACCGGCGTGGGTGCGCCCCACGCGTGGCAGATGTCGCGAATCTGCAGCAGGTCCTCGGCGCGCCGCACGAAGCTCATCGCGATGTAGTCGACGCCGAGCGATAGACCGAACGACAGGTCGCCCTTGTCTTTCTCGGTGAGGGCGGAGATGCGCATCGTCTTGCTCGGCAGGTGCACGCCGACGTGGTCGCGCATCCCGCCTCCCTGGTCGACGCGCACGCGTACGCGCGCGCCCTCTACGCCCAGGACCGTGAGGACGAGGCGACCGTCGTCGAACAGGATCTTGTCGCCGAGGCGCACGTCGCCGGCGAGGCCCTCGTACTGGATGGGGATGACACGCTCGTCGGTCGACGCTTCGCCCTCGACCAGAGCGCACTCGCATCCGGCTGGCAGCTCGAACTTTGCGGGGAAGCGGCCCGTGCGGATCTTGGGACCGCAGAGGTCCTGGAGGGCCGCGACGGCCTTGCGCTCGCGCTCGGACGCCTGGCGCAGGCGCGACAGGCGCGCCCCGTGCTCCTCGTGCGTGCCGTGCGAGAAGTTCAGGCGGGCCACGTCCATTCCCGCCTCGATGAGCGCCTCGAGGCCGGCGGGTGAGTCGCAGGCGGGGCCGAGGGTGCAGACGATCTTCGCGCGGCGGAGGGAGGACATGTTCTTGGAGGCGGGGAGTGTACTCTATGCCGCCATGAGCCTCACGCGCGACGCGACCTCGGCCCTGTGCTTTGGCGAGCTCCGTCTCTCCGACGCGGCGCGTGACGTCGGGACGCCTTGCTACGTCTATGATCTGGACGGCATCGCGGATGGCGCTCGCGCCCTCGACCGCGCGTTCGCCGGCGCGCCGCACCTGGTCTGCTACGCGATCAAGGCGAACTCTGCGGGCGCCATCGTCCGCGCGGTCGCTGCGGAGGGGTGCGGTGTCGACGTCGTGAGCGGGGCCGAGCTGATCCTCGCCGTGTCGTGCGGCGTATCGACCGAGCGGATCGTCTACAGCGGCGTGGCCAAGCGGGACGACGAGCTGGATCTGGCGATCGCGACCGGCCCCCGGGGCATCGGCGCCGTACAGATCGAGAGTCTCGAGGAGATCGCGCGCATCGAGGCGCGCGCCCGGGAGGCCGGCCGGCGCGCTCGCGTCAGCGTCCGCATCAACCCGGCGATCGACCTGCGTGAGGCGACGCACGCGCACATCGCGACCGGGCACGACGAGGCGAAGTTCGGCGTACCGCTCGAGGACGCCGCCGACGCCGTTCGCGTGGTGGGCGCGTCCGCGCACCTGGAGCTCGTGGGGATGGGGGTCCACGCAGGATCACAGTTCACGTCGCTCGACCCCTACCTGCATTCGGCGCGCGTCCTCTTCGACCTCGTGCGCGGGCTGCGCAGCGCGGGGCCGCTACCTTCGCTCGCGTTCATCGACACGGGCGGTGGCTTCGGGGTCGACTACGGCGAGGGCCTCTCCGTAACTCCCGGCGATTTCGTCCGCGCCGTGCGCGCGGAGCAGGCGGCGCACGGCCTGGGAGACCTCGCGCTCTACGTCGAGCCAGGTCGCTCGCTCGTCGCGGCGCACGGCGTGCTCCTCGCGCGCGTCATCCAGTCCAAGGCAACGTCAGCGGCGCGCTGGCTCATGATCGACGCGGGGATGAACGATCTGATCCGCCCCGCGCTCTACCAGGCGCGCCACCGGGTGGTGCCGCTCGATCTCGACGCCGCCAACGTGGAGTCGGTGGTGTGGCGCGTGGTGGGGCCCGTCTGCGAGAGCAGCGACGACTTCGGCGAACACCTGCTGCCACGGCTCGCGCCCGAGGTGGTCGCCATCCTGGACGCAGGGGCGTACGGCTACACGATGGCGAGCGCATACAACGGTCGCCCGCTGCCCGTCGAAGTGTTCGTCCGCGCCGGAAAGGTCGTCGCGCGTACCTCGCGTGGAGCCGTCGCGGCCTGGGCGGCGGAGCGGGCTGCCGCCGGTGGCGTGGCTACTCCTTGACCTTCGCCGCACGCGAGCCCGCCACGCGCGTTGCGCCCGATTTGGTGGGCGGCGGTGCGGAGCTGATCCCCTGCGCCGTCGCGCGCGTCCGCACGACCTGCCCCTCGACGAGGACCTCCACACCGACGCTGCGGCATCGGCGTGCGACGCGCTCGAGATCCACGCCCGCGCAAACGAGCAGGCCCCCGGGAGGCGAGGGGTCGACGAACAAGTCCTGCGTCGCGCGCCGTGTGCGCAAGAGCTCGCGCACGTTGCCGTCGTCCACCCATAGGAAGCCCGCGGCGGTCTGCCACGACGCCCGGCCCACGACGACGCTCGCCTGGGCCAGTGTCTTCGACAGCGCCTCGGGCAAGGGAGCGATCGCCTCGATCCTGCTCCGGACCACGTCGGCTTCGAGCCCCGCGGAGAGAGCGCGCGCGAGTGTCGCCGGTGCGACGAGCAGATCGAGCGTCTCGGCGGCTCGCGCCACCTCGACGAACGGCGCGACGGCGAGGACGGAGCCGATCTGCGACGAGGGGCCGAGGCGGAGGATGTGCGTGTCGAGGAACCGGGCGGCCTCTCCGTCCCCGCCCGAAGGCTTGCCACCAAGGAGCGAGCGGCCGCGCGCGGTGAGGCGCAGGGTGATTGGCGGTCCTTGTCCGTCGGCCTCGGGGTCGCGCGGCAGATCCTCGTCCTCGCCCAGATCGAGCAGTCCGAGCGCCGGAAGGCTCTCGTGAACGATCCGGCGTGCGACCTCGAGCGGCTCGACCAGGTCGAGTCCGCCGCGCTCGGCCCACCGGCGCAGCAGTCGAGTGAGGCCCGGAATCCTGTGGTCGCTGCGGAGCCAGCCCGCGAGCGACGACCAGGGTACCCAGCGCCCTTCGCCGAGCTCGCGCACAGCCTCCAGCACCATCTCGCGCACCACGCCTGCGGGGCTCGAGTCGCGCGCGTCGGGGGAAAGCCGCAGCACCTCAGGCTCGGCGCGCGCCTCGTCCCAGGCGCCGCCCCGTTGCCAGGCATGGAATAGCTCGCGAGTGAGCTCCTGCAGCGTGAACGAGCCCGGCGGTGACGAGGTGCCCGTGGCTGCCGTGTCCCACAGGCCCACCGCGCGCGCGAGCGCGAACGTGAGCGCGACGTGCTGCACCTCGCGTCCGAAGCGCGCGGCTACCCGCTGGACGAGAGATTTCGGGGTCCCGACACCCGCGCGCAGGTCGGCGAACGTCCCCGACGTCGTTCGATTATCCGCGCTCCGGGTCGGCGCCTCCCGCGCCGCGGCGGCGATGCCGAGCGCAAGCGGGGCTGGATCGAGCGAAAAGCGAGCCCGTCGCGGGGCATGATCGCCGGACGCGACGAACGCCCGCACAGCGTCGCGTCGCTGCGCGCGTTGCGAGTGACTCGCCGCACCGATGATTGCGCTGACCTCGGTCGGGATGACGTGCCGGTTCGGGTGGACCGGCATCAGCAGGGCGCGGCGCTCGAGCGAGAATCCGACTCCGCGCCGAGAGGGCGTGGCGCCGGTGGCCGTACGCAGGCGCAGCGGCTCTCGTTCGAGCTCGAGCAGCTCCTCCGTATCGACCTCGCCGCCCTCCTCCTCGACGCCCTCGAGGACGCGCCGTTCGGTGGCCGAGAGCTTCGCGATCTCTTCCGTCAGCCTCTGCTGGCTGCCGAGCACATCCCATGCGGCCTCGAGCGACAGGGCGATGGGCGGCGTCGCGGGACGGCCAAGGTAGTGCGCCGCGATTGCGCTCATGGTCTCGAACGGTGCTTGCGACACGAGCGCCCGGATGCCGCGCGGATCTTCCCCGTCCCAGGTGCGAAGCTGGACGAGGTAGGCGGACGGCAAGATGAGCTCGACCCCTCGGTTCGCGCTGCGAGCGAACAGCAGTCCGCGCGCCAGAAGCGGCTCGAGCGCCGCGGGCACCGCGCCGACGCGGAGAGTGCCCCGTGCTTCGGCTACGCGATGGACGAGCTCGATCGATGCGGGCTGCAGCCGAGATGGATCCCGCAGCTCCGGGAGCGAGACCAGGGCCCGCGCCACCTGGGACGCCACGTCGATCCGTTTCGCCGGGTCGATGCGTATGCCGAGCCGCGAGATGAGCCCGTCGAGCTCTCGCTGGGGCAGCGCCCGGAGGATGTCCGTCAGGCGGGTCGTTCGTTCGATCGAGGATGGATCAGACAAGGCTCAGCAAATCCACACTATCCCGGGGACGTGGTCTTTTCCAAAGGGGCTTGCGCCTCGACACGCAAGGCTCGAAGCTCGTCAGGGGCACGCGGTATGCACTCGAAGCGATATTCGGCGCAAGAGCGTTCTGCTGGACGGCGGGCCCGCGGCTGCGCCCGGCTGGACTGGGCGGGGCGAGTGTGGGAGCCAGGTGCGCTGGAACCTACGTGTCCTTCGGCCACCTCCGTCATGGAGCTCGCGCAGGGAGGGGCAAGCCACGCGCGGCTCATCCACGGCGACGCACTCGTGGCAGCAGAGGCGCTTTGCGCCGAGGGGCTCAAGGCAGGGGTCCGACTGGTCTACGTCGATCCCCCCTTTGCATCCCAAGCGGCATACGTGCACGAGGCGCGCCTGGATGGCCCTGCATCCGGTCGCGTGGTGAGAGCACACGCCTACGACGACCGCTGGGAAGGTGGCACGGCCGCCTACCTCGACATGCTTGCCCCCCGCCTCGAGGCGCTCACGCGCCTACTGACGTCCAATGGCACGCTCTGGGTTCACGTCGACTGGCGCGCATCCTATCTGGTCCGCATCGTCCTCGATGAGATCCTCGGCCCCGAGGCCTTCGTGAACGAGATCGTCTGGAGGCGCGCGCCCAACCTCGGACGGCAGGCGGCCAGCCACCAGTTCGGTCGGACGCTCGACACCCTCGTGGTCTACGGGATGCCGGACGCGAAGCTCGTTCCCCCGCTGCGCCTCGAGCCCATCGAGGCCGGCGCCGTGCGCTTCGACGAGCAGGGCAGACCGTTCACCAGTGCACCCCGTGGGGACTACACCGACGCATCGATCGAGCGCCTCGAGGCGGAGGGACGCGTGCTCCGGACGGCCAGTGGCAAGGTCTACGTGAAGTACTTTCTCGTGAAGAACGCCGATGGCGCGTGGTGTCGGGAGCGCCGTATCGACGCGCTGTGGACCGACGTGACCCCGCTCCGGCACGCGCGCCCCGGCGAGCGCACCGGGTATCCGACGCAGAAGCCGCGCGCGCTGCTCGATCGGATCGTCAGTTGCGCGACGTCTCCCGGAGACTTGGTCGTCGACCTGTTCGCCGGAAGCGGGACGACGGGTGAGAGCGCCCACGTGCTCGGCCGTCGGTTCGTGCTGGGCGATGCGTCGTCGCTGGCGATCGCGACGGCGAGGGCGCGGCTGATGCGTGCCGGGGCTTCGCTTCGCGTGGAAGCGTGCTCGCCGATGTCGGCCTGTCAGGGAGCCACCCCGCGCGTACGCATCGAGACCCGGGAGCGCGGGGCGAGCGTAACTCTCATCGAGCCCACGGCTCCCCTTGCGTGGGCGATCGACAGCCGGTTCGACGCTTCTGGTCCGTTTCGGGTCGTCTGGCACTCCGAGCGGGCACCCGGCGCTCGGGCTCGACCCGCAGAGCGCGTTGCCGTGCTCGAGGACGCTCCGGGCCCGATCGCGATCCGCGTCTTCTACGATGACGGCGCCGTGGCAACGACGGTTCTCGGAGGCTGAATGATCCTGCGTGACCCCGTCCACGGCCTCGTGGCCTTCGAGTCCGACGAGGAGAGGATCGTCGAGCAGCTCATGGACACTCCCGAGGTCCAGCGCCTGCGGCGTGTGCGGCAGCTCGGCGTGACGTCTCTCGCCTTTCCGGGCGCGGAGCATTCGCGTTTCTCCCACGCGATCGGTGCCGCCTTCGTGATGAAGCTCCTGCTAGCGCGTCTGCGCGCGATCCACGGGGCATTGCCCGAGGCTCAGCGCGTGACGCCCGCGATGGCGCGCGAGGCCCTGGCCGCGGCGTTTCTGCACGACCTGGGGCACGGACCGCTGTCGCACCTGTTCGAGGACGCCATACCGGGGACACCGGCTCACGAGACGTGGACGGAGCGCATCGTGCTGGACCCCTCGACGGGGGTGCATCGCGTGCTGCGGTCCATCGACGCCTCGTTGCCCGCGCGCGTCGCAGCGCTGGTGCACGGTCGCCATGAAATCGCTTACCTCGCGAGGGCCGTGAGCGGCGAGTTCGACGTCGACCGATGCGACTACCTCTTGCGCGACGCCCACGCGACGGGCGTGCGCTACGGCGTCTACGATCTGGACTGGCTCCTCCGGAGCCTCCGCTTTGCGGCCGACGTCGACCCCTCGCGCGCGCCCTCGTTGGCCATCGACGGGGCGAAGGGCCTCCCCGCGATCGAAGCCTTCATCATCGCGCGCTTGTTCATGTTCCAGCAGGTGTACCTGCACAAGGCGACGCGCGCCGCCGAGTGGATGATTCGTACGATTCTGGCGCGCGCCGTGGACGCGCTGAGGTCGGGCAGGGCGCTCCCGGGCGTTCCTGCTGCCGTCGCGGCGGGCGCGCGCGGTGAGCCGCTGGCGTTGGACGACTACCTGGAGCTCGACGACGGCGTTCTCTGGGGGGCGATGCATGCATGGGAGGGGGCGTCCGACGAATCGCTATCGGATCTCGCGCGGCGGATCCGGGCGCGCTCCCTCTTCAAGACGCTCGATCTATTCGGTGATCAGGCGACTCCCGACGGCCGCGCGCGCGTTCTCGACGTCGCGCGGGACGTCGCTCGGGCCCGAGGCCTGGAGCCAACCGCGTATGTAGGGCTCGACGTGGCGAGCGACGAGCCGTTCGGGGGCCAGGCCGAGCCTCTCATGGTGGTCTACGCCAAGGGGCCCGCGCGTCCGCTCCACGACGTGTCCTTCTTGTTGGGGCGGCTTGCAGGTCAGGCTCTCTCGCGGGTCCGTCTCGTCCTCGCGCCCGAGCTCCGCGCGCCGGTCACGCATGCGCTGGGCCTCTAGACGCATGGCGATTGCGGTCGCGGGAGCGAGCTGGCTCTCCCCGACGCGCGCCGACGCGCAAGGGGCCGCGCCAAGCTATGGCCGGGTCGAGGGCGACGTGACGTGGAGCGCTGGCGTTGGCGCCGTCGTGGCGTCGGGTGGACCGCGCGCCGCGGGGGACCTGCGACTTCGCTATCTCGATACGGCGGGCCTCTTCGCCACGTATGAGGATGCCAGCCTTTGGGGGGGCGGCGTGGATCCACGGCGGGTGGTGGCTGCAGGGCTCGAGGTGCGCCCGCTGTTTCTCTACCGCTGGCTGCAGGGGCACGAGAGTCACCGGGCGTGGCTCGATCTCACTCTCGATTCCTTGGGGCTGGAGGTCGGCACGGCCTGGGTGCAGCCGGTCGGGGCCTCGCTCGCGTCGTCCGCCGCGATCCAGGTAGGGCTTGGCGCAGAGCTCCCCGTTGGCGGCGCTGCGACCGGACCGTGGGTCGGGCTGCACGGTGGCGTGCGCTGGAGCGAGCGGGCGCTCGCGAACGGGGCGGTCGCGACGGCGCGCGACCAGGACGTGTTCCTCGCCATCACCGTGGCATGGCACCAGGTGGTCGTGGCCCACGTCGTGGACCTTGGCGACGAGGCACCGAGGTAACTATTTCGCGTCGGAGGTGGCCACCTGCGGACCTAGCTCCTCGAGCACGAGGCGAGCGAGCGCGCAGTTGTTCGCCTGCCGCTGCATCGCGTCGAGAGTCTCCTCGTCCGTGACCACGCGCTCGCCGGCCGGGATTACCCGCGCCTCCCCCGAACGACGCAGCCGCAGGAGCTCCTTCCCGCTCGGGAGCGCGAAGAGGTATACGCGCGTGGGATGCCTAACGAGCTGAAGCGCTTCCTCCGTCAGCCCGCCTCCGTCGGTGAGTTGGGCGGCCTCTGCCACGTCCTCGTCCAGCGCGAGCAGGAGGAACTGCGCACGCTTCAGGATGTCAATCGCGAGCGGCACATCGGAGGCGATGGCCCTGTCGTATTGCTCCCGGAAGACGCGAAGGCGGAGGTCGTCGTTGGCTCCCTGGACGTCGCGAACCCAGTCGTCCGTCAGAATCCGCGTCGCCGCGTAGGCCTGACCGAGGTTCCACGGCTGCTCGGCGAAGGCGCCGCCGTCGATCTCGCCTCGCACGCCGCGCTCGTTGGGCTCGCGGAGCAGGCATGTCGCCAGCGCGTCCTTGCGTGCGTCGGCGGCGACGCGCCGGATCGTCGTCGCGTCCCTTGCGTCGGCCACGCGCATTCGCAAGTAGAGCCCGGGCTGCGTCCGGAAGGCCCCTCGGTGCGCTTCGGGGGAAACGAAGTCGCTCGGGTCGCTCGTGGCAGCCGCCAGGATGGCGTTCTCGATGCGATCACGGACGGGAAACCATTGCTCGCCTAGCGTCACGGAGACCGCGCGCTGCTTCGCGAGGAGCCCCTGCCGCTCGTCAGCGAGCACACGCTCGCTGATGAACCTGTGCGCGACGAAGCCCCCTACGACCACAGCCAGAGCCACCAGACCCGCCTGCGTCGTCCAGCGCGCTCGCCCGGATCCGCGATCCTCGCGAGCGCGCGCCACGGCGGGCAGACCCCGCTGCCTCTTCTTGCCCAACTCCACCATCAGCGCCTCCGGTGGACCGCGTCCCCATCGCGCTGGCGACCGGTCAGGTCCCGTTCTTCGGGAGCGGATTCGTCATGAAGCTTACGTTGGGGAATCCCGCGAAAGCCGCCGTCTGGAAGACGCTCTTCACGACGACCGCCTTGATGTGCTGGTCGATCTCAAGCATCACGACACCGGGAAAGTCCTTGTTCGGGTGCGTCTGCTTCCAGAGCTCGCGCTTCGCCTTCAGGACGTTGAACAGCTCATCAATCCGCTGCATGCGATCGGACTCCTCGACCGCACGCGTGTTCCCGGCGGGCGCTCCGTCGGCAAGAATCTGGCTTCCCACCACGGCCACGATCGGCGCGTCGAGCATGTCGAGCGTGTTCTGCGCCATGGGCAAGTTCAGGCCCTTGGCCACGGGCGTATCGCCGCTCGCGCTGAACGTCATGAGCAAGAAGACCACGGTGACGACCAAGAAGTCGATCATGCTCGTCAGCGAGAGGCTGGCGTTGGTGCCACGATGGCCACCGCCCTCTACCTTCTTCGAGACGAATTCCAGCCCGACGTGCCGCATCAGGCGGCGTTTGGGTTCGGAGATAGGCATCGGTCGCTCCTAGTTGACCGCGAAGGTGATGTTGAAGGCGGGGGCCTTCTCCGTCTTGCTGCCGAGGTTGAGGTCACGGTGCGTCGCATAGATCGCATCGATGACGCCGATGATGAACTTGAACTCGGTCTTGTTGTCGGTGTGCAAGATGGCCTGATCGAGCTTGCGATCGGTCGGATTGGAATGCTGGCCCTTGGCCTTCCATTCGCTCTCGATCTTCGCGGCGAGGTCCGGGAAGCGTACGACTTCGACGGCACCCTGCTTCAGGACGACGTCCTTTCGCGGCACGTCGATCGAATCAACCGTCGTGCTCCCCTGCTTCCACACCAGGACGAACTTGTCCTCAGCCTGCATCATCACGTGCAGCTGCTTCTCCGGCTCGACCTTCTCCTGCTCCACGTCAGGACGGGGCGGACCAGGCACCTGTGCATCGGCATTGATGCGGGCCATGTGGGTCCAGACGGCCGTGATGAGAAGGAACGAGATCGTCACCATCAGCAGGTCGATCATCGGGATCATGTTGATCTCCGAGTCGAGGGTCTTCCGCTTCCCGCCGCCACCGCCGCCAACGTCTACGCCACCCATGATTCAGCTCCGGGTTCGGGGGTCGCAGGGCTCGCCATCATGCGAGCCCTGTGAGCCTTAGAAGTCCGTCTCTCGTTGCGCTTGGGTCAGCCTGCCGCCAGGCCAGACATGTTGACCTTCTGGCGGTTGGTGACGACGAGGTTCAGAACCTGGACGCTGGCCTCGTTGATGTCGTCCTCGAGCGTTTGCGTCTTGCCGTTGAGGATGGCGAAGCCGATGAGGCCGATGATCGCGACGATGAGCCCGAAGGCCGTGCAGTTCATCGCTTCGGAGATACCCTCGGCAAGGATGCGCGCCTTCTGGCTCGCGTCGACGCTCTCGCCCGACACGGCGCCGAAGCTCGTGATCAACCCCGACACGGTCCCGAGCAGACCCGAGAGCATCGACAGGTTGGCGAGGAGCGCGAGGTAGCCGGTCCGCTTCGCGATACGGGGAAGCTCGCGAAGGGCGGCTTCATCCATCGCGGCCTGAACCTCCTCGTCGGGCCGGTTCACCTTCACGAGGCCCGCCTGAACGATGCGAGCGAGCGGGGCGTTCGCGGCCGAGCACATCTTGACGGCCTTCGCGACGTCGCCGGCGAGGATGCATTTCTGCATGGTCGCCAGGAACACGTCCTTGTTAATGGACGCCCCGAACAGGTAAAGCGCCCTCTCGACGATGACGCCAATGGTGATGATGGACCAGAAGAGGATGACGTACATTCCCCAACCGCCCTCTTTGAAATGCTTCCAAACAGCAGCCATCGAAACGTCCTCCGTTGAGAGAGAAGAGAGAGGGACCGTGGACCTTGTAGCGACGTGACACCGCGACGCCGGCAGCGCGCGAGCGCGCCGTGACGTTATCCGAACGCCTTGTACCGAAGCAAGCGCCTCACGGCGTCGCCCGCCGCGGCGGGCGCTCGGACCGCCAAGTGTTGAACGAAGCAACGCGGAGCGTGACAGGTGAGACCAAACGGCGTCAAGGGAGTTTGGGGCGGAAAGTCCCGTGAGCGGCGATCGAGACGCTCTTGGTGCCTCACAAAAGCGCACAAGATTCAGCGTGTTAGCGAACTTTGCGTCGTGACGGCAATCGGTGCGTTCCATGTTCTATCGTGAAAGAGGATGGCCCGCCCAGGCAGGGTCACGTCGTTGACTCCGCGGATCCCGGGGCTGTATCGTCTCACCGCAGTGGTGCGGCGACAGGCATGGCCAGCATGGCGCGTCTCGGAGTCGCAGCGGCGGGTGAGCCGGGAGTGCAGCCGTACCTCGTGAGCGCGGTTCCCATTTTCGAGTCGTCTGCCGCTATACTGGCCGGCGCTAGTTCAAGGACGCAGCGGGGGCTGGCCGCGTGCGACTGATCGAAGGGTAGTTAGAAAGGAGCGTCGGGGAATGTTGGTGGTGCTTGTTGCAGAGCAGGCGGCGCAGGCTGCGGGTGGTGGTGGTGGCCTGATGGCAGCCTTCAAGGAGCGTCCCACGTTCCTGGTTGCCAACTTGATCGTGAGCGCCGTCGTGATCGCCATGATCATCGAGCGGGTCGCCTTCCAGCTGTCCAAGTACAGCGTCAACTCGAAGGAGTTCTTCGCGCAGATCAAGAAGCTGGTCACGGCGGGAAACATCGACCGCGCGATCAAGCTCTGCGACGCGGGCGACTATCCGACGCTGCAGCTCGTCAAGGCGGGCCTTACTCACGCCAACAAGGGCCCGGACGAGATCGACGCCGCGATGAGCGAGAAGATGGGTGAGCTCCGGCCGGCGGTGGAGAAGCGGGTCGGGTCTCTCTGGTCGCTCGCGAACATCGCCACGCTGATCGGGCTGATCGGAACCGTCACGGGTCTGATCACGACGTTCAACGCGGTGTCCGACCCGCGGATCTCGGCGGCGCAGCGTCAGGCGCAGCTCTCGCTCGGTATCTCCGAGGCCATGTACAACACCGCGATGGGTCTCGGCATCGCGGTGACCTGCATGATCGCCCACCTGGTCCTGCACCAGCGCGCGAAGAACATCCAGCACGATTTGGACTCGACGCAAGAGCGCGTGTTCAACCTCCTCACGATCCAGACGCGCCCCGGCAGCTACTAGGCCACGGGGGACCCACGCGATGGCGGATCAGGAGAAGCTCAGCGCCGCGCAGCGGAGCCGGATTCGGCGCCTCTCGGCGCCGAAGGAGCTCTCGCCCGATGAAGAGGGCGGCGAGCTCAACATCGTTCCGTTCCTCGACATCATCACGAACGTTCTGATGTTCGTGCTGGCGACGATCTCGGTCACCTTCACGACGCTCATCGACACCCAGCCCCCCAGGGTGGGCGGTGCCGGCTCGCGCGCACCGACGAAGCCCTCTCTGTCGCTGAACATCATCATCATCGACAAGGGATTCATCGTCTCGGCGTTCGGGCAGCGCATCGGCGAGGGGTGCCAGGGTCCCGGTGCGGGTGTGGCCGTGGGCATGAAGGACAACCAGTACGACTTCGCGTCGTTGGGCGCATGCGCCAAGCGGTTGAAGAACCAGGTTCCCGAGGCAGCGGACGAGACGGCGGCCACCCTTACCGCCAACTCGAACGTGCCCTACCAGGTCATCATCAGCACGTGCGATGCGATCCGGAAGTCGGCCGAGGGCGACGTCCTGTTCCCCGACATCACCTTCGGAGTGCCCAAGTAGACCATGAACCAGCCGCCTGAAGGGTCGCCTCCGCGGCAAGCTGCGCCGCTCCCTCGCGCGAAGCCGGCGGGCCTCGCTGTCTACAAGCGCGAGCTGCGCAAGGCGATCGCAAAGAATCGGGTCGAGCCCGAGATCACCTTCCTGAACATCACCGCGATGATGGACATGATGACCATCATCCTCGTGTTCCTGCTGAAGAGCCTGAGCAATTCGGTTGCGTCGTTGCCGCAGTCGGACGACCTTAACCTGCCCAAGAGCATTCTCACCACCGAGCCCGATTCCGAGCCCGAGGGCCTCTCGCTCATCGTCTCGCGATCGCAGATCATCGCCGGGGAGACGGTCGTGTGCCCGGTGCCTCAGGACGCGGCGCAGTACGGGCTCGAGGCCAAGTACAAGCGGGGCTCCCGCAACGACTTCTTCATCGTGCCCCTCGGCAGTGCCCTGCAGGCGTGGCGGGATACCGACAAGCGGATCCGTCAAGCCATGGGCAAGGACCCGAGCCAGAGCGAGGCCATCCTCATCGCGGATGCATCGACGCCGTACCGCCTCCTGACCGAGGTGATGTACACGCTCGGGCAGACCGAGTTCGCCAAGTTTCACATGATGGTGCTCCAGGGCGACAAGACCGGCTCCCGGTAGGCCAACTAGAAGCCGAGCAGTGGCGTGGCGCGCGCCGGCGAGGCGTATCGTCGCATCGACACGTTCATGACCAGGCCCACGCCCAGAAGCACGGTCATGACGCTGGACCCGCCGTAGGAGAACAGCGGTAGGGTCACTCCGACGACGGGCAGCAGGCCAGTGGCCATACCGAGGTTGAATACGGCGTGCCAGAAGACGATCGCCCCGACGCCGGTTGCGACAACGGCCCCGAACCGGTCCTTGGAGGTCGACGCGACGCGCAGA
>JAJYCT010000438.1 GCA_021778125.1 Myxococcales bacterium
GGCGCTGCTGCCGGCGGTGCTGCTCGCCTGACCCCGGTGCTTGAAGCGGCGTCGTGCTGGCCGCAGGTCGGGCGTCGCCCGGTACCCGATGGAGGCAGTCGTTCGATATCTCCACACCATGATCCGTGTGTCCAATCTGGACCAATCGCTTGATTTCTTCATCAAGAAACTCGGCTTCGTCGAGCAGCGCCGCTATGACAACGAGAAAGGCCGCTTCACGCTGGTCTTTCTGGCCCCGCCGGGCGATCCGAAGGCCCGCGCGCTGCGCGTGCGGCTCGGCGACGCGCTCGCCAACGCGGGGCGGGGCGCGATCGCGGCGCTGGCGTACTCGAAGGCGGCCGCCGGCGCGCCGCCCGCGGAGGCGCTCGAGCTGCGCAGGCGGGCCTCCGAGCAGTACCTGCGCGCGGGCCGGTTCGATCAGGGCCTCGCCGCGGTCCAGGAGGTCCTCTCGCTGCTGGGGCTGACCTACCCGCGGTCGGCGCTGCACGCGCTCGTCCAGCTCCTCGTCCTGCGCCTGGTGCTGGTGCTGCGCGGGACGCGCTTCAAGGAGCGCGATCCGTCGATGGTGCCGGCGCGCGACCTGATGTGCGTCGACGTCTGCTGGTCGGTCGCCTTCTCGCTCGCGCTGAGCGACCACATCTTCGGCGCGGTCTTTCAGGCGCGGGCCGTCCTCTTCGCGCTGCGCGCCGGGGAGCCCACGCGCGTGGCGCGCGCGCTCGCCGTGGCCGCGGGCTACCAGGCGACCGGGGGTCGGCAGTCGGCCGCGCGCGTGGAGCGGCACCTGACGCGCGCGCGCGTGCTGGCCGAGAGCACGCGCGATCCGCAAAGCATCGCGTACACGATCGCGAACTCCGCCATCTGCCACTACCTGACGGGCCGCTTCCGGCACGCGCTCGAGGACTGCGACCGCGCGGCGACGATGTTCCGCGACCGGGTGCCGGGCACCGCGTGGGAGCAGGCGACGATGCACCACTTCGCCCTCATCAGCCTCGCGTGCCTCGGGGATCTCGCCGAGCTGCGCCGGCGCCAGCCCGTGTACCTGCGCAACGCCTTCGAGCGCGGGGATCTCTACAGCTCGATGAGCGTCCGCATCGGCTGGGGCAACCTCGTGTGGCTCGTCCGCGACGACCCCGACGGGGCCCGTCGCGACATCGAGGAGGCGACCCGGGGCTGGTCCAAGGAGGCCTGCCACCTCGAGCACTTCTACGAGCTCGGCTCGCTGACCAACGCCGACCTCTACCAGGGCAGGGCGCGCGAGGCGCTCGCGCGGGTGCAGGAGCGGCTGCCGGCGCTGCGGCGCGCGATGCTGCTGCGGATCGGGACCGTGCGCCTGTGGACGACCGAGATGCGCGGCCGGTGCGCGCTCGCCGTGGCGGCGCGCAGCCCGGCCGAGCGGCGGGCGCTCCTGGCCTCCGTCCAGAAGGACGCGCGCGTGCTCGAGCGCGGGGCGTGCCCCTGGGCCGAGCCCATGGCCCGGCTCCTGCGGGGGGCCGTCGCGTCGATGCGTGGCGACCTGGAGGGCGCAGTCCTCTGCCTGCGCCAGGCCCTGTACGGCTTCGAGGCGGCAGACATGGCGCTCTACGCCAACGCGGCCCGCGCCCGCCTGGCGGCGCGCGTGGGCGGCGACGAGGCGGCGGCCCTTCGCGCGCAGATCGACGCGTGGATGAAGGCGCACGGGGTGGCCCACCCCGAGCGCCTCATCGCCATGGTCACGCCGGGGTATGATGACGCCGTGAATGCGGGCGGGGGCGGGCCCGTCGAATCTGCACGGGAAGGCGGGCGATGAAGAGGTTTGTTGCCGTGGGCGTCGTGATGACCGGGCTGCTGGGCGCCGTCGCGGGCCGCGCGCAGGCGGACGTCGGCTGGCTCGACGTCGCCTCGGAGCCGCCCGCGGAGATCTTCCTCGACGACGTCGACACGAAGAAGGTCGCGCCGCAGACGCACATGCCGCTCTCGGCGGGGCACCACCGCCTCAAGCTCGTCACGCCCGACGGCGGCCGCGAGCGCTCCATCGGCTTCACGGTCGAGGCCGGGAAGACGACGCAGCTGACGATCCACCTCGCGCCCTGAGGCGCCTCCGGCCCATCCGGCGCTCCTAACCGCGGCGCCGCGGCTCAGGGGGCGCGCCGCGTGACGCCGAGGCCGGGCGTGTCGGGCATCCCGTAGTGAGGGCCGTCCGCCACGTACCCGCCCTCGTACGGATCGCCGTCGAGAAGCCACGCGGTGTCGAGGTCGACAAAGTCCGCGCCGCCGACGGCGCAGGCCACGTGCGCCGCGGCGGTCATGCCGAGGCGCGTCTCGACCATCCCGCCGACCATGATCCGCAGCCCGGCGGCGCGCGCCTCGCGGCCGATCTGCACGCACTCCTCGAGCGAGCCGGTCTTGGCCAGCTTGAGGTTCACGCCGCCCGCGTACCGCCGGGCGAGCAGCGCGCGCAGATCGCCCAGGGTCTTCACCGACTCGTCGGCGACGACGGGCGCCCGGACCGCCCCGGCGACGCGGGCCATCCCGTCGAGGTCGTCGGCCGCGCAGGGCTGCTCCCAGCACTCCACGGCGAGCCCCAGCCGCTCGCACGCGCGGGCGACCGCGATCGCCTCGCTCGACGTGTACCCGGCGTTCGCGTCCACGCGCAGGCGGCCATGCGGCACGGCGCGCCCGATCGCCTCGAGGGCCCGGAGGTCCGCGTCGAGGTCCTTGCCCACCTTGACCTTGAGGAGCGAGAAGCCGCGGGCCGCCCAGCCGCGGGCGAGCTCGGCCATCTTCTCGGGCGACGCGATCGCCACGGTGACGTCGGTCTCGAGCGAGGCCACGCCCGGCGCGCCGCCGAGCAGCACGCGGAGCGGAAGCCCGCGCGCTCGCGCTACCGCGTCGTGCAGGGCCGTGTCGAAGCCCGCCCGCGCCACGGGGCCGAGCGACGCGCGGACGTCACCGGCCCGCGCCCCGCGGGCGACCGCGACGGCCGCCTGCCCGACCGCGACGAGGACGTCCGGCTGGTCCTCGCGCGTGACCGGAGGCAGGCAGGCGGCCTCGCCGAGGCCCGAGAAGGACTCCCCCTCGACGTCGAGGCGGACCTCGATCTCCACCGCGCGCGTCGCGTCGACGCGGCCCGTGGCGATCACGAAGGGCTCGCGCAGGGGGACCGAGAGCGGTCGCGCCGCGATCGACTCGATGCGGAGCTCGTCGATGCTCAGTCGGTGCAAGCGATGTTGTCGTACGGGTCCTGGGTCGCGTCGTCCAGGGGCTCCGCGTGCGGGGCGTGCGCGTCGCGCGGCGACCTCTCCTCGCGCGTCGCGGTCACGGTGGGCGTCGCGTCCTCGGTGCGGAGCTCGTCCTTCGCGTGCGTCTTCGTCGTCGACATGAACGTCACGTAGAGCAAGCGGCGTGCCTCGTGCCCGGGCGTCGATCCGTGCAGGATCGCGCGCCGGAGCGCGAAGGCGCCTTCGCCCTCGCAGGGAACCGACCGTCGCGCCGCGGTGCGGCGCGGGCGCTGACGCGCGGGCCCGCGCCCGCTAGAGTGGGCGCGTCATGGCGGAGCTGGTCCTCTACAACTACTGGCGCTCCTCGTCCTCGCACCGAGTCCGCATCGCGCTGGCGCTCAAGGGGCTGGAGTACCGGTACGTCGCCGTGAACCTGCTCGCGGACGAGCAGCAGGGCGAAGTGCACCGCGCGCGGAGCCCCACCGGCTACGTGCCCTGCCTGACGATCGACGGCGTCCCGTACGTCGAGTCCGTGGCCATCGTCGAGATGCTCGAGGAGCGGCACCCGACGCCCGCGCTCCTGCCGCGCGACGCGCACGCGAGGGCGCGCGTGCGGTCGCTGGTCGAGATCGTCAACAGCGGGATCCAGCCGCTGCAGAACCGGCACGTCCTCCAGCACGTCTCGCCCGATCCGGAGGCGCAGAAGGAGTGGCTCGCGCACTTCGTCGGCCGCGGCCTGGCCTCCTTCGAGGCGGCGCTGGCGCTTCACGAGGGCGAGGGGGTGGCGGGGCCTCACGCCTACGGCGCGTCGGTCACGCTCGCCGACGTCTTCCTCGTGCCCCAGATCGTCTCCGCGCAGCGCTTCCACGTCGATCTCTCGGCCCTCCCGCGCACGATGCGCGCGTTCGACGCGGCGATGCAGCTCGAGGCGTTCCGGCGCGCCGCCCCCGAGCGGCAGCCGGACGCCGTGGCCAAGTGAAACGCGTGTAGGATTCGGGCAGCGTGCGTCGCGGCCCGCTCCTGCTCACGATCGTCGTCTCGCTCGCTCCCGCCCGGGCGCGGGCGCAGGCCGTGCACACGTGGGGGGCCGCGCCCGACGCGCCGCCGCCGGCGACCGCCGTAGCGCCCGCCGCGGAGGCTCCGCCGCCGCCCGAGCCGCC
>JAJYCT010000439.1 GCA_021778125.1 Myxococcales bacterium
GCGGACCTGTGGGTCACCTACGGCGCGGAGGCGAAGGCGCGGGCGCGCGTGCGTCAGCTCGGCGAGGCGCTGGCGGGGGGGGGAGCGAGGCTGCGCGCCCGCGCGGCGGCGCAGAGCGGCGCCAACGAGGTGCTCGGCGCCGCGGCCCTCGTGGGGGCGCTCGCCGCGTCGCGAGCGGGCTGGCTCGGATCGCTCGCCGACGGGGGCACGCTCCTCGGCTTCTCGGTCGCGTTCTTCCTCGCCTACCGGCCGCTGCGCGAGCTGGCCGACGCGCGGCTCTCGCTGGCGCGCGCGGACGTGGCGTTCTCGGATCTCGCCCGCGTCATCGAAGGCCAGCCGGCTCCGGAGGCGCGGCAGGGCGAGCCCCCGGCCTGGGCGTCGGGCTCGCTCGAGCTGCGCGACCTGCGGCTCGCTCACGGCGCGTGCCCTCCGCTCTCGCTGCGCGTGGAGCCGGGCGCCGTCGTGGCCATCGCCGGACCCACCGGGATCGGAAAGACGACGCTGCTGCGCACGCTGCTCGGGCTGGAGCCCGCGGCTGGCGGCGAGGTGCTCTACGGCGGACGCGCGCTCGGCGACGCCCCGGCAGGGCCCGCGTCGCGTCCGTTCGCGTGGGTCCCCCAGGAGGCGCCCCTGCTCGCCGACACGCTGGGCGAGAACGTGGCGCTCGGCGCCGGCGACGTCGACGCCGGGCTCGTGCTGGCGCCCCTCGGCGCCGGCCGCCTCGCGTCGGAGCTGCACGACGTCCGCCTCGGCGCCGGGGGGCGCGCGGTGTCGGGCGGCGAGCGGCAGTGGATCGCGCTCGCGCGCGCGATCGCCACCGAGCAGCCCGTGCTGCTGCTCGACGAGCCCACGAGCGGCCTGGATCCCGAGGCGCAGCGCCAGGTGCTCGACGCCATCGGGCGGCTGCGCGGCAAGCGCACGGTCCTCATCGTCACCCACCGCCCCGAGCCCCTCGAGGTGGCCGACGTCGTGCTGCGCCTGGAGGCCGCGTGAGGGCGATCGTCGCGGCGCTCGCCCTGGGCGGGTGCGGCGGGGTGGCCGCGACGGTGCCGCCCGCGGTCGAGATCCCCGTCGCCCCCGCGACCGTGCGCGCGGAGCGAGGCCCGATCCCGACGCCCCCGCCGGCCGCGCGCACGCCGCCGCCGGCTCCGCCCCCCGAGGTCGACGGCTGCCCGGCGGACATGGTCGCCGTCGGCCGCTTCTGCATCGACCGCTACGAGGCCCCCAACGAGAAGGGCGAGGTGCCCTTCGCGCTGCGCACTGCATACGACGGCGAGGCGTGGTGCGCGGCCCGCGGCAAGCGCCTCTGCCGCGAGGACGAGTGGCTGCGCGCGTGCGCGGGGCCGCACGGCCGGACCTACCCCTACGGCAACGACTACCGGGGCGGGACGTGCAACGACGACCACCCCTGGCTCGGCGTCTCCTGGAAGAAGCTCGCGCGCTGGCCCGACGACGCCGCGCTCGGCGAGGCGACGCGCCTGTTCCAGGCCGACATGAGCGGCGCGCGCGCCGGGTGCGTCACCGAGGAGGGCGCCTTCGACATGACGGGCAACGTGGCCGAGTGGGTCCGCAAGACCTCCGCGGGCGGTCGCCCCGGCTACGAGCACGCGCTCAAGGGCTGCTACTGGGCCGGCTGCTTCAAGGATCCCCGGGCGTCGTGCGCCTTCACCAACGGCGCGCACCCGGGGACCTTCCGCACGTACGAGGCCGGGTTCCGGTGCTGCACGCCCCGGGCAAGTGCGGTAACGTCGCCGCCGTGAGCGCGCGCAGCTGGGCGATCGGGGTGGGGCTCGTCGTGACGGCCTGCGGCGGTCAGGCTCCGGCGCCTCCGCAGGCACCCGCTGCGCCCCCGCCCGCTCCCGTGCGCGCGCCGGCTGCGCCGCCGGAGCTCCCCGTGGCCGCCAGGCCCGACGTGGACCTCGAGGTCCCCGGCTCGGTGGTCGTGCGGGGAGGCGCGCCGATCGTGTTCGACGGCGTCGAGGAGGGGCTCGCGTGGCCCGCGCTCGACAGGGCCGTCGCGCCCAAGCGGGGCGACGTGCTCACCGTCCAGGTGGCGCGCGGCTTGCCGGTCATCCATCTCCTGCGGGCCGCCTGGACGCTGCGTCACGCCGACCTGCACGTGCAGTCGCTCGACGCGTCGGGCGCGATGCACGTCGTCGCGCTGGGCGCCCGCCGCGACGCGGCCGGCCCCGTCGAGGGCTGTCACCTCGCCGTCTTCCTGCGGCCCGACGGCGCGCTGCGCGTGGCCGCCCCGGGAGGCAGGACCGACATCGGCGGCGACGATCCGGCCGCGACGCTCGCGCGGTCGCTCGCCGACCAGGCCGCGCGCTGCCCGATCAAGTACGTGGCCTTCGGCGCCGAGTCCGACGCGGCGCCGTGGGGACCGGTCTTCGACGTGATGCTCGCCGTGGACACAGCGAAGTCCGCGGGACGCGCGCGCTACGTGCTCGGCCAGGCCATGCACGCCGCGAAGCCGTAGGCGCGGACGGCGCCGTCGCCCGCCCCGGGGGCGCCGGCTCACTCGCCGTCCTCGGGGCGCAGCTCGCTCCTCGACGCACTCCAGGCCTCGGGGTCGGCCATTCGCCTGCGGCCCATGCACACGATCGTATCCAGGTACCCTCCGCCCGCCTTGGCCGTGAGCGACGCCGCTCGTCGCGGGTCCGGCGCGATCTGGTGCAGCCGCCCCCGCAGCTCCGGCGACCACAGGTCGAGACGGGGAGACGTGCGCAAGAAATCGAACGCGTCCCCGCTCGTCGCCCAGCCCTTCCCGCCCGCGCCGACGCCGCGCAGGAACACGTAGTACGTCCGGCCCGCCCGCAGCGTCGCCCGCATGGCCGCGATCTCCTCGCATCGCGTCGTCGCGCACGTGCAGATGTGCGCGAACGGGATGAACCCCGCCCAGTCGCTCTTCCACCCGAAGAACTCGTGCTCCCCGGCGGGCAGGTCGACGGAGAACCAGGTGTCGGGCCACGACTCGCCGAGAAGACGGCCGTGCCCGTCCACGATCGAGGCGTGGTCGTCGTACCAGCCGTCGAACGGGCCCTGCACGAACACGACGCGGGCCGCGCCGGCCGGGGCGGGTGCGCCGAGACCCCCGAAGGACGCGGGAGTCATCAGCGGCGGCGAGGCCGGGAGGCAAGAGACCACGGCCAAGGCGACCGCGAGCAACGTCCACTTCGACGAGGGGGGGATCATGGAATCATGGAGCCTGCGCGCTCCGTTCGTACGGCTCGCCGAGCGTGTCGCCAGCGAGTCAGGAATGTCCAAACGGGGCGCGGGCGTCAAGGGGGCGCCCCACCGTCAGGAGGGTGGCGCGTCACGAGCATGCGGCCGCCACGGACGAGGTCAGGCCCGCGTCGGTCGCGGGACCGGTGGCGGCGCGCTAGGCCTGTGGGCTCGGTGAAGGCCCTTCCCCCGTGAGCCCCGAGATCATCGGCCCGCCGGACGCGCATGGGGCCTTCCCCTGGTGGCTCCTCGGATTCCTCGTCGCCGCGCCGGTGTCGATCCTGGTCGGGCTGCTCCTGGCGATCGTGCTCGTCTGGCAGCGCAAGCGGATCCAGCTCTGGGCCTGGAGAGTGCGCGGTCGCTTCCGGTAGAGCCGGGCCAGGGCGTCGGCGAGCGAGCGGCCGTCGAGCAGCTCCATCACGAGGAACAGGCCGTGCCCCGGGAGAGCGGCGATCGCCCCGCGCCGTCAGGGCAACAGCACCGTCAGCACCGGCCCCGCCGTCACCGTCGCCTCGCGCACGCGCATCGCGTCCCCGTCGAGCACGTACGTCGCCCGCTCGTCGAACGCCACGCGCAGCGATCGCGCGAGCGCATCGACCGCGTCCGGCCCCCGCATCGGCCGCGCCGTCAGCACCCGCGGGACCTGCCCGGCCAGACCGCGGGCCGTCAGCGTGCTCGCCACGACGTGGAACCTGTCGTCCCGCTCGCCGGCGCGGTAGGTCGCGCGCACGCCGAGACCCACGTCCGGCAGCACGCTCGCGAGCACCAGGCTCCACGCGCGGCTCGGACGCGTCACGCCGTCCACCTCGATGGCGCACGCCACCGGCGACAGCACCTGACGCGCGAGCGCGCCGCCGGTCACCGCGCCGACGAGCGCGCGGCCGGCGAGCGAGCCCGCGGCCAGCAGGCCCCGATGCGGAACTGCCTCGTACAGATCGAAGAAGCGCGCCACCAGCCCCGCCCCGAACATGAACCCCACGCGGTCGCCGCCCGCGTCGTCGTGCACGCGCAGCGTCGGCGTCCGCACCGCGCGCGCGGAGCCCGCGTGGACGGCCTCGAGCAGGCGCTCGCTGCGCTCCGCGGCGGCGCCGCGCATGCCGACGTTGCGAGCGCTCGTGCTGACCGTGCCC
>JAJYCT010000440.1 GCA_021778125.1 Myxococcales bacterium
CGGCGGCGGGGCGGGCTGCGCGACCTGGACGGCTCGGGGCGCGACCGGCTCGCTCGCGCCGCGGGCGACGGTGACCTTCACGACGGCCGCGAGGCAGAGGGCCGACGCGCACGCGACCGCGACCTTGACGACCCTCTGCAGCTCCGCGCGCCTCCGGGCGGCCTCGGGCGAGCGCTTCCGGGCGAGGCGGGGATCGCGCTCCTCGGTGGTCTCGAGCTCCACGCCCGGGTCGGAGTCGAACGGGCCGTGGGCGAAGAAGGGGCTGTCCAGATCGACCGGAGGGAAGCTCGCGTCGTCGCGCATGCCACGGCCCGCTGCAAGGGGCGTGCACACGCCGCGCGAGCCTGCGGCCACGCGCGCTCCGCGCTCGACCGTCAGCGAGCGCACGGCGCCGCCCTGCGGCCTGCACGGCTCCCGCGTCGCGCGCGGGCTCACGTTGGCACAGCTTCCAGGAAGCCCTCGACATGCGCGCCGGCTTGAGGCAAAGCGCCCCTGTGGGCCGCCCCGTGCGTGACATCCATCTGCGTCACCCTGGCGCCATCGAGCCCCTTCGCCGGGGACACCCATGGGTGTGGAAGCAGGCGATCGGGCGCGGGCTCGAGGGCGCCGTCCCGGGCGAGGAGGTGCAGGTCGTCGCGCCCGACGGCGCGCCGGTGGGACGCGGGCTGGTCGACCCGGGCTCGCCGATCGCCGTCCGCATGTGGACGCACGGGCAGGCGCCGCTCGCGCGGGCCGAGTGGAGGCGCCGCACGGCGCGCGCCTGCGCCCTGCGCGCGCGGCTGTTCGACGCCTCGCACACCAGCGCCTACCGCCTCCTGCACGGCGAGGGAGACCGGATGCCGGGCTTCGTCGTCGACCGGTACGACCGCGTGGCCGTGCTGCGGACCGACGGCGACGCCGCGGCGGCGCGGGTGCCCGACCTCGTCGAGGCGCTCGTGCCGGAGCTCGCGCGCCTCGGCGTCGCGACGCTCGCGCACCGCATCGCGGTCAAGGGGCAGCCCCCGCGCCACGAGCTGTTGCACGGCGAGCCGCCGCCCGAGACGGCGACGGTCCTCGAGCACGGCCTGCCCTTCGTCGTCGATCTGGCGCGCGGGCAGAAGACCGGCGCGTTCCTCGACCAGCGCGACAACCGGCAACGCGTCCGCGAGCTCGCGCGCGGGAGCCGGGTGCTCAACCTGTTCTCGTACGCCGGGGGCTTCTCGCTGTTCGCCGCGGCCGGCGGCGCCGCGCACGTCACGAGCGTCGACGTCGCCGCGAGCGCCCACGCCACCGCGCAGGCGAGCTTCCGCGCGGCGGGCCTCGACCCGCGCGCCCACGCCTTCGCGACCGCCGACTGCTTCGCCTTCCTCGAGGGGGCGCGCAAGCGCGGCGACACCTGGGACCTCGTCATCAGCGATCCCCCGAGCTTCGCGCCGAGCGAGAAGGCGGTGCCGCGCGCACTCGCGGCGTACCGCGCGCTGCACGGGGCCTGCGCGGCGGTCCTCGCGCCCGGCGGCATCCTCTGCGCGGCGTCGTGCTCGAGCCACGTCGACCCCGCGGCCTTCCTCGCGACGCTCGACGACGCGACGCTCGGGCGCGCCGACCTGCGCCTGCTCGAGGTGCGGGGCGCGGGCGCCGACCACCCCACCCTCCCCTCGTTCCCCGAGGGGCGCTACCTCAAGTTCACCGTGCTCGGGTGACCTTCCGTCGGCGTGCAGGGTGGCACGCCGACCACCGGGCCAGGCCCTTCACGCCCGCTCCAGATCGTAGAAGACGGCGTCGCCGCCCTTGACGTGGTGCAGGCCGCAGCCGAGCGGCTCGAAGTGCCGCGCGAGCAGCCGCCGGTAGAACGTCGCGGGGCGCGCGCGGACGGTGACGTCGGTGCGCGCGCGGTCGACCACCTCGCGCAGATCGCGCGACGTGATCGCCTCGAGGTAGAGGAAACCCCGGCACATCGCGGCCATGTTCGTGATCGCGCGCGCGCACGCGGCGTCGTCCAGGTACGGCACCACGCCCTGGCAGACGACGAGGTCGTAGCGCTGGCGCCCCCGCCACTTCGAGATGTCGCGGCGCTCGTGGCCGTACGTCGTGCACGCGTACGCGCTCACGTCGAGCGACCGGTAACGCACCGCCGGCAGGTTGCGGGCAAACCAGCCCTTCCAGAGGCCGGTGCCGGCGCCCACGTCGAGGACCGACTCGAGCTCGCCCCCGAACCACTGCACGAACCCGGTGACGCCGCGGGCCAGGTGGTCGATCTGCTCGGCGCCGTACACGCGCGAGCGGCGCGACTCGTAGAAGCGGCGGAAGTAGGCGGCGTCGAAGGGCTCGGTCATCCCCGGGGCGCCGCTTCTACCACAGCCGACCGTTCAGCTCCGCCAGAGGCGGCTCTGCTCGAGCAGCTTCGCGACGAGCGCGGTCCACCCGGTCTGCGTGCGCGCGCCCAGCCCTTCGCCCGTGTCGCCGTGGAAGTACTCGTAGAACGTGATGCGGTCGCGGAAGTGCGGATCGCGCTGCAGCAGATCGCGCGGGCCGTGGGCCGGGCGACGGCCGTCCGGGCCCAGCGTGAAGAGGCCGATGAGCCGCCGCGACAGCTCGGCGGCGACGTCCCAGATCGGCATCGTGCGCCCCGAGCCCGTCGGGCACTCGATGCGCAGCGAGTCGCCGTGGTAGTGCGCGAAGCGCTGCAGGCCCTCGATGACGAGGTAGTTGACCGGGAGCCACACAGGCCCCCGCCAGTTCGAGTTGCCGCCGAACATCCCGGTCTGGCTCTCGGCGGGCTCGTAGTCGACGCGGAACGTGTGCCCGTCGATGCGAAGCTCGTAGGGCTCGCGCTCGTGCGCCTTGGACAGCGACCGCACCCCGTGCGGAGAGAGGAACTCGCCCTCGTCGAGCAGGCGCGCGAGCAGGCGCGGGAGCTTCTCGGGACCCATGAGGGCGAGCAGGCGCCGCTCGCGCCGCCCCGGCACCTCCATGAGGCTGCAGTGCTCGGCGAGCTCCGGCCGGTTCTGCAAGAACCAGCGTGCGCGCTTCCAGAAGGCGGGGAAGCGCTCGACGGTATCCGGCTCGAGCGTCGACACGGCGAAGAGCGGCGTCAGGCCCACCATCGACCGCACGCGGATGGGGTAGCTCTGGCCGTCGGGGCGCCGCATGACGTCGTAGTAGAAGCCGTCCTGCTCGTCCCAGAGGCTCACGTGGCCGCCGGGGACGTCGTTCATCGCGTGCGCGATGAGCAGGAAGTGCTCGAAGAACTTGTTCGCGACGTCCTGGTAGCTGGGGTTCTCGCGCGCGAGCTCGAGCGCGATGTCGAGCATGTTCAGGCAGTACATGCCCATCCACGCCGTCGCGTCGGCCTGCTCGAGCACCCCCCCGCCTGGCAGCGGCTTGGAGCGGTCGAAGAGCCCGATGTTGTCCAGGCCGAGGAAGCCGCCCTCGAAGACGTTGCGCCCGGTGGCGTCCTTGCGGTTCACCCACCACGTGAAGTTGAGCATCAGCTTGAGGAAGACGCTCTCGAGGAACGCGCGGTCCGCGCGGCCGAAGACGCGCCGCTCGATCTGGTAGACGCGGTTGGCGGCCCACGCGTGCACGGGCGGGTTCACATCCCCCAGCTGCCACTCGTACGCAGGGATCTGCCCGTTGGGGTGCATGTACCACTCTCGCACGAGCAGCGAGAGCTGCTGCTTGGCGAAGTCTGGATCGACGAGCGCGAGCGGGATGCAGTGGAAGGCGAGGTCCCACGCCGCGTACCAGGGGTACTCCCACTTGTCGGGCATCGAGAGCACCTCCGAGTTGTAGAGGTGCCTCCACCCGGAGTTGCGCCCGCTGCGCCGCGAATCGGGCGGCGGCGGCAGGCTGGGGTCGCCGCGCAGCCAGCGCTCGACCTCGTACGCGTAGTACTGCTTGCCCCAGTGCAGCCCGCCGAGCGCGGCGCGGAACACGTGCCGCTCGTCGGGCGAGAGCGACGCGGGCGCGCTCGCGTCGAAGAACTCGTCGGCCTCGCGCCGGCGGCGCTCGAAGATGGGGTCGAACTCGGCGAACGGCCGCATCTGCGCCTGGTTGGTGTAGCGGAGGCGCAGCGAGAGGCTCTCGCCCGGCAAGAGGAACAGCGAGTAGCGCGCGCCCACCTTGGTGCCGCGACCCTCGGGGTTCACCGCGTCGCGGCGGCGGCGGACGATCGCCTCGTGGAAGGCGTCCTTGACGTACGGCGCGCGGTTGGGCGAGCGCCACAGGCGCGTGGCGTTCGACTCGTTCTCGGTGAACAGCAGCTCCTGCGCCCCCTCGACGTAAAGCCAGAAGTGCCCCAGGTGCTCCTGCACGGTCTCGACGACGTGGACGTCGCCGAACGGCTCGAGCGCGAACATCTCGGGGCGGG
>JAJYCT010000441.1 GCA_021778125.1 Myxococcales bacterium
CGGCACGCCCGACGCCCCGGCGCGCGTGGCGCTCGTCGAGGCGCAGGCCGGCCGGCCGGGCGGCCTCTCCGTGGTGCCGGCGCTCGTCGAGCGCGACGCCCGCGGCTACACGCCGGAGATGCAGGCCCTGCTGGCGCGGGGCTGACCGCGGGCGGTCACGGCGGGGCCGGGGCGACGTCGAGCGCCCGGTCGAGGAAGCCCCGGGTCCGCTCGTAGTAGGCGTCGCCGCCGACGGCGCCGTACTGCCCGTGGTCGGCGCCGGGTACGATCTCCAGCTCCTTGGGCTCGCGCGCGTCCGCGAAGAGCTCGCAGACCATGGCGGGCGGCACGACGCGGTCCACGCTGCCGCCGACGAAGCGGACCGGGCGCGGAGCGATGCGGGCAACGACGTCCCGGCTGTCGAGCTCGTCGAGGTCGATCCCCTCGTGCTCCGCCGCCTTCACGGCCGGCCACTCCGTCACTGGCCCCCAGCGCGCGTACTCGACGCGGAGCTGAGCGCGCGCGTCGGTGAAGGCGCCCGTGAGCACGACCGCGCGCACGCGCGCATCGCGCGCCGCGACGCGGGCGGCGATGCTCGCCCCGCTGGCGAAGCCCAGCAGCGCCACGCGGGCGCCGCGCGACACGGCGAGGTCGACGGCCGCCTCCACGGCGGCCTCGTCGCTGCGCCCCCACGTCGCCGTCCCACCGCTCGCCCCGTGCCCGAGGAGGTCGAGCAGGACGGCGCCGTAGCCGGCGCCGCGCAGGGCGGCAGCGTCCGCGACGAGGTCCCTCCGGTCGCCCGACGCGCCGTGGACGTACACCACGGTCGCGCCGTTGCGCGCGGCCAGGAGCCAGGCGGCCACGGGCGTGCCGTCCGCGAGCCGCAGCGTCACGTCTTCGATCTGCGCGGCGAGCTCCGGCGGCTTCGCGACCGGCCCGCGCGGCGGGTGGTACGTGCCCCGGACGTGGCGGTACGTCTGGCAGCCCTTGACGCCCGCGGCGCAGACCACGAAAAACACGACGGCGAGCGCCGCCCGGCCCCCCAACCCCACCCCCATGCCGAGGGCTTACCTCGCGCCGAGCAGTCGGTCCAGAGCGATGGCGCACGCGGCGCGCACGCTGAGGTGGTTGTAGTCGCCGCGCACCGGCCGGATGGGCTCGAGTAGCGCGTCCGCGGCCTGCACGACGCCCGGCGCCAGGCCCCAGCCGGTACCGAACACGAGCAGTGCGGGCTTCCCCTCCCCCTCCTCGAGGCGCGCGCGCGCCTCGGCGAAGCCGAGCGTGTCGCCGAGCTTGCGCGCCGCGGTGACCCAGACCTCCACGGCGTCGCGGCCGCCGAGCGCGCCGAGGGCGTCCTCGAGCGACGGCACGATCCGCAGCACCGACAGGGCCTCCTTGCGATCGGGGATGCGCCGGGCGCTCGACCCGTCGGTCCAGTGCGTGAGGATGCGCTCGACCAGCTCGCGCTGCGCGGTGATCGGGTGCACGACGAAGTAGTCGCTGCACCCGTAGGTGCGCGCGCTTCGCGCCAGATCGTGCACGTCGAGGTTGGTCACCGCCGTGGTCACGACGGCGCCCTGGCCGTCGAGCACCGGGTGGTGCACGAGGGCGATCGCGAGGCGCCTCACGCGCGCCCCCGCTCGGCGCGCTCGAAGCGCTCCAGCAGGTCCGGCCGGCGCTCGCGCGTGCGCGCGATCGCCTGCTCCCGGCGCCACCGCGCGATCTCCGCGTGGTTGCCGCCCGAGAGGACCTCGGGCACCTTCGCGCCGCGAAACTCGGCGGGGCGCGTGTAGTGCGGGTACTCGAGCAGGCCGCCCGTGTCGGGGCTGTGCGACTCGTCGATCGTCGACGCCTCGTTGCCGAGCACGCCGGGCAGGAGGCGCGCGCAGGCGTCGAGGATGGCCATCGCCGCGACCTCGCCGCCGGTCATGACGAAGTCGCCGAGCGAGATCTCCTCGTCGACGTAGCCTCGCACGCGCTCGTCGAAGCCCTCGTAGCGCCCGCACACGAGCATCAGCGCGTCGCGCCCGGCGAGCTCGAGGGCCTTGCGCTGATCGAGCACGCGGCCCTGCGGCGTGAGCAGCACGCGGCGGGCGCGCACGCCCCCCGGCGCGTCGGCGTCGAGCGCCTCCATGGTCGCCACCAGCACGTCGACGCGCATGACCATGCCGCTGCCGCCGCCGTACGGCGTGTCGTCGACGCTGCGGTGCTTGCCGAGGCCGAAGTCGCGAGGGCTGCGGAAGCGCACCGAGAGCTCGCCGCGGGCGGCGGCCCGGCCGACGAAGCTCGTCGCGAGGAAGCCCTCGAACATCTCGGGGAACAGGGTGACGAGGTCGACGCGCATGGACGACCGGGAACTAGCACGGGCTCCTAGCCCCGCTCGATCCCCTCGCGCGTCACGAGCGTCACCAGGCCCGCGCCCACGTCGACGCGCTCGACGACCGCGTCGACGAGCGGGACCTCCCACGGGCGCCCGCCGTCCGCGGCCTCGACGACGAGCACGTCCGCCGTCGGGTAGCTCTTGAGCGTCACGACGCGCCCCAGCTCCTCGCCGCCGGCCACCACGACGCGCGCCCCCTCGACGTCGCACGCGTAGAACTCGTCGCCCTCGAGCGGCGGGAAGGCGGAGCGGCGCGCGCACATCACGGCGCCGCGCAGCTCCTCGGCCCGGTCGCGATCCTCGACCGAGTGCAGCTTCATCAGGATCGCGTCGTTCGCGCGGCGGGCGGTGTCGACGCTGATCTCCTGCTCGTCGCCTTCCGCGAAGCGCACGAGGACCTCGTCGAGGTCGAGCAGGAGATCGCTGTCGCGGTTGTACGGCTGAACGCGCACCTCGCCGCGCACGCCGTGGGGGCGCGCGATGAGGGCCAGCGGCACCCACGCGTCGGGCGCCCTCACGACGCTAGTCGACGATGTCGAGGTGCGCCCGGCGGCCGAGCTTCTGGGCGAGCGCCGTGAGGAGCGTCCGCATCGACTGCGCGGTGCGCCCCTCCTTGCCGATGACCTTGCCGATGTCGTCCTTGGCGACGTGCAGCTCGATGACCGTGTTGTGGTCACCGGGGACCTCGTCGACCTCGACCTCTTCGGGGTGGTCGACGAGCTCGGTCGCGATGGCGTGGATGAGGGCCTTGAGCGGCATCGGGGCCTGCGCTCCGGCGTCCGTCACGGGGCGGCCGCGGCGGCGGCCTTCGCGGCCTGCGCCTGGCGCTTGAGCAGCCGGTCGAGCGTGGCCGACGCCTGCGCGCCGTGGCCCTGCCAGTAGGCGAGCCGCTCGGCGTCGATCGAGAACTGCGCGGGCTCGCGCGTCGGGTCGAACGTACCGATGTGCTCCAGGAACCGGCCGTTGCGGGCCGCGTGGTGGTCGGCGACGACGATGCGATAGAAGGGGCGCTTCTTGGCGCCGGCCCGAGAAAGACGGATGTGAACGGCCATCGGAGGGTTCCTGGGATCCTTTGCGGGGGGCGGAACTTACGAGCAGGGCGGCCCGCCGTCAAGGCGGAACCGGCCGGGGGGCGCGCGCCTCAGCCGTTGACGCTCATGACCTTGGTGAGCCGCATCATCATCGGCAGGTGGAAGGCCATGCCGTAGACGTGCAGCTTGCCCTCGCGCATCGCGCCCATCACGGTCCTGACCGTCTTGACGGCCTCGCGGTCGCGCGGGTCGGGGATGGGCAGGCCGAGGCGGGTGGCCAGGGGCATGTTGGACAGGGCCAGGACGGCGTCGGAGGGGCCGCGGATGGTCACGTCCGGGATGCCGACGATGCCGTCGTGGATGGTGAGCTTGCCGCCGGCCTCGAAGCGCATCGTCAGGGCGACGTCGGCGTCGTCGGCGACGATCGACACGCTGCCCTGGAGCGCCCGGAAATCGCCCAGCTTGTGGGGCTTGGCGTCGAGGTTCTGGCTGACCAGGTCCCGCAGCATCATCGCGAGACCGTTCTCTTCGGCGCCTGGGGCGAGCTGGACGTCGGCGGGCATGTGCGGCTGGGGACGCAGCATGGGGGGGGGCATGCTGCGCGTCAAGGTACGGGGGGGCGTCAGCACCCCTGGGCGCACTGCAGGTAGTAGTCGAAGCCCTGGCGCCAGACGGACCAGGAGATCTCGGTCGTTTGCGTGCACCCGCCAGATCGCGCCCACGAGTCCGAGGCAACGCACCACTCGGGCGTCGTCGCGTACTGGCAGCCGGCGTCGGGCGGGGGCGTCCGCTGGGGCACCAGGCAGATCGCCGAGGTCGTGCCGAAGGCGGACTGCGCGCCAGACACCAGGCCGGGGCTCGGCACGTCGAAGCCGAACGGCGCGCACGCCGCCTCGTCGGTCGCGTTCGACACGACGACGAGCAGCGCGCACGAGACGCCTCCCGCGT
>JAJYCT010000442.1 GCA_021778125.1 Myxococcales bacterium
ACCGCAAGGACGTCGACGGCTTCCACCCACACAACGCGGGCCTGCTGGCGCTCGGGCGCGGCGGCGCGCTCGTCGCGTGCACGCCGGCCGGGTGCATGCGGCTGCTGGCGCTCGCCGAGGTCGAGCGCGAGGGCGCGCACGCCGTCGTCGTCGGGCGCAGCAACATCGTCGGCAAGCCGATGGCCCAGCTTCTGCTCGCCGCGAACGCGACGGTCACCATCGCCCACTCGCGCACGCGCGACCTGCCGGCGGTGTGCCGCCAGGCGGACGTGCTCGTCGCCGCGGTCGGGCGCAAGGAGATGATCCGCGGCGACTTCATCAAGCCCGGGGCGATCGTGATCGACGTCGGCATGAACCGCGTGGCCGTCCCGGAGGGCAGGACGAAGCTCTACGGCGACGTCGCCTTCGACGAGGCCAGGGAGGTGGCCGGCGCCATCACGCCGGTGCCGGGGGGCGTGGGACCGATGACGATCGCGATGCTCCTGTCGAACACGCTCGAGGCCGCGTGGCGCGCGTCGGGCGCGCCGCGTCCCTGAGGGCGTCGTTCTCGCCGCGCGCGACGGCAGAGCGCTCGTTACCGGCGTGAGACGCCGGTTACGTGTCGGTGCGTAGGCTCCACTCGACCGCCAGGATCGCGCGGCGCAGCCGGATGAGCAGCGGCAGGACCGGCTCGAGCGCCGGGTCCGCGCGCAGCTCCTCGTGGTAGTCGCCCACCTGCAGCAGCAGCGGCTCGAGGAACTCCGCGACGTACGTGGCGGAGTCGTCCGGGACCGAGTCGTTGGCCGGGCGCGCGCCGCGCAGCTGCTGCACGCGCGCGAAGACGTCCTCGAAGACGTCGCCGGCCCAGACGTACGCCTGGGTCATGTAGAGGGCGAGCGGCGAGTCGATGCGGATGGGTCGCGTCAGGCTCGCCACCTTCACCACCGAGCGCAGGCTCCCGAGGCAATCGCGGACCTCCTTGAGGCTCGCGAGGCAGCGGTCGAGGACCGGCTTCGCTGCGCCCGCGCGCTCGTTGCCGGCCCACATCCGCATGGAGCCGATGCGTGCCTCGAGGAGCAGGTCCGCCTCCGCCCAGTGGTCGAACAGCAGCTCCTCTCGGTCGCGCACGGGCTGCGCGTGCGATCCGGGGAGGCGCTCCCGCGCCTTGCGGTACGCCAGGTACGCGGCCGTGGTCCCGACGTCGTGACCCTGACTCATGGCAACCTCCCGCGCGCAGGAGGTGCATCAAGCGGGCCGCGCCGGCGACGTGCGGCACGGCTCGGCTGCGCGGCGCCTACATCAGCTTCTCGAGCACCCGGTCGAGCGCGTCGAGGTCGGCGTACGGGATCGCGATCTCGCCCTTGTTGCCCTTGTCGCGCACCTCGACCTTCGTGCCGAGGGCGCGCGTCAGGCGCGCCTCGAGGTCGCGCACGCTCGCGGACCGGGTGACGTCCGCGCCGGCCTTGCCGCCGCCCTTGCCGCCGGCCTTGTGGGCGTGCGAGCGCACGAGCGCCTCGGTGGCCCGCACGCTCAGCTTGCCGCGCACCACGCGCTCGGCCAGGTCCTCGATCGCGGCGCCCTCGCCCGCGCCGAGCAGCGCGCGCGCGTGGCCCTCGGTGAGCTCGCCGGACATCACGCGCGAGCGCACGCGCGTCGGGAGCTTGAGCAGCCGCAGCGCGTTGGTGATGGTCGAGCGGTCCTTGCCGAGCCGCTCGCCGAGGGCCTCCTGCGTGTAGCCGTGCTCCTCGAGGAGCCGGTGGAACGACTCGGCGAGCTCGATCGGGTTGAGGTCCTCGCGCTGGACGTTCTCGATGAGGGCGAGCTCGAAGGCGTCCTTCGCGCTCACCTCCTTGACGACGACGAGCGCCTCGCGCAACCCGGCCCTCTGCAGCGCGCGCCAGCGGCGCTCGCCGGCGATGAGCTCGAACTTGTCGCCGCCGCCCGGCGTGCGGCGCACGACCAGCGGCTCGACCAGGCCGTGCTCGCGGATGCTCTGCGCGAGCTCCTCGAGCTTCTGCGCGTCGAAGTGCTGGCGGGGCTGACCCTTCTGCGGGACGATCTTCTCGAGCGGGCAGGTGAAGACGCTCTTGTCGCCGTAGAACTGCGCCGGGGGCGCCGCGGGCAGCAGGGCGTCGAGGCCGCGGCCGAGGGCGCGGCGCTTGGGATCCGGCGCGCTCATCGGGCGGCCCTCACGCGCGGCACCGCCTGCGAGGCGTGGCGCGAGAGCAGCTCGCGCGCGAGCGACAGGTAACCCTGCGCGCCCTTGGACTGCACGTCGTAGAGGAGCACCGGCTTGCCGTGGGACGGCGCCTCGCTCAGGCGCACGTTGCGCGGGATCACCGCGTCGAACACGTGGAAGTGGCGCCTCACCTCCTCGGCCACCTGGTGGGCGAGGTTGTTGCGCGGATCCCACATCGTCAGCACGATCCCCTCGAGCGAGAGGCCCGCGTTCATCCCGGCCTTCACGCGATCGATGGTCGCCATCAGCGCCGTCAGCCCCTCGAGCGCGTAGTACTCGCACTGCATCGGCACCAGCACGCGATCGGCCGCCGACAGCGCGTTGACCGTCAGCAGCCCGAGCGACGGCGGGCAGTCGATGAACACGTACTCGAACGCCTCCACGGCGAGCAGCTCGCGGAGCGCGGCGCGTAGCTTGTAGGAGCGATCGGGATCGTCGACGAGCTCGACCTCGGCGGCGACCAGGTCCTGCTTGCTCGGCGCGAGCGAGAGCGCGGGCAGCTCGGTGGGCTTGACGACCTCGCCGAGCGACGAGCGCCCGATGAGGACGTCGTAGACGCTGTCCTCGACGGTGCGGGGCGACACGCCGACGCCGCTGCTGGCGTTGCCCTGCGGATCCAGGTCGACGAGCAGCGTGCGCCGCTCGGCGGCCGCGACGCTGGCGGCCAGGTTGACGGCCGTCGTCGTCTTGCCGACCCCCCCCTTCTGGTTGACGACGGCGATGACGCAGGCCGGCTTGATCATTCGAGGGCTCTCTCTAACCCGCGACGCCTCTTGAGGGAATCGTCGCAGCTTTCTTTGGGGGGCCGGGGTCGTGGGGTACGTTGTCGGCAGATGTAGGACAACTCGAAGCGGTTTGCGAGGGAAGGCGATGCGCCAGCAGCTGATGCAAGTACTCAGAAGCGAAGACCAGGACAGCGCCTCGGCGTACGTCCTCGAGCGCTTCTGGGCCCGTGCCCGGCCGCTCCCCGCCCGGATCGAGAAGCGCCCTGACGCGCGGGTGATCGACCTCGCGCAGTGGGCGCAGAGCCGCAGGGGCGACGGGCGCTGACCCGTCGCCGCACCACCCGCCACCACCCACCATCGCGACGTCCACGGCTCCGGGCTGCTGCCCGGCGCGCGCGGCCGACGGGAGGAGACCGCCATGAGCATGCCCAAGAGCTACCGGACCATCGAGGACTTCGAGCGCGAGGAGCTGCGCCCCCAGAACAAGGTGGGCTTCTCGCTGGATGACCTGATGCAGGAGACGATGCTCCACGAGAGCGACCTGCTCTTCGACGACCAGCACGACGAGTACGAGCCGGACGACGACGACGACGACGACGAGTACTGAGCCGGTCGAGCCAATCCCGCGCGGCCGCCCCCTCCTTTTCCTCCCGGGGCGGGCGCGCACCGAGCCCTCCGGTCCTGCCTCGGATCGGGGGGCTCACCTTTTTTCGAGCCTTGCTTTCCCGGAGCGCGGAACTAACCTCGCGCGTCCCCATGCAAGTCCAGGTTGCGCGCATTTCCCCGGTGATGATGGAGCTGGCCGTCGAGGTCCCGGCCGACCACGTGAAGGCCGAGGTCGAGAAGATCTACTCGACGCTGCAGAGGAAGGCGCACGTGCGCGGCTTCCGTCCGGGCAAGGCGCCTCGCCAGGTGCTCGCGCAGCTGTACGGGCCGCAGGTCGTGAGCGACGTGGTCAACTCGATCGTCAACGGAACGCTGCCCAAGGCGCTCAGCGATCACAACGTGCAGCCGATCAACCAGCCGCAGGTCGAGGCGGGCAAGTTCGACCTCGCGTCGGCCTTCTCGTACAAGGCGCGCTTCGAGGTCACCCCCGAGATCGGCGAGGTCTCCTACGAGGGGCTCGAGCTCTTCCGGCCGCCCACCGAGGTGGCCGACTCGATGGTCGAGGAGCAGCTCGAGCTGCTGCGCAAGCAGCACGCGCGCCTCGAGGCGCCCGAGCCCGCGCGGGCGTCGCAGGCAGGCGACGTCGTGACGATCGACTTCACCCTCGAGGTCGACGGCGCGGAGCTCAAGGAGGGCGGCGGGCAGGGCGTGCAGCTCGAGCTCGGCTCCGGCCAGGTCGTCCCGGAGCTCGAGGCAGGGCTCACGGGCAAGAAGGTCGACGAAACGTT
>JAJYCT010000443.1 GCA_021778125.1 Myxococcales bacterium
GATCTGGCCGCGTCGAAGAAGCTCCGCGCCGAGGCGATCGACCTGCTCACGAGGTTCATCGGCGAGACGCCTCGCGAGGCGCGCGAGATGCCCGAGGCCCTCGTTCGCCTCTCCGAGCTCACGTGGGAGAACGAGCGCGAGCGCTTCGTCGAGCAGTTCGCCGCGTGGGACAAGCGCCCCGTCGACCAGCGCGGGCCGGCCCCGGAGCTGGACTACCGCACGGCCCGCGGCCTGCTCGCGCGCGTGCTCAAGGACTATCCCTGGTTCGAGCAGACCGACCTCGCGCTGTACGTCGACGGCTTCCTTGCGTTCGAGCAGGGCAAGGAGGACGAGGCGCGCGAGCGCTTCGAGCGCATCCTGCGCGAGTATCCCCAGTCGCGCTTCGTCCCCGACGCCCACATGGCGAAGGCCGAGGCCATCTTCAACGGCAGGTACGACTACGCCGGCGCGCTCGCCGAGTACGAGAAGGTGCTCGCCTTCAAGGGGCGCATCGACCCCGCGCTCTACGGGCTCGCGCTGTTCAAGAGCGCGTGGTGCACCTGGCGCCTGGGCAACAACGACGAGGCCGCGAGGCGGTTCGTCGGCGTCTTCGAGGCCACCGACACGCGCCAGGGCGGCAAGGCCGTGAGCGCGGCCGAGCGCAAGCAGCTCGACGAGCTGCAGGAGGAGGCGCTCCGGTACGTCGTCGAGGTGTTCACCGAGGACGAGAAGAACACCGCGCAGGACCTCTACGACTTCCTCACGCGCATCGGCGGCGAGCGCTGGAGCGGCAAGATCGTCCGCCGGCTCGCCGAGCAGTACTACGACCAGGCGCACTACGAGCGCGGCATCGAGGCCTACGAGCTGCTCATCAAGCTCGAGCCGACGAGCCCCGATGCGGGTCGCTGGGTGCTGCAGATCGCCGCGGGCTACGCGGCCGTCGAGGACTGGCCCAAGCTCCGGGCGACGTTCGAGCGCGCGCTCGCACAGTACACCGCGGGCGGGCCGTGGTCGCGCGCGCAGGGCGATCCGGCCAACGTCGTCGCGACCACGGCGGCCATCGAGCAGGCGCTGCGCGAGGACGCGCTCGCCCTGCACGCGAAGGCGCAGAGGGACCGCACGAGCCGCGCCGAGTTCGAGGGCGCGGTGGCCCTCTACGACACGTACCTGTCCAAGTTCGACAAGGAGCCGCGCGCCTACGAGGTGCAGTTCTCCGTCGGCGAGATCGACTTCTTCCGTCTCGAGCGCAACCTCGATGCCGCGAAGCACTACATGGCGGCCGCCAAGGGCATCCCCGCGACCGAGCGGAGCGGGCCGCTCGCCGCCATGAGGCACGACGCGCTGTACAACGCCCTCGTCGCGCTCTCGCGCGAGATGGACGCGAAGAAGGACAAGAAGGCGCAGGGCGAGACCGACGCCGACAAGGCGTACGCGGAGGCGCTCGACCTGTACGCGCAGTACTACCCGAGCGATCCCCAGCTGCCCGCGATGTTCTACCGGCAGGGCAAGTCCTTCTTCGACGCCGGCGCCTACGACTCGGCGGTCAAGGTCTGGGGCATGCTGCTCGAGAAATTCCCCAACAGCGAACCGTCGCGCGACGCGGGCGACAGCATCCTCGAGTCGTTCAACCGCGCGAAGAACTACGAGAACATCGAGACGTGGGCGCGGCGCCTCAAGGCTCTGCCGACGTTCGCCGCGGCCAAGCAGCAGGAGCGCCTCGACGCGCTCATCGTGCAGGCGGTCTTCAAGCAGGGCGAGCAGAAGGCCGCGGCGGGCGATCACGCCGCCGCGGCGGCCGCGTACCTGCGGGCCGCCAAGGAGTTCCCTCGCGACACGCGGGCCGCGCAGGCCTGCGTCAACGCCGAGCAGGAGGCCAAGCTCGCCGGCGACGCGAAGACGCTCCGGGAGGCCGCGCAGCTCGCCATGGGGCCCCAGTACCGGGATCGCCCCGAGTCGCCGGCGGGGGCGTGGATCGCAACCACGACCCTGCAAGCCATGGGGCTCTTCGCCGAGGCCGCCGACATCGCCGAGCAGATGGCGAGCCTGGGCGATCGCGAGCACCCGAACTACGCGCGCTACGAGCACGAGAAGGACGCCGCCTACAACGCCGTCGTCCTGCGCGAGGCGACCGGCGAGAACGATCGCGCCGTGACCGACGGCAACCGGTTCCTCGCGGCATACGGCGCGGCGCCGGAGGCCGACGACGTCGTGTTCCACATGGGTCGTGCCCACCAGAACGCGGGCCGCGCGAAGGACGCGGCGGACCTCTACAGGCGCTACCTCGCGCGCGCGAAGAACCTCGACCACCGCGCGCAGGGGCTGGTGCTGCTCGCGCTCGCGCAGGTCAAGATCGGCGACGAGCGCGGCGCCGCCGCGTCGCTCGACGAGGCGGTGGGCCTCGGCAAGCGCAAGGGGCGCGCGCTCGGCGCCGACGGCAAGTACGCCGCTGCGCACGCGCGCTACCTCCAGGGCGAGCGCGTCCTCGCGCGCTTCGAGCAGATCCAGATCCAGGGAGACGTCAAGCAGCTCAAGGCGCGCCTCAAGCAGAAGACGGAGCTGCTCAAGGACACCGCGAAGATCCTGCTCGACTGCGTCTCGATGGGCGTCGCGGAGTGGACGACCGCCGCCCTCTACCAGATCGGCCACATGTACGAGGCATTCGCCAAGGCGCTGCGCGACTCGCCGCCGCCGCCCGAGGTGAAGACCGACGATCAGAAGGCGGACTACCAGTCGCAGATCGAGGAGTTCGCGGTCCCGATGGAAGAGCGGAGCCTCGACGCCTACGAGAATGGCTGGAAGAAGGCGCTCGACCTCGGCATCTACAACCAGTGGACGGCGAAGATGCGCGACGCGCTCGGTCGTCTCAACGGCGAGCTCTACCCGCCGTTCAAGGAGACGGGCTTCGAGGTCCGCTCGCAGGGACCGCTGCCGCTGCCTTCGCTCATCGACGCTCCCAGCCGGCCCGTCGGCGCGGCGCCCGGGAAGGACAAGCGATGAGGCGCCGCCTCTCCCCGGCGGTGCTCGCCCTCTGCATGGCGTGCGGCGGCAAGGGACCCGCGGCGCAAGGGCCGGCGACCGTCGTCCTGCCGCCGGCGAACCCGGTCGCCGTGTCCAAGATGGTGCAGGGCGTGGCTGCGGCCAGGGACGGCCAGCGTGAGCGCGCCGTGGCGCTGCTGCGCGAGGCCATCGCCGTCGACGCGAACCTCTGGGAGGCGCGCTTCGACCTCGGTGTCGTGCTCGCCGGTGCGGGCGATCTCGCGGGGGCCGAGGAGCAGCTTGCGTCCGCCGCCCGGCTCGCGCCGGACTCGCAGGAGGCCGCGGTGGCCCTGGCCGAGACGCGCCGGCGCCGCGGCGAGCACAAGCTGGCGGCCGACGGCCTGTCTGACTTCGTCCAGGCCCACGCCAGCGCGATCGACGCGCGCACGCTCCTCGTCGCCGCGCTGCGCGAGAGCGGCCAGGTCGACCAGGCCATCCGCGAGGCGCGCGAGGTCCTGGTGCGCAAGCCGGCCGACGCGACGGCGCTCGCGGAGCTGGCGCTCGCGCACCTGGCCAAGGGCGAGAAGGAGGCCGCCGCCCTGCTGGCCAAGCAGGCGGTCGACGCGAGCCCGGGCAGCGCCGTGGCGCACCGGGCCACGGGCCTGCTCGACCTCGCCAGCGGCGACGACGCCGAGGCCTTCGCCGAGTTCCGCAAGGCCGCGCAGTCCGATCCCCACGACACCACCTCGCGCCTCAACATGGGCGTCGTGCTCCTCAAGGCCGGCGCGTACGCGAAGGCCGAGGAGCAGTATCGCGAGATCGTCAAGCTCTCCCCGGACGACGTCGAGGCGCAGGTCGGCCTCGCGGCGGCGCTGCGCGGTCAGACCGACGCGCAGCACCCGCAGCGGCTCGAGGAGGCCCGCGCGCTGCTCGAGAAGGTGCTCGCCGCCGATCCGCACAACACGGCCGCCGAGTTCAACCTCGGCGTGCTCTACGCGGACTTCCTCAAGCGTCCCGCCGAGGGCGCGCCGCTCTTCAAGCGCTTCATCGCCGACGCGCCCGGCGATCACCCGCTGCGCCCCGAGGCCGAACGGTACGTCTCGGCCGCGTCCGCGTCCGCGAGTGCGCCGCCGCCTGCGCCGGCCGCCGGGGGCAGCCCAGCCGGGCCTCCGGCCGCCCCGACGAAGTGAGCGCGACGCTGGCACGCATCGAGCTACACTCGCGTTCGATGCCGGAGCGCCCGGAACCCAGGCCGCCCCGCCGTGGCGGCGCTCGCCGCTGGCGTGCCCTGTTCGCGGCGCTCGCGGCGCCCGCGATCCTCGCCCTCGTCGCGGGCGTGTCGCTCGCGCAGACGCGCTCGCGAGCCGC
>JAJYCT010000444.1 GCA_021778125.1 Myxococcales bacterium
TGGTACGCGGGCTGCGCCGCGGTGGGCGCGGTCGCGTGGGGCGCGCTCGTCGTGGCGGCCGCGCGGAGGCGGGGCCCCTCGCGGTGGCTCGCGCGCGTCCTCGTCGCGGCGCTCGCGCTGCTCGCGGTCGGGACGCAGCTCGAGACGTGGGCACGGTACCGCTCGTACCTCAGCTTTCGGCCGGCGCTCATGGGCAACTCGCTCCTGCCGTGCCTCGCGCAGCAGCTCTGGGGCGATCGCGTCCGGGTGCTGTCGCTGCTGCTTGCGCCGGTCGCCGTGGCTCTCGGGATCGCCGTGGCCACGCGGCGCCTGGCGCCGCCGAGGCGGACTCCCGCGCGGCTCGCGCTGCCTCTGGCCGCGCTCGCGCTCGCGGGCGCGGTGGGGTGGGCGAAGCCCGAGGGGGGATGGGACACGGGCACCACGCCCGACGTGCTGTGGCTCTCGGCCGTGGGCGCGCTCGCCCGCTCGGTACGCAGCGGCGACGACGTGATGGTCGCGCTGCGCGCGCTGCCCGACTCGCGCCACCCCGACGCCGTCGCGCCTCTTCGCGCGGCGCCGGCCCGTCCGCGCAACGTGCTGCTGCTCATCGACGAGTCGGTGCGCGCCGAGGACGTGTGCAGCGTCCCTTCGGACGAGGGCGACTGCGAGCGCACACCGTTCACCAACCGCCTGCTGCCCGATCGCTTCGGGCTGACCGGGATGCGCGCGCTCGACTCGACCACGGCGCTGTCGCTGGCGGCGATCTTCACCGGCCTGGGCCCCGACGAGCCGCGCCGGGCGCTGCTCACCGCGCCGTCGCTCTTCGAGCTCGCGCGCGCGGCCGGCGTTGATGCGGGCTTCTGGACGTCGCAGAACCTGCTCTACGCCAACGCGGGGCGCTTCCTCGACGGCGCGCCGATGCGCACGTTCGTGAGCGGCACGTCGCTCGAGCCGTACGCCGACTACCTCGACGGCGCCGACGACGACGCGTTGCTCGCGCGCGTGGCGGCGGACCTTCCCGCCCTGCGCGAGCCGTACCTGGCCGTCGTGCAGCTCGCCAACACGCACTTCCCCTACAAGGTCGACGACCACGATCTGCCGTTCTCGTGGTCGCGCGACTGGAAGCACATGAGCCAGTTCGGGCGGACCGAGGTCCGCTACTCGGACGCCCTCTACCGGCAGGACAAGCTCCTCGCCGGCTTTCTCGGGCGGCTGCCGCGCGAGCACACCGTCGTCGTGTTCCTCTCCGACCACGGAGAGCAACTCGGCGAGCACGGGCAGATCGGCCACACGTGGACCGAGTACGAGCAGGAGGTCCACGTGCCGATGTGGATCGACGCGCCGGCGGGCACGCTTGCCCCCGCCGAGGCGGCGCACCTCGCCGCGGCGCGCGAGGCGCCGCTGACCATGCTCGACGTGGCGCCGACGGTGCTCGACCTCGTCGGGCTGTGGGACGAGCCGGCGCTCGCGTCGTGGCGAGCGCGCCGCCGAGGCGTGACCCTGCTACGCGCGGCGCCGCCCGCCGACCGGGCGGTCGTGATGACCAACTGCTCGGAGCTCTTCTCGTGCTCGAACGAGAACTGGGGCGCAATCCAGGGCAGGCGCAAACTGCTCGCGACCGCCCAGGACCACGCCTGGCACTGCTTCGATCTCGCGAACGATCCGGACGAGCGCGACGATCTCGGCGCGGCGGGGTGCCCGGGCCTGCGCGAGCTCGCCGAGGGCGGGGGGCGAGGGACGCCGTTCCCGTGAAGGCGAGCGTAGCGCCTGGCCGCGCGCGGTGAGCGACGTGCCCGTGGGCCCCGCTGGGGAACGCCGCGAGGTACGCGCTCGTGCGCTGCGTGTACTGCGCGACGGTCACCTTGGAGACGTCGGACGAGTCGAGGATCTCGCCCGTCACGTAGCTGCGAGACGAGCGAGACGGCGATCGGGGTGCGCAGCTGCATGTGGCGAGCAGGGTATCCAGCCCCCGCCGGCCCTCGCGAGCCGTGCCGCCGCTTCTCGCCGAGGATTCAGAGTCATGGGGCGATGCCGTACCTGGTCTCACTCGCATCGTGCGCACGTGGTCGAACCTGCGCGTCAGGCGTCAGCGCTCGATGGCGCGCGCCGCCTTCTTCGCGAGCCTCGCGAGCGTGTTCGCGCCGCGTACGACCTCGCGGGCGGCCTCGCGCTTCGCGACACCGAGCGACTCCTGGACGGCGCCGGTCACGACCTCCGCGTTGCCCTCGGCCTCGACGTGCGCGTTGCCGATCAGCGCACCCCACGCTCGCTTGACGCGGCCCTTCCACTGCAGCCAGCGGCCTTCCCGGATGTCGCTCATGGCGTCCTCCCTCTCGCGTGATACATCTGTGGCCGCGCGTATCACACGTCAAGGGCCGCGTGATACGTTCGGGCCGCGCGTCGAGGTTCGAGCAGCGTGCACCGCATCCTCGGCGGCGGAGGGGCCGCCGCCAGTCGCGGGGCCGGCGGTCCTCCGGGCCGCGTCGTCGGTGGCCTAGTCGCTGACGTAGCTGCTGATGACCACGGGCATGATGTGCTTCACGGCGGTCGAGCCGGTGCCCAGGGTCGACTCGAACCAGAGCAGCTCGGCGGCGAGCTTGCTCTCACCCGTCGGCGTGACCGTCGCGTAGGCCTTCTCGCCGTTGACGCCGGTTGTCTGGTCGATCGTCACGTTGAGGTACGTCGCCTTGTTCGGGTTGAACGGGCTGCCCTGATGCCAGCTCAGCGTCCACGGGCCGCTCGTCGGGCCGTCGCTGAAGAAGCCGAGCTCGACCTGCGCCGACTGCCCGACGGGGATGTGCACGCCCTTGACCTGGATGTTCTGCGCGGTGGTTCCGCCCGTCAGCTGCGGGGGCAGCGTGATCGTGGTCTCGGCGAGGTTCAGGATCGCGACGTTGAAGTAGGAATCGGCCGGCGCCGGGACACACGGGTTGTGGCCGAGCGGGCCGGCCGCGTTGGACCACGTGCGCTGCACGAAGAAGTCGAACGAGGGGCTCGTCTCCTTCTCCTCGTAGAAGGACTCCTGATAGAGCTCGCACGCGTCCCCGAGCTCGCTCGAGAACTCGAGCAGCCAGTCGAAGCCGAAGTGCTCCTGGTCGAAGCCGGTCCAGCCCGGGCTGTTCGCGTACGGCTGCGGATCGGTCGCCGCCTCGACGAGCTCGTGGCTCATCGACATCGTCGACTGCTGCGGCGCCGTGTACGGCGGGCCGAACGTGCACGACGGCACGATCGCGTACGCCGTGGTCACCGAGCCGACCGTGACCTGGCCGTGGTAGCCGCCCACGCCCGACGAGCACGCGTCGGTCGGGCCGCCGTCCTGGCCGGGGCCCATGTTGAGGCTCGTCGTCGGGTCGAGGAAAAACGCGTAGATCGTGTCCTGCGTCGGCGCGGGCCACGCGCCGGTCCCTCCGTCGGCGTTCGCGGCCGCGTTGGTCTGGATGAGCGTCTGGAAGTCGCTGTCCTGCATGCTCGACGGCGCCGTCGTCGTCATCGACACGGGCGCCCCCGCCGTCGCCGCGCCCACGCCGTACTCGCTGGTCGTCGCGTGCCACCACGACGTGCCGCCGACCGACGCGGCGAACTGCTGGAACATCGCCTCGTTCGGGTCGGAGTGCCACGTGACCGGCACGATGACCGGGTGCTGCATCACGTAGCCGCCGTTGTTCTGGATCTGGCCGACGCTCGGCAGGAACGCCGGGTACGTCGTGCTCGCGGCGCCGTGGTCGAGGCCCGCCTCGGCCTCGGCCGCCGCGTCGGACACGCCCGCGTCGGTGGGGCCGGCGTCCTTGCGAGGTGCGGCCTCGGGGGCCGCGTCCGTCAACGTCGTGCCGGCGTCCTCGCCTCCAGCCGTGCTCGATGCGTTGTTCGAGCTGCCGCCGCAGGCGTACGCGCCCGCGAGGACCGCCGCTACCATCACGTAGGAAAGATTCATTTTCATGGACTTGCGCTCCCCAGTCACGAGCTTGGGGTCGCGCCTCACGCAAGGTCTGCGCCGCGTTTTTCGCACAAGGTAGGTGCGCGATTGCGCTCCGTCTGGACGGAACGTGCGCGGTCCGTCGCCAGGGTGTGCATTTCCTGACGACGATCCGGAGCGCGAGGCCTAGCGAGCCAGCGCCGAGTCCGGGAACCGGGAGTGGAGCGTCGCGTCCACGCCCGTGGCCTCGTCGGCCGCGCCCAGGGCACGCAGCGCGCGCGCCTCGACGACGAGCTCCTCGGGGCCGAGCTGCGAGCCCGGCGTCGCGCGCGCCTCGCGCACCTGGCGCAGCGCGGTCCGAGGATCACCCTGCACGAGGGCCAGGCGCGCGGCGGCGAGCAGCGAGGCCTCCCGCTC
>JAJYCT010000445.1 GCA_021778125.1 Myxococcales bacterium
GCACGCGCGGCGCGCGGGCAGGCGCGGCGCGGCCGCCGCGCGGCGCCCCTAGCGCCTCGCCACGCCCTTCGCGACGGGCGCGCTCCCGCCCACCGCCGCCAGCGCCCAGGCGATGCCCTCGGCGAGCTGCCCGGTCGTCCGCATGGTCGAGAGGTCGACGCCGAGGTGCACGATCGACTTCGCGGCCTCGGGGGCGAGCCCCGTCAGGATCGCCTCGCTGCCGAGCAGCCGCAGCATGGCGCTCGCGCGCAGGAGATCCCCCGCCACGGCCGTGTCGACCACCGGGACGCCCGCGACGTCGAGGAGGACGACCTTGGCGCGCTCCTCGACCACGCGGTGAAGGACGGTCTCGGTCATCTGCGCCGCGCGCGGTCCGTCGAGCGCGCCCACCAGGGGCACGAGCAGCACCCCCTCGTGCAGCCGGACGACCGGCGTGACGATGTCGCGCAGCGCCTGCCGGTACGTCTGCTGGAGCCGGCTCTCGACGTTCCTGCGCTCGGTCATGTCGAGCGACACAATGACGATCCCGGCACGGCACGGCTGGATGCGCAGCTCGAACCACGTCGTGCGCCCGTCCTCGTAGGTGAACTCGTTCTCCGTCCGCTCCGAGCTCCGCTCGCCCATGCAGCGCTCGAGCAGCTCGAACATCGGCGTGCGCTCGATGCCGGGGTAGCACTCGTGCATCGTCTTGCCGAGCAGCTCGCCCGGAGACCTTCGTCCCTGGCGCGCGGCGGTGTTGTTCACGTAGAGGTAGCGCCAGTCGGGCGCGACGACCTGCACGCCCTCGCTCAGCGAGTCGAGGGTCTCGGAGAGCAGAAGCGGATCGACCATGGCGGAAGCCCCCTGACCGTCCATCGACCTCCACCTTACGCGGGTCTCGGACGCACGGGTACGCGCGGGAGAGACCCGCGATCCTCGCCCTCAGCGGGGCGCCGCCGACGCCGCGGGCAGCGGCTCGAGATCGGGCACGGCCTTGCCGGGCTCGGTGGGCACCTGGATGAAGGCCTTCTCGGAGGCCTGGTGGCAGGCGTTGCACGCGGCGGCCGCGCGCGCGAAGGCCGCGGTGAAGGCCGCCCGGTCCCTCGCGGCGGCCGCCTTCCGCAGCGCGGGCGCGTTGCCGTCGAGGAACGCCTTGGCCATCGCGGGGATGTGCGCCGTCGGCCCCTCCTTGGGCATCTCCGCGCTCGGGACGTCGCCCTCGAACATCTCCTCGATCTCGCCGACCTCGAACGCGGCGAGGTCGAAGCGGTTCGCGCCGGCGGCGCGCCCGGCGATCTCGAAGCGCCGGCCGACCTGGACCATGACGTTGCCGAGGCTCGTCCGGGGCGCGCCCGTCGCGGAGGCGGCCGCGGCGGGCTCGGGGGACGTCGTGCTTCCCCGGGAGCAGGCCGCCGCGAGGGCGAGCAGCACGAGCGCGGGCACGCGAGCGCGCAGCATCGCTCAGCCTCCCCCCGGGGACCCGCCGAGCGCCCCGCCCGCCACCTCGGCGTCCGGTTCGAGCACGAGCAGCCGCACGCGACCGGTGGCCACGACGGCCTGCGCGTCGTCGCGCAGCACGACGTCCCAGAGCTGCGTGCGCCGCCCGCGCGTCACGGGGGTGCCCGTGGCGTGCAGGATCCCACCGCGCACGGCGCGCACGAAGGACGTGTGGTTGTCGAGCCCGACGACGGTCTTGCCCTTCGCCATCGCGTCGAGCGCCGCGCCGATCGACGCCACCGACTCGACGATGCTCGCGTAGACGCCGCCGTGCACGATGCCGTGCGGCTGGCGGTGGTGGGGGCGGAGCTCGACGGTGCCCGTCACCGCGTCGCGCGTGGCGGAGTCGATGTGCAAGCCGAAGATCTCGGCCCACGTCCCGCGGTGCATCTCGTTGATGGCGGCGACGGCGGCGTCGGAGGTCACGACGACACTCTACCTCGGACTACCTCGCGCCGTGCGCCCTCGGCGGCAGCGGGACGGCAGCGCGACGGGCCCCATGGGGTCGAGCGAGCGAGATGGGCGGCAGCACCCGCCGCCGCCGCACCGAGGGCAGCACGGGTCGAACGGCGAAGCTGCCGAGATCGCGCGGGCGCGCGTCGATCAGCAGCTCCACCGCGTCGGACTCGTGCATGCCCCGGCGCGCTTCTCGCGGTCAGAGGATGCGGACGTTCTCGGCCTGCAGGCCCTTGGGACCCTGCTTGACCTCGAACTCGACCTTCTGGCCTTCCTGTAGCGAGCGGAAGCCCTTCGCCTGGATGGCGGTCTGGTGGCAGAAGACGTCGGCTCCCCCGTCATCCTGGATGATGAAGCCGAACCCCTTCGCGTCGTTGAACCACTTCACGGTGCCTTTGGCCATGTCACTGCTCTACTTTCGAGTCTGGGAGGCCCTCTGCCTCCCCACGTGAGCAGCGGCAGTACTCTAGTGGCGGAGCGCATGCAAGAGACCCAGCCGCCGGCCCGGGTGACCGCCCACGGCCTTTCGACCTTCCTCGGAGCCCGGACCGACGAGACGATCGCCCGCGTTTTCGCGGGAGAACAGCGGTTTGCGGCCCCCTCGCAGGCCTTCCCGCTGCCCTTCGAGGCCGTCGTCGGCGAGATGGCCGATCCGCCGGCCCTGACGGGCCCCCTGGCGCGCTGGGACACGCGCCTGACGCGGATGCTGCTCGCCGCGGGGGGCCAGATCGAAGGTGCCGTGCGCGCGGCGGCTGGGCGGTACGGGCCCCGGCGGGTAGCCCTGGTGCACGGCACGTCCACGGGCGGGATCGACGCGACCGAGCGCGCGTACGCGGCGCTGCGCGCGGGCCGCGCCCCCGGGAGCCCCTTCCGCTACGCCGACCACCACCCGCTCGACCGCGGCGCGGAGGCGCTGGCGCAGCTGCTGGGCCTCGAGGGGCCACGCCTGACCGTGTCGACGGCCTGCTCGTCGAGCGGCAAGGCGCTGGGGAGCGCGCTGCGCCTGCTGGCGTCCGGGGTGGCCGACGCGGTCGTCGTCGCGGGCGCGGACACGCTCTGTCGCACGACGCTGCACGGGTTCGGGGCCCTGGGCGCGCTGTCGCCCCGCGGCACACGCCCCTTCGCCCGGGACCCGGACGGCATCACGCTGTCCGAGGGCGCGGGCTGCGTGCTGCTCGAGCGCGACGGCCCGGGGCTCGCGGGCATCGCGGCCGTCGGCGAGTCGTCCGATGCGTACCACGGCTCGGCGCCCGAGCCCGAAGGCCAGTGGGCCATGGCCGCGATGGCCGACGCGCTGGAGCGCGCGGGGCTCGGCCCCGCAGACGTCGACGCCGTGAGCGCGCACGGCACGGGCACGCCGCACAACGACCGCTCGGAGGCCCGGGCCATCGCGCGGCTCTTCGGCGACCGGGTGCCCGTGTGCGCGACCAAGTCGGTGACCGGGCACCTGCTCGGGGCCTCCGCGGTGACCGCGGTCGTCCTGGCCGTCGAGTCGATCCGGCGAGGGCTCCTGCCGCCGACGGCGGGCGCCGACGAGACGGACCCGGCGCTCGGCGTCCGGGTCGTGCGCCGCCCGGAGGCGGCGGCGCTGCGCCGCGTCCTGGTCAACTCGTTCGCCTTCGGCGGACACAACGCGTCGGTGCTCGTCGTCGCATGAAGGCTCCGCCCCTCGCCTCGGTGTCGGTGCAGGGCGCGGGCTTCTTCAGCCCCGCCCATCTCACGCCCTTGGCCGCCCGCCGGGGCGAGCAGTGCGCGACGCGCGCGCCCGCGTTCCGCCTCGTCGAGGGGCGCCTGCGGCGCTTCACGAGCCACGGGACGCAGATGCTGCTCGAGGCGGCCGGCCTCGCGCTGGACGCGGCGGGCGTCGATCCGCAGGCCGTGCGCACCGTCTTCGGCAGCGCGTACGGGGAGCTCCGGACCACCATCGACGTCCTGGAGTGGATCGCGTCGGGGCAGGCCGTCAGCCCGCCGCGCTTCGTGCAGAGCGTCCACTCGACCGCGGCGGGGCTCCTGTCCATCGCGACGCGCAACCACCGCCCGTCGACCACGGTCGCCGCGGGCGACGCGACGGTGGGCGCCGCCCTGCTCGAGGCCGCGCTGCTCCTCGCCGACCGTCCGGGTCCGGTGCTGGTCGTCCTCGGGGAGGAGCCGATCCCCGCGGAGCTCGGGGCGGCGCGGGCCTACGAGCCGTGCGCGTGCGCCTTCGTGCTGGACGCGCGTTACGAGGACGGCCATTCCGCGATCGAGGCGCGCCTGACCGAGCGCCTGGGCGATGCCGGCCGCCGCGTGCATACCGGACGCAGCCGCAACGACCAGATCCTGGTGGCCACGCGCCTGTGGCTGAAGGAGAAACTGGCCGAGCTGGAGGC
>JAJYCT010000446.1 GCA_021778125.1 Myxococcales bacterium
CGCAGCGGCGGGCCCGATCGCGGGTGCCGTCGTCGTGGACGCGGTCGCCGCCGTCGTCGTGGGCTCCCGTGCAGGCGCGGGCGCCGTGGGCGCGGGCGTGGGGCCTTGCGCGCGGGCGGACGCCGACGCGAGGAGGGGCGCGGCGAGCGCCAGCAAAGTCGACAAGCACAACCAACGGCGCGCGAGCATGGGTCGGGCGCGCCTTTTATCACTTCTGGCTACCCGCGTAAGATCTCTTCGCCCCGCGGGCCATGGACGCGACGCCGGTCGACGAGCGCGTGGCGCGCGGACATTCTCGGACGCGACCTCACCGCTTGGCGGAGCCGAGCTCCTCGAGGAAGGCCTCGATGTCGCTGCGGATCGCGACGAGCTGCTCGCGCGTCTTGGACGTCTCCGCGTCGCCGGCGTCCCGTGGCTCGTCGCCGCTCCGCTGGAGCTTCTTCTTCGCGCCGGCGATCGTGAAGCCCTCGCCGTAGAGGAGCTCGCGCACGCGCATCAGGCTCTCCACGTCGCGGCGCGAGTACACGCGCTGCCCCTTGGCGCTCTTGGTCGGCCGGATGCTGCGGAACTCGCGTTCCCAGTAACGCAGGACGTGGGGCTCCACGCCGACCAGCTCGGCGACCTCGCCGATGCGGTAGTAGAGCTTCGGCGGCAGGCTGCCGCGACCCGCGTCGCTCATGGGGCGCGCTCAGTCCTCGGTGGCCGCGCTGTCGCTCCCCGTGGCCCCGAAGGCGGAACCGCCGTTCGCGACCGCGCCGGCGCGCAGGTTGAGCGCCAGCTTGAGGATCTGGCTCGCCTTGAAGGTGAGGACGCGTCGCTCGCTGATGTTGATCGGCTGGCCGGTCTGCGGGTTGCGCCCGGGGCGCTGGCGTTTGTCGCGGAGGACGAAGTTGCCGAAGCCGCTCACCTTGATCTTCTCGCCCTTGCCAAGCGTGTCCTTCATCATCTCGAAGACGAGGTCGACGAGCTCGGCGGACTCCTTGCGGGAGAAGCCGCCGACCTTGCTGTACAGCGCCTGGACGATCTCGGCCTTGGTCATGATCGTCGCCTCTCCCCTCGGTCCCGGGCAGCCGCAAGTCTAAACGCGTTCCGGGTGGCTGGCTAGGCATCACGCAGCCAGCCCGTCGCCCCCCTCGGAGGGGTCCGGGACGAGCGCCGCCGGCGGCTCGGAGGCCGCGGCGGGGTGGCCATGCGCGGCGTCGACGGTCGCCTGCGCCTTGCGTCGCGCGAGCTGCTCGGACGCGACGAAGAACGCCACGTAGCCGTAGCCGAACGTGAAGAGCATCGCGAACGGAGTGGCGAACCAGTGCCCCGTCTCGATCGAGGCCACCGTGCTCGCGCCCGAGGTCAGGGCGAGGGCGATCTCGATGGTCGGCAGGTCGGCGGCGGCGCGGTAGCGCCCCTGCGTCGTGCCCTTCTTCGGGGTGCGCACGAATTCGCCGGCCATCGACCGCAGGCCCTCCCACACCGCCTTCGTCAGGTGGGGCGCCAGTCCGGCGCCCAGCGCCAGCAGCGCCGGCAGCTGCCGGAGCGCGTCGAGGCGGCGGCGTCCCTGCGCGGCCTCGGCCATCGCGTAGAACGCCGCGAGCGATCCGGTCGTGCCGATGACGAGCGGCAGATCGATGAGGAGCATCGTCTTGAGATCGGTCGCGGGCATGAGCACCAGCGCCGGCAGGAGCAGCACGCTGAGCAGAACCATCAGCGGGTACGCGAAGTGCGGCGTCATGTGGAACGTCGCCTCGATGCGCTGCATGAGCGAGAGGTCCGAGCGCAGCACGCGCCCGAGCAGCTTGCGCGCCGTCTGCACCGTGCCCTTGGCCCAGCGGAACTGCTGCGCGCGGAACGCGCTGATGTCCTCCGGCAGCTCGGCCGGCGTGACGACGTTCTCGCGGTACACGAAGCGCCACCCGGCGAGCTGCGCGCGGTAGGACAGGTCGAGGTCCTCGGTGAGCGTGTCGTGCTCCCAGCCGCCCGCGCTCGCGATGGCCTCCTTGCGCCACATGCCGCCGGTGCCGCTGAAGTTGAACAGCCAGCCGGCCGCGGAGCGCGCGCGGTTCTCGACGAGGTGGTGACCGTCGAGCATGAGCGCCTGCGTGCGCGTGAGCAGCGACTGCTCACGGTTCATGTGGCCCCAGCGGGCCTGCACCATCCCGACCTTGGGGTCGGCGATGAAGTGGGGGACGACGGCGCGGAGGAAATCGGTCTGCGGCAGGAAGTCGGCGTCGAAGATCGCCACGAGGCTGCCCTTGGCGACCCGCAGGCCGTTGTCGAGCGCGCCGGCCTTGTAGCCCGTGCGGTCCACGCGGTGGATGTAGACGACGTCGAGCCCCCGCTCGCGCAGCTCTCCGACCTTCTCGCGCACCATCGCGCGCGTCTCGTCGGTCGAGTCGTCGAGCACCTGGATCTCGAGGCGCTCGCGCGGGTACTCGATCGCCGCCACGTGGTCGAGCAGGCGCCCGGCCACGGTGGCCTCGTTGTAGAGCGGCAGCTGGATGGTCACGTGCGGTAGCTCCGTGCGCGCGGCGAGGCCCTCGGCGGGGAGAGCCGGCACGCCTTCCTTGAGTTCCTGCAGCGCCTTGCGGTGCCGCAGGACCGTGAGCACGAGGTGCGACCGGTGCAGACCGTACATCGCGAGCACGGCCAGCACAGTGAAGTAGGCCGTGCAGAGGAAGAGGTGCATGCCCCGGTCGTACCGGGGGGGGGCCGGACAATTGTCAGGGACTTGTATTTCGTTGCAGGGGATTGTCGACCGGAGGGAAGGGGGCCCGCACGGGCCCGCGAGACAGGGTCAAAGGTCGATGTTGTAGAAGCCCTTGGCGCCGATGAGGAAGAAGGCGTGCCCCTGTTGCCCCTGCCCGCTGCTCGCCGTCGTGTCGGGCAGCGCAAAGGAGCCGACGCTCCCCGAGACGAGCGGCACCACGCGCAGCCAGCGTCCAAGCGGGATCCAGTAGCCCACGCCGCCCATCACCTCCGCGGTGGAGTAGCTCTGGGTCGGGAAGTCCGGCGACGAGAACGAGTACCATCGGCCCAGCAGCCCGAGCTCGAAGTAGAAGCTCGGCTTGTCGGGGTCGGCCATGAACGCGCCCACGACGCCCGCGCCCGTGGCGCTCGACGAGATGCTCGACACGCCGAGGGATTGCTGCGGGTTGTGACCCGCCCCGAACGCCGATCGCTCGAGGACCAGGCCCAGATAGAACCTCCGGGCGAAGCGCAGGCCGCCGTCGAGGCCGAAGGCGACGCCGAGGCCCGAGACGTCGCCCATCTGCGCCGTCGGCCCGGCGCCCGTGACCATCGTCTGGTCGATGGGGAGGGAGCCGGTCGCGAAGGTGAGGCCGACGTGCGCGCCGAGAAGGAGGCTAGCCGAAGAGCGCCTTCGCTCGGTCGTGGGTGCGGCGCCGCCCTGGCCCTCGGGTGGCGCGACGTACACCGGGGGCGGCGGCGGCGTGTCGGCCGTCGTCGGCGTCGTCGGCGTCGTCGGGGCGGGCACTGGCGCGGGACCGGGCGCGGTCGCGAGGGAACGGAGCTGGACCGAGACCGTCTTGGTCTCGCGCTCGCGCAGCGACACGCGCTGCTCGGGGCTCGCGTAGCCGGGCGCGCTCACCAGGACCTTGTGGTCGCCGGGATCGAGCGGGAACGGCTCGCCGAGGAGGGCCGCCGGCACAGCGGTGCCGTCGATGTAGAGCTCCTCGCTCGCCACGCCCGCCGGTGCGACCCGCACGACCAGCCGCGGCACGCGCGGCTCGACCTGCGACAGCTCGCCCCTGGCCTGATCGATCGCGGACTGGAACGCGGGCGGGGCGCCCGGCGGCAGCGACCAGCGCACCACCGTGCGGTACGACTCGGCCGCCTCGACCAGCTTGCCGAGCGCCGCCTGGCACTCGGCGATGCGCAGGACGTTGGTCGGGGCCTGGATGACCTGCTCGGCGCGCTGGAACTTGTCGAGCGCGCCCTCGTACTGGCCGGCGCGCTGTAGCTCGTCGCCCTGCTTGAAGAGGTCGCGCGCGGCGACGCGCTCGGCTTCGCCGACCTGGGCCCGGGCGGTCGCGGGCGCGAGCGTCGCGAGCGTGACGAGGACGGCGCCGAGAAGGGGGACGGAGGATCGCATCTAGAATGCATGTGCTCGAATAGCACAGGCTCACGTCGGCTCACGTCGCCCTCGCGGCTAGTAGCCGGGATCGGAGGAAGGGGGCGCGGGCCTGGGCGCCGCGGCATGCGTGGGCGCGGGAGCCGGTCGAGGCGGCGCCGGCTTGCCGTGCGCGGTCGCGGTCGCAGGAGGGGGC
>JAJYCT010000064.1 GCA_021778125.1 Myxococcales bacterium
TGTTCGACCGGTTCGGCATCGAGGTCCTCGCGACCACCGACGACCCGCTCGACGACCTCTCGGCGCACGCTGCGCCCGGGGCCGACCCGTCGAGCGGGAGCGGCGAGCTGGCCGAGAGCGCGCGCAGCCTGGCCGACCTCTCGGCCCCCCGCCGGGCGGTCCTCGCGCCGGACGACGCGAGCGCGTTCGAGGCGCTCGCGCGCTGGGCCGACGGCGCGCCTCTCGTCGGTCGTCGCGCGATCGGGCGCGGGGAGGGGTGGCTCGTGACGCTCCCCTTCTCGGTCGACGCCAGCGACCTGCCCCTGCGTCCGGCGTTCCTGGCGCTCCTCGACGCGTGGGTGCACGCCGCTCGCGATCGGGCGGCGCCCCGGCGCAGCGTCGTCGGCACGACGTGGCGGTTCCCGGGCGCGGTGTCCGTTGCGGTGCAGGGGCCCGACGGGCCCGTGGCGGTGACGCGCGACGACGGCGTGGCGAGGGTCGTGCCGCCGCGCCTCGGCGTCTACCGGCTCGACGTGGACGGCAAGCCGGAGGTCCGGGCCGTCGCGCCCGACGAACGCGAGCTCGATCTTCGCCCGCGCGCGGCCGCGTCGACGACTCTCGGGGCCGGCGTGGGCGAGTCGCGCGCCCGCGTCGACGTGAGCGGCGAGGTGGCCCTCGCGCTGCTCGCGGCCGTCGCCGCCGAGATGGCGCTGCGCCTGTGGTTGCGGCGCAAGGTCGTCGCGGGGTGATCTCGGGCGCGCTAGGCTCGGCGTCGTGAAGAGTCGGCGCCGCGCTTGCTCGCTCCTGGCCCTGCTGGTCCTCGCCGCCTGCGGGGGCGCAGGCCCGTACGGGCACTCGCCGCGCTACGCGCCGCGCGGCGACGAGGCGGCCGCCGTCGCGGGCGCTCGCGAGTACGACCCCGTGATGGTCGAGAGGCAGCCCGACGAGTGGCGCAAGGGCAGCCTCACGCTCTTCGGCGTGGTCGAGTCGCGCGCGGCGGGTCCCGGCGGTCAGGCCCTGCTCAAGCTCGGGGTACGCCGCCTCGAGCCGCGCAACCTCTGCGAGAACGAGCACGACGACGACTCGTGCCGCGTGACCGTGAGCGACAGGGACTTCGGCGTCGTCTACGCGCTCGTCCGCCTCCACGGCGACGACGACGTGGGCCCCCACGCGGTCGGGGCGCGCTCGCTCGTGCGCGTGGTGGGCACCCTGGGGCAGGACTCGTCGCCGAGCGACGGCGCGCCCATCGTCCACGCCACCTGGCTGCGCCACTGGCCGATCTTCACGTACGTCACGCGCGCGAGCGCGCGCGACATGCGCCAGTGAGCCTCACCGCCGGGCGAAGTACTTTTCCATCGCGTAGAGGTCCTCCTGCGCGAGGCCCTCGCCGACGGCCTGGGCCATCTCGCGCATGATCTCGCGGGCCACCGGGAGCGCGAGCCCCACTTCTTCCTGGAGCGCCAGGTTGAGCGCGCCGTCCTTGAGCGCGAGCGCCAGCGTGAACTCCGCGTTGCCGTAGTCGCGGGCGAGCACCCGGGGGCGCTTGCTCACGTAGCTGGGCGTGGCGAACGCGCCCGACGTGAACGCGTCGACCAGCACCTCGCGCGACAGGCCCGCCCGCTCGCCGAGCGCGAGCATGCTCGCGAACGCGACGAAGTGGTGGGCCCCCACGCCGTTGAGCACGACCTTGAGCGCCTGCCCCTGCCCGACGGCACCGGCGCGCAGGATGCGGTTGCACATTGTGTGCAGCACCGCCGTCGCGCGCTCGACGTCGGGCTCGGCGCCGCCGACGAGCGCCAGGAGCTCGCCCCGCTCGGCCGGCCCCACGCTGCCGCTCACGGGCGCGTCGACGAAGTGGCCCCCGACGGCCTCGATCTCCCGCTGCGCCTCGCGCGCGGCCGCGCGCCCGATCGTCGACATGTCGACGACCACCGCGTCGGGCTCGAGCCCCGCCAGGAGCCCCTCGGGGCCCGCCAGGATCACCTCGAGCGCGCGCGCGTCGGCGACGCACGTGACGACGACGCCCGTCCCGCGGGCCGCGTCGCGCGGCGTGGAGGCGACGCGGGCGACGTCCGCGAGCGCCTCGGCCTTGTCGCGCGTGCGGTTCCACACCGACAGGGGCATCGCCGCGGCGACGCGCCGGGCCATCGGCGCGCCCATGGCTCCCAGGCCCAGAAACGCCGTGCCGCGCAGGCTCGCGCTCATGGGCGCCGGCACATCACTCATGGGCCTGCGGTCTACCACGCGCCGCGCGGGCCCGCTTGCGCCTGGCGCGCCGCCGGGCGAGAGTCTCAGCTTCCCATGTCCGACTCTCCGTTCCGCCTGCGAACGAGCTTCGAGCCCCGGGGTGACCAGCCCCGGGCGATCGAGCAGCTGCTGAGCGGCCTGCGGGCGGGGGAGAAGCACCAGGTCCTGCTGGGCATCACCGGCTCGGGCAAGACGTTCACGGTCGCCAACGTCATCCAGCAGTGGGGCCGGCCCACCCTCATCCTGGCGCCGAACAAGACGCTCGCCGCCCAGCTCTACGGCGAGATGCGCGAGCTCTTCCCCGAGAACGCCGTCGAGTACTTCGTCAGCTATTACGACTACTATCAGCCCGAGGCGTACATCCCGTCGACCGACACGTTCATCGACAAGGACGCCATCATCAACGACCAGATCGACCGCATGCGCCACTCGGCCACGGTCGCGCTGCTCAGCCGCCGCGACGTCATCATCGTGGCGAGCGTCTCGTGCATCTACGGCATCGGCAGCGCCGAGAGCTACCAGGGGCTGCTCATCCAGCTCACCGTCGGCGAGGAGCTGCGCCGCGACGTGCTCCTGCGCCAGCTCGTCGACATCCAGTACGAGCGCAACGACGTCGACTTCCACCGCGGCACCTTCCGCGTGCGCGGCGACGTCGTGGAGATCTTCCCGACGTACGAGCAGGAGACGGCGATCCGCATCGAGTTCTTCGGCGACGAGATCGAGTCGATCAAGGAGGTCGATCCGCTGCGCGGCAAGGTGCGGCGCACGCTCGAGCGCTACGCGATCTATCCCGGCTCGCACTACGTCACGCCGCAGGCGCAGATGCGCCGCGCCATCGACAGCATCCGCGAGGAGCTGCGCGAGCGGCTCGCCTTCTTCGACGGCGAGGGCCGCTTCCTTGAGAAGCAGCGCCTCGAGCAGCGCACGCAGTACGACCTCGAGATGATGGAGCAGATGGGCTTCTGCTCCGGCATCGAGAACTACTCGCGGCACCTGTCCGGGCGGAAGCCCGGCGAAGCGCCGCCGACCCTCATCGACTACTTCCCGCCCGACTTCGTCATCGTCCTGGACGAGTCGCACCAGACGGTGCCGCAGGTGCAGGCGATGTACCGGGGCGACCGCGCGCGCAAGGAGACGCTCGTCGACTACGGGTTCCGCCTCCCGAGCGCGCTCGACAACCGGCCGCTCAAGTTCGACGAGTTCGAGGCGCACGTGCAGCACGCCATCTACGTGTCGGCGACGCCGGGTGACTACGAGCTCGGCAAGGCGCAGGGCGTCGTCGTCGAGCAGCTCATCCGGCCCACGGGCCTGACGGATCCCCAGGTCGAGGTCCGGCCCGTCGCGGGTCAGGTCGACGATCTGCTCGGCGAGATCAGGGACCGCGCGAAGAAGAACGAGCGCGTGCTCGTGACGACGCTCACCAAGCGCATGGCCGAGGACCTCACCGACTACTACCGCGAGCTCGGCGTGCGCGTGCGCTACCTGCACTCGGACATCGACACCCTCGAGCGCATCGACATCCTGCGCGACCTGCGCCTCGGCGAGTTCGACGTGCTGGTCGGGATCAACCTGCTGCGCGAGGGGCTCGACCTGCCCGAGGTGTCGCTCGTCGCCATCTTCGACGCCGACAAGGAGGGGTTTCTGCGCAGCCCGCGGTCGCTCATCCAGACGATCGGGCGGGCGGCGCGCAACGTGAACGGGCGCGTCATCATGTACGCCGAATCGATCACGCCCGCGATGAAGAACGCGATGCACGAGACCGAGCGGCGTCGCGAGGTGCAGGCCGAGTACAACGAGCGCCACGGGATCGTCCCGCAGACGGTCGTGCGCGCGATCATGAACGTGAACCCGGCGAGCGGGACGATCGACTACCTCAACGTCCCCAGGCTCCCCAGGGGCGTGCGCGCCGCCGAGGCGGGCGAGGCCAGCGATCTCGAGGAGCGCATCTCGGCCATGCGCCTCGAGATGTTCTCGGCCGCCGAGAACCTCGAGTTCGAGAAGGCGGCGCGCCTGCGCGACGAGCTGTCCCGCCTCTCGGCGCTCGCTGGCGACGAGGGCAAGGGCGACCGCGCCGCTGCGGCGTTCGACCCGTACCCCTCGTCGGGCAAGCGCAAGTCGGCCCGCGCCCCCAAGAGCGAGGCCTCGCGCGCGCGTCCTGCGGCGCGAAAGCGCGCCAAGGCGAGGTAGGCGAGCGACTACAGCCGCTCGGTCTCGCCGCGCGCCTGCAGCGCGTCGACGACCGCGCGCACGTCCTGGGCGCGCTCGCGTGGGATGATGAGCACGGCGTCGTCGGTCTCGACGACGATCAGGTCGTGGACGCCCACCAGGGCGTAGCGCTTGCGGCGCCCCCGGGGCCCTGTCAGATCCTTCACGAGGTTGTCGTGCGCCTCGACGGTGATGGTCCCCTCGGGGACCGCGTTGCCCTGCGCGTCGTGCTCGGCGAGCTCCCAGGTGACCTCCCAGCTCCCGATGTCGTTCCACCCGAAGCTGCCCGGCACGACGGCCAGGCGCGAGGCCTTCTCCATGACGCCGTGATCGATCGAGATCGACGGGAACGTCGGGAACAGGCGTGCGAGCGCCCCGGCCTCCTCGCCGCGCGCCGCCGCCGCGTCGAGCGCGTCGAGCCCCGCCGCCAGCGCCGGCAGGTGCGCGCGGATGGCGTCGCGCATGACGCCCGCGTGGAAGAAGAACATCCCCGCGTTCCACAGGTGCTTGCCGCCCGCGAGAAACTCCGCCGCCCGCGCCCGGTCGGGCTTCTCGACGAAGCGCGCCACCGCGTGCACGCCCTCGGCGACCGGCTCGCCGACCTCGATGTACCCGTAGCCCGTCTCGGGGCGCGTGGGCACGATGCCGATCGTGGCGAGGTAGCCGCCCTCGGCGGCGCCGATCGCCGTCCGCAGCACCTCGAGGAACGTGTGCTCGTCGGCGATGAAGTGATCGGCGGGGAGGACGACCACGATCGCGTCTGGATCCCGGCGGGCGATCGTCGCGGCAGCCCACCCGATGGGCGCCGCCGTGTTGCGCGCCACCGGCTCGACCAGGATCTGGCTCCGTGGCACGTCGGGAAGCGCCGCGGCCGTGGCGTCGGCGAGGTGCGCCCCCGTGGCGATCCAGATCCGCTCGGGCGGCACCAGCGGCCCGAGGCGGCGCACCGTGGCGGTGAGGAGCGGCTCGCCCTCGCGGCCCGCCAGCGGCAGGAGCTGCTTGGGGCGGCTGCGGCGCGACGCGGGCCAGAACCGCGTACCCGATCCTCCGGCGAGGATCACGGCGTGGACGTCGGACATGGTGAGCCGCTCGTACCACGGCTCGAGGCGCCGTGGCAGGATGCGCCGCATGGGCGGCGACGTGGACGTGGCCTTCGACCTCGAGCTGCCGCACGGCCGCTGCGTCGGCGTGCGCATCCCCGACGGCGAGGCGCTCGAGTCGCTGGCGCAGGCCCTGCGCGACGAGGAGCGCGCCCACGCGGCCGCCTTCGGCGCGCCGCGCCGCCGCACGTGGATCGCGGGACGGACGGCCCTGCGCGAGGCGCTCGCGCGCGCGGGCGCCGAGGCCTCCGCCGTGCTCCCGGACGACCGCGGCGCGCCCGGGCTGCCCGCCGGGATCGTCGGCTCGGTGAGCCACAAGGACCGGATCGCCGTGGGCCTCGTCGCGCGCGAGGGGGCCGCGCGCATCGGCGTGGACGTCGAGATCGACGCGCCGCGCTCGATCGACATCGCCTCCAAGGTGCTGCGCCCCGAGGAGCTCGCGGCGCTGTCCGCCCTGCCCGCCGCGGCGCGCGGCAGCGAGCTGCTCGTACGCTTCTCGGCCAAGGAGGCCGTCTACAAGGCGCTCGATCCGTTCGTGCGCCGCTACGTGGGCTTCCGCGAGGTCGCGCTCACGCCGCAGCCCGACGGCACCGCGCAGGTCGCCATGCACCTCGCGCAGGGCGAGGGCCCGTTCCGCGTCGAGGTCCGCTGGCTGCGCCGCGAGGATCTCATCCTGACCACGGCGCGCGTCGAGCGCGCGTGAGCCTCACCGCTTCTTGTCGATCGCCGCCGCGAGGAGCTCCTCGACGTGGGTCGCCGACTCGTCGGCCAGCGCGCGTGCCTCGGACAGCAGCGCCGCCACGGCCGCGCGCTTCTCGGCCGCGTACGCCGGGTCGGTGATGTCCTTGAGGTTGATGAGGACGTTCCACAGCGCGCCGCGCACGCCCGCGTAGCCGATCTGTACGCCCACCGCGCCGTCGCTCAGCGAGGCGGGGTTGCCGATCGTGATGACCGCGCGCGACAGGCGCATCGCCGCCAGGCTCGCCTGCGCCGTCGACCAGGGGACCTGCACGGCCTCCTTGAGGCCCTCCTGCATCTTGCGCGCGCGCGCGGCGGCCTCCTCGGGCGTGCCGCGGGGCATGCGCATCGCGCTCATGAACCCCTCGAAGGCCGCCGAGTCGGCGTCGACCGCCACGATCAGCTCGTCCTTGAGGCGCTGCGCCTCCCCGGACACGCGCGCGAGCTCCGCGTCGCGCGCCTCGGTGCCCTCCTTGCCGTACGTGAGGTTGGCCACCATCGACGCGAGCGCCGCGCCGAGCGCGCCCGCCAGGGCTGCGACCGACCCGCCGCCCGGAGCCGGGGAGGGGCGCGACACCTCGTCGGTGAAGTCGACCACCGTGCGCTGCACGAGCGCCTTGGCGGGGGTCTTCGGCAGCCCCAGCACCTTGGCCTCGAGGTCGAACGGCGCCACGTCCGAGAGCCCGAGCGACGTCACCGCGGCGCGCAGCACGTCCATGACGGGCTGGCCCACCGTGCGCCCCTGCTTGCGCAGGTAGTGCTTGCCCGACTCGAGCAGGGCCTGGAACGGCACGACACCCACGATCTCGCTGCCGGTGACGAGGAGCCCCCGCTCGGCCGCGAGCTTCTGCGCGGCGTCGAACACGTCGTGCAGCGACGTCACGGTGTAGTCGGTCAGGTTGATCGACACCTGCGCGCGCCGGTAGTCGTCGACGTACCAGCCCATCGCCTTGCACGCCCTGAAGAGGCCGGGCCGGTAGACGTTCTTGCCCACCACCGCAGGCGGCACGACGTCGTTGGCGCGCAGCAGCTCGCCGAGATCGTAGCCGTGGGCCTCCCCGCAGTGCGCCGCCACGGCCTCGTAGCTCGTCGCCACGTGCGCGCAGCTCCCGCACGGGAACGCGCCCTCGCGGTAGACCATCTTCTTGCCGCGCGAGTAGTACGGCGTGGTGTTGCCGCTGCGCGCGACGCGCCCCTTCTCGCGCAGCGCGAACGCCAGGTCCGACGCGTGATTGGCGTCGGTCGAGTTGAGGTTGAGGTTGTACGCGATGAGGAACGGGCGAGCGCCGATGACCGTCGCGCCGGCCGACGCGTGGAGCGCGGCGGGGCCGAAGTCGGGCTTCCACGCCGGATCGGCGAGCTTCTTGCCGAGCCCCTCGTACTCGCCGCGCCGCACGTCGGCGAGGTTCCTGCGCGACGGGTGGCTCGCCGCCGCCTCGTACAGGTACACGGGGATGCCGAGCTCGCGCCCGACGCGCTCGCCCAGGCGCCGCGCGATCGCCGCGCAGTCCTCCATCGTCACGCCCTCGACGGGGACGAACGGGCAGACATCGGTCGCGCCCATGCGCGGGTGCGCGCCCGTGTGGCCACGCATGTCGATGACCTGCGCCGCGCGCGCGATGGCCGCGAAGGCGGCGCGCTCGACGGCCTCGGGCGGGCCGACGAACGTCACGACCGTGCGGTTCGTGTCGGCGCCCGGCTCGACGTTGAGCAGCGTCACGCCGCCGGCCCCCTCGATGGCGTCGGTGATCTGCTTGATCTTCGCGCGGTCGCGCCCCTCGCTGAAGTTCGGGACGCACTCGACCAGGGCCGTCATTGGATTCGCCTCCGTGGGGGAAACGGGACGCGAACCTAGCGTTACCGCGGCGACCGCACCACCACGCGGCCGCCTCGGGGCTCACGGGTGGCCGGCGGTCGCCCGGAGCACGTCGAGGTCGAAGTCGGCGAGCGGCACCTTGACCGTGCGGTACGTGACGTCGCCGTAGGGGAACGCGACGTCCAGCAGATCGTGCCCGGCGTCGTCGACCTCGGTGAACGCGCCGGCGAAGCGCGACGGGTCGCTCGACAGCCCCCAGGCGATGACGCTCGAGCCGTCCGCGGCGCGCCGGAAGCTCCCCATGGCCTCGCTGCTCACCGGGCCGCGGTACTGCCAGACGACGCGGGCCGTCCCCGAGCCCAGGTCGAGGCGGTACTGCACCCCGCGCGCGACCCCGGGCAGGGCCGTGTGGTCGTCGAACATCGACACGTCGCCGTTCGGCTGGAGCCGCGCGTCGTGCTGCCGGCTGAATGACGTCTCGGGGTCGTCGACGACGCGCACGAGCCGGGCGCCGTCCTTGCTGTAGGGCGCACCGCCCAGCTTCCAGACGATCTTGCCGGTGGCCCGGTCGACGTAAAAGACCGCGTCCATGTCGCGCGCCGAGACCAGGAGGTTGCCGCGGGCGTCGACGTCGAGCGAGTTGAAGTGGAAGACGTCGACGATGTTCTGGCCGTTGATCGTGTCGCTCTCGGGGCCGGTCGACTCGCGCACGGGGTCGATGTGGTCGAAGCTATGCCACTCCCAGACGAGCGCGCCGCGCGGATCGATCTCCTGGATCGCGCATTCGGCGACCGTCTCGCCGGCGCCGTAGGTCCCGAGGCCCGTGAGGTCGACGCCGCTCACGAGCGGGTACGACAGGACGAGGGCGTTGCCACCGGGCAGCACGCGCAGCTCGTGCTCGTCGGTCGGCGCGCCCACCGCCTGGACGGACCGCGACTGCCAGGGCGCGAGGCTCTGGAGGACGAACGTGGCGCTCGGGTCCGCGCCGAAGTACCCCAGCGTGGCGATGTACGAGATGCTCCCGTCGGCGCGCCGGCTGACGTCGAAGGCGCCGCTCGGACCGACGCGATAGTACCAGACGGGCGTGCCGCGGCCGTCGAGGACCATCGCGAAGCCGTCCTCCTGCGGCGCGACCTGGACGTTGCCCAGCAGGTAGTAGCCCGGCGTCGGCTGGCCGGTGGCGGGGTGAGGCGTGAAGCGGATGTCCGGGAAGTCGTGCGGCAGACACCGGACCCAGTAGGGCTCGGTCGGCGTGTCGCCCGTCACGTGGACGACGAGCGCTTCGTCCTCCTTCACGTTGACCGCGACCGTGTCGAGCGCGACGCGGGTGGGCGACTCCCCCGGCGTCTGCAGCGTGGCCAGCGAGCCCGGGGCGGCCTTCATCTGGACCCAGAGCGAGTTGGGCCCGGGGGCGCACCGGACGGTGTAGTCGTGGATGTCGGGCGAGAACGGCGGGCTGAGCTCGAGCGGCGCGACCGTGAGTGACAGGAGCGTGGAGGGCGCACCGAGCTCGGTCCCCGACTCGCCGCACGCCGCGAGGGCCCCGGCGACGGACGCGGCGAGCGCGGCACGCACCGCTGCGCGGAGGAGGGGTGTCACGGGACCGCCATGGGCCGGGAGGTTTCCGCGCGGCTCCGGTGCCAGGGGCGTGCCACGCGCCGCAGCCCGCCCGGAGGCGCGCGGCGACGCCGTCGCCCGGGAAAATTTCCCGGACGCACCGGAATTCTTCCCCCTCGGCGGTCCCGCACCGGCGCGGCCCGCTATGATGGTGCCGTGCGGATCTCGGCCCTCTCGCTCCTCGCCGTCCTGCCCCTCGCCGCGGTCACTTGCAAGAGCCGTGCGCCCGCCGCGGACGACGCCGGGCCCGCGGTCCTCGGGGCGAGGGACCTGTCGCCCGCGCGCAGGCCGCCGCCTCTGCGCAGCCCGCATCCCCCCACGCCGCCGCTGCCCGATCTGCCGGCGCTCGCCGACCACGAGGCGCCGGCCACCGTTCCGCCCGGCAGCGACCTGTCGGGTCACCCGTGCCGCGCGGTCTGGACGGGCGCGGACGTGGCCCCGCTGGCCTGCGCGCGTGCGCTGCTCTTCGGGTCGGCCGACGCCGGGGGCGACGGCGCCAGGGTGCTGGTGCCGCGGAGCCTCCTCGCGCGCGATCCGTCCGTCCTGCCGGCCGTCATCGACCACCGGCACGAAGGCAGCGAGGGGGCGGTGCGCAACCAGTCGTTCGCGCCCGCGTGCACCGCGTTCGCGACGGCGGCGGCGGTGGACCACGAGCTCCTGCGCTGGAACCCGAGGGCCACGGCGGTCAGCGTCATGGAGATCTGGGCGCGCTACCACTCGCCGGTGGTCGGCAGCTCGCTGTCGGCCAACGTGGGGCAGCTCCTCGGGCGCGAGGCCGCCTGGCCGTTCAACCCGGCCGAGGCCTCGGCGTGGGTCGCCTGCTCCGAGTACCCCAAGCCGCCGCGGTTCGGCTGCAGCAAGCCTGTCGACGACGCACGCGTGACGCGCCTCGAGCAGAGCCCCGAGGGCGTGTTCACCGAGGCCGAGTACCTCGGGCCGCCCGACGTCGCGGTGCTCCAGGCCAAGATCGCCGCGGGGCAGGACGTGGTGCTCGCGATGGAGCTGCCGACGAGCTTCGTCCCCCGGGGGCGCCCCGGCGCGCGCTACGTCCCGCACTACGCCAGGTCGGCGGGGCCCGACGCGGGCCACGCGCTGCTGCTCGCGGGCTACGCGCGCCTGCCGCACGGCGTCTACTTCCTCGCGCACAACAGCTGGGGCCCCGGCTGGGGCGACGGCGGCTACGCGTGGCTGCACGAGAAGACGGTGACCACCTGGGGCCACGAGACGGTCGTCATCGACGCCGATCCGAGCGACGAGGCCGAGGCGACGCGCGGCAAGCGCAGCCGCGGCGAGACGACGTGCGAGGGCGAGCTGGTGCCCGACAGCATCACGGGCAACTGCGCCCCCGCGTGCCCCGACCACAGCCCGCGGCACGGCGACGTGTGCGCCGTCGCGGGTCAGTGCCCGGCGAGCTACGTGAACCTCACCGGCGCCTGCGTGCTCGCCGCGCCGACCGCGCAGGGCAAGGACCCCTCGACGGGCATCGCGTGGACGTGCGGCCCCGGAGGGTGCAGCTACGAGCTGCCGCGCGCGAGCGATCCGACGTGCACGGGCGCGGTGTGCAAGGCGTCGTGCCCGGCGCCCGACTTCCACGTCGCGACCATGGGCAAGTCGCTGGCGTGCGTGGAGTGAGCGGGACCGCTGGCAGCGGGCCACGCGCCAGGGGGTGGGAGGTGGGCTCGCCGTCAGTCCGCCCCCGCGTCGCTCACGCACGGGTTGTTCACCGTGGGGAACGGCCCCGTCATCGGCGACGAGCCCGTGAACGTCACGCCGAGCGAGATCGCGTCGCACGACGCCCCGGCGGCATTGCTGCCGTCCGACAGGATGTCGGAGGCCTGCCCGACCTGCGTCGCGAGCGATGCGAACGTGCTGCCCGAGCAGAGCGACGGGGAGACGTTCCCCGCCGCGGCCTGCAGGCCCGAGACGAGGCCCGCGGTTGGGGCGACGGCCCCGAGCACGCCGGCGGCTCCGCTGGTCACGACGTACGCGGCCTGGATCGGAAACGCCCACGTGCTGCCGCCCATCGACAGGGCAAGCATGCCGTTGCCGCCGGCGTCGGTCTGCACGGTGACCTGCGGGATCGACGTCGAGCAAGCGCCCGGGCCGGCCGTCGCCGCGAGGATCGGGCAGACGTTCTCGCCGAAGCTGTTGTCGATGCCGCCCTGGCCGTCGTCCTGCGCGCTCTTCGAGGCGCCCGCCTGCAGCGAGCACACGTCGGTGGACGTCGCCGTGGTGCACAGGCCGTCGAGGTTCAGGCCGATCGTCTGCCACCCGCTGGTGCTGCCGCCGTCGAACGACACGCCCGTGAGCACGAGCGAGACCGAGCGCGCCGCCGAGCTCGGGATCGCGTTGCCGCACGTCCCGCCCCCGGAGCTGCTCCCGCTGCCCGAGCTGGAGCCCGAGCTGCCGCCGGAGCTGCCGCTCGAGGCGCCGCTGCTCGAGCCCGAGCTGCCGCTGCTGCTGCTCGACGACGTGCCCCCGCACGCCTGGCCGGCGCTCGCCGCGCAGGAGGCCGTGTCGGTGCACGACGAGCAGTCGAACCGGCTCGCGCCCACCGTGAAGTAGGCGCCGGTGCACGCGCCGGACGCGTCCTTGGTGACGCACGCCGAGATGGCCTGCCCGCCCGGGCACGCCCCGCTCGTCGTGCAGACGGCGTTGCCCGAGCCGCCCCCGCCCGTCGTCCCCCCGCCCGTGGTGGTGCCGCCGCACCCGGCCGCCGCGACGAGGCTCACCGCGACGGTCCACGCCGCAGCCCGGATTGCGCTCTTCATGAGGGCATCGTACGCGAACCGGGCGCGATGTCTTCCCACCGTGACGGGCGGATCAGTCCTTGCGGTACATCGTCACGACGCACGCCCCGCCCAGGCCCAGGTTGTGCTGCAGGGCCACCTTGGCGCCCGCCACCTGGCGCTTGTCGGCCTGTCCGCGCAGCTGCCAGACGAGCTCCGTGCACTGCGCCAGGCCCGTCGCGCCGAGCGGGTGGCCCTTGGAGAGCAGGCCGCCCGACGGGTTGGTGACGATCTTGCCACCGTAGGTGTTCTGCGCGTCCCAGATGAACTTCTCGGCCTCGCCCTCCTTGCAGAGCCCGAGCGCCTCGTACGTCAGCAGCTCGTTGGCCGAGAAGCAGTCGTGCAGCTCGCAGACCTGCACGTCCGCGGGCCCCAGGCCCGCCTGCGCGTAGACCTTCTTGCCGGCCTCGACGGTCATGTCGTAGCCGATCATCTTGATCATGCTCTTCTCGAAGCTCGACGCGTAGTCGGTCGTCATCGCCTGCGCGGCGATCCATACGGGGCTCGTGTGGCCGTGCTTCTTGGCGAAGTCGTCCGAGCAGAGGATCGCCGCGGCCGCGCCGCACGTGGGCGGGCAGCACTGGTAGCGGGTCAGGGGGTCGAAGACCTCCTCGCTCGCCATGATCTCCTCGAGCGTCAGGGGCTGGTTGAAGATCGCGTACGGGTTGTTCGCCGCGTGACGGCGCGCCTTCTCGCTGATCTTGCCGAAGGTCTCCTTCTTGGCGCCGTACTTCCAGCGGTACTCGCGGCCCGCGCCGCCGAACATCTGCGCCGTCGGCGGCGCCTGGCTGAAGCCCTGCTCGTCGAGCATGACCTTGGCGTGCTTGGAGACGGGGCTCTCGCGATCGGGGAACTTCGACCCGAGCGCGCCCTTCTCCATCTTCTCGAAGCCCACGACCAGCACGCACTCGACCAGGCCCCCCTCGATGGCCTGCTTGCCGAGCATGATCGCCGTCGAGCCGGTCGAGCAGTTGTTGTTCACGTTGAAGACGGGGATGCCCGTCAGGCCCACCTCGTAGACCGCGCGCTGGCCGCAGGTGCTGTCGCCGTAGACGTACCCGGCGTAGGCCTGCTCGACCTTCTCGTACGGGATCTTCGCGTCCTCGAGCGCGGCCCGCGCGGCCTTGCTCGCCATCACGTGGTAGTCCTCGCTCTGCCCCGGCTTGGCGAACTTCGTCATCCCCACGCCGATCACGTTCACTCGTCGCGCCATGATGTCACCTGCTCCGTCGTGTGTGTGTCTTGTGGCGATGGGCCTTCAGACGAGATCCTTCAGGAAGGCGAGCTTGTGGGCCGGGCGGACGTCGCCGTCCACCCGGAGCTTGCCGCGCTGGAAGTAGTCCTGCACCTGAGCCGGATCCTTTGCCAGCGCGACCAGGTCGCCGTCGTCGATGCGCAGCCGGGTGGTGGCCCTGGCGTCGGTGCCCTCGCGGACGGCGCCCGCGCCCGTGAGGTCGAGCACCCAGTGGCCCTCGGGACCCGTGACGTCGAGCTGAAGGAGCACGCCGACCTCCCTGGCCAGGCCGGGGTTCTTGCTCAGCCGGTCGGCCAGCGCCTTCATCATCGCGCCGGCCTTCGCCTCGGCCCTGGGCGCCGCGGCAGGGGCCGCCGCCGCCGCTGCAGGCGCCGCCGCCGCCCCGCCGCCGCGCTTCCTGGTCACCGCCTCGAGCGCGTGCCTCGGATCGATCTTCTTGAGGAAGTCGAGCTTCTGCGACGCCATCACGTCGCCGCTGATCTTGAGCTTGCCGCCCATGTAGAGCTTCATCGGGTCGGCCTTGCCGCTGGTCATCGCGAGGAAGTCGACGTCGCAGAGCTCGAGCGTGCAGTCGGCCTTGTCGATGGCCCCCGCCTGCACGGCGCCCTTGCCGTTCTTGACGTCGATCGTCCACGCGCTGTCGGGGCTCGTCAGCTTGAAGACGAACGTCTTGCCCACGCGCCCGACCAGATCCGGGTTGCGCGCGACGTGGTCCTCGATCGCCGTGAAGACGTCCGACGACGAGAACGACGCGGGGTCGACCGCTGCCGCGGTCGCGGGGGCACCCGCCGCCGGAGCCGCCGCGCCGCCGCGCTTCTTCGTGATCGCGGCGAGGGCCTCCTTCGGGTCGATCTTCTGCAGGAACTGCAGCTTCTGCGACGCCATCAGGTCGCCGCTGATCTTGAGCTTGCCGCCCATGTAGAGCTTCATCGGATCGGCCTTGCCGCTCGTCATCGCCATGAAGTCGGCGTCGGCCAGCTCCAGCGTGCAGTCGGCCGCGCCGGCGCCCACCTTGACGCCGCCCGGCGCGGTCTTGAGGTCGAGCGTGAACGCGCTGTCGGGGCTCGTCAGCTTGAAGACGAACGACTTGCCGATCGAGTTGACCAGCTCCGGGTGCCGCGCGACGTGGTCCTCGATGCCGATGAACACGTCGGCGCTCGTGAGCGAGGCCGGATCCACGGCGCCGCCGGCCGCCGCCGCCGCAGGCCTGGCCGCGGGCGTCTCGGCCTTCTTCGGCAGCTCCTTGAAGAGCTCCACCGCCGCGTTGGAGATGACGACGCGATCGCGCTCCTTGACCTTCGTGCGGAAGACGATGCGCTGGTCGCTCTCCTTCCACATCTCGGTCACGAGCGTCTCGCCCGGGAACACGGTGTCGGCGAAGCGCACCTTGATGCTCTTGAAGAAGCGCGGGTCGCCGCCGGGGCAGTACCTGGACACGACGTGCCGCGCGGCGAAGCCGAACGTGCAGAGGCCGTGCAGGATGGGCTTCTCGAAGCCGAAGTTCTTGGCGAAGCCGGGGTCGGCGTGCAGCGGGTTCCAGTCGCCCGAGAGCCGGTAGAGCAGCGCCTGATCGGGGCGCGTATTCTCCTCGACCACCGCGTCGGGCGCGCGCTCGGGCGGCACGTTCACGTCGGCGCTCGGGCCGCGATCGCCGCCCCAGCCGCCCGCGCCGCGCACGAACGTCGTGAGCTCGTTGTACGCGAGCTCGTTGCCGTCGCCGTCGGTCGTCGTGATGCCCGTGATGACCAGGGCGTTCTTGCCCTTGTCGAAGATGTCCTTGATCTTGATCTTCTGGATGAGCTTCCCGCTGGTGGGCCAGGGGGCGCGGACCTCGGTGTACTGCTCGCCGTGCAGGATGCGGTCGAAGCCGTAGTGCAGGCCGGGCGCCTGCTTGCCCTCCTTGGCCAGATCGAAGATCGCCCGTAACACCGCCACCACCGGGAACGTCGGGACCATCTTGAAGCCCTCGCCCGCCATCTCGTAGACGTACGAGAGTTCCTTGGCGTCGAGCGGGTTGGCCGCGGCGGCGCCGACGCCGAGCGCGTAGAGCGCCACGTCGCGCTCGTCGAAGCGCTGCTCGACGGGCGGCTGCTCGTAGCCGAGCGCCTCGTCGACGTCGATGAGCTCGTTGCCGCCCTTGCCCTTGGCGGTGTCGAGGTTGCCGAGGATCGGCTGCATCGACTCGGTGACGTTGGTCGGGTGCGTCGACTTGCCGAAGTCGACGATGGTGCTCCACTTGGCCTTCACGTTCTCGGGCGAGAGGGGGCGCGAGAGGCGGAAGAGGGCGCCCTGCGCGCGCTCCCAGCGCAGCTTGCCGATGAAGCCGCCGCCCACCTCGAAGAGCGAGCCGTTCTCCTCGCACGACTCGTGCGCCAGGTACGCGACGAGCGGCGAGACGTACTCGGGCTTGAGCGCCGCGATGAGGTCGGGCGGCAGGACGGTCTCGGTCATGCGCGAGCCGGCGATGGGGGCGATCGTGTTGACGCGCACGTTCTTCTTGCCGCCCTCGATCGCGAGCGTCTGCGCGAGGCCGAAGAGGCCGAGCTTGGCCATCGAGTAGTTGGCCTGGCCGAAGTTGCCGTAGATGCCCGCGGCCGACGCCGTCATGACGACGCGCCCGTAGCCGGCGTCGCGCATGTGGTTCCACGCGGCGTGCGTGACGCGGAAGCTGCCGAGGACGTGGACGCGGTAGATGAGGTCCCAGTCCTCCTGCGTCATCTTCTGGAAGCTGGTGTCGCGCAGGATGCCGGCGTTGTTGACGATGATGTCGACGCGCTTCCACGTGTCGAGCGCGCACTGCACGATCTTGGCGCCGTCCTCGACCGAGTCGTAGTTGGCGACGGCCTCGCCGCCGGCGGCCTTGATCTCCTCGACCATCTTGTCGGCCGCCGCCGACGACTTGCCGCCGCCGGTGTGGCCGCCGCCCAGATCGTTGACGACCACCCTGGCGCCGCGCGACGCGAGCAGGAGCGCGTGGGAGCGGCCGAGACCGTTGCCCGCGCCGGTGACGATGGCGACGCGGTTGTCGAAGCGGAGATCGGACATGGCGAGACCCTCGTGGCTAGTTCTTTAGCGTGCGAAGTATTGGGGGGCACCTCGCGCCGCGTCAAGCCACCTGGAGCGTCACGGGGGCGTCTCGGCGCCTCCCGTCATGGTCCCGATTCGCGACCGCTCCCGGGGGGGGCGACGCGCTCCCCGACCTGGCGATCCTCGATGTCGTGCGGGTCTATGCTGGGGGGGGCCGCGCCCGCCTTCGTCCGGCGGTGCGCGTCGCCCGGATGTCCCGCCACGTGCCGGCAGTCCATGCCGGCCAAGGTCCTGCGCGCGGCGTGCGAGGTGCGCCTGGCGAGCGGGCGGGTCGTCGACGTCGCGCTGCTCGGGCGGGCGGACCTGGTCATCGCGGCCGTGGAGGTCCACCACACGCACGCGGTCGACGAGGACAAGGCGCTCGCGCTCCCGGCTCCCTGGGTCGAGGTCGAGGCCGAGCAGGTCTGCGCGACCCGCGGGCAACTGCTCGATCCGGTGCGCGCCCGCTTCCTGCCGTGGCTCTGCGAGGAGCATGCTCCGGCGCGGCGCGCACTCGGCCGGGCGCCGCGCGAGGACGCGCAGAGGCGCACGCGGGCGCTGCGGCGCCTGCCGTTCGGTCCCGCGGACTTCGCGGGCTTCGAGGCCGGGCCGGTCGTCCGCTGCCCCAACGGACACGATGCGATCCTCTGGCAGTGGCAGGGGGCCGAGCCCCCGTGGCCCCGCCCGCCGCTGGTCGTGGCGCGCGAGCGGGAGCGCGACGGGGCCTTCAGCAGGACCGCCGGACGGTGGCGGGAGGTGCTGCCGTTCCGGCGGCGGTGGGTGAGCACGTGCGCCACGTGCGGAGCGGATCTCGACGAGCCCGGGTGAGCCGCGTCACCCCCGCCCGTAGTGCCTCTTGTACCGGTTGATGAGCGCGTTGGTCGACGCGTCGTGCGAGCTGACCGGCCCCTTCGCCGCGAGCTCCGGCTCGATCTTCTTCGCGAGCTGCTTGCCGAGCTCCACGCCCCACTGGTCGAAGCTGTAGATGTCCCAGACGACGCCCTGGACGAAGATCTTGTGCTCGTACATCGCCACGAGCATCCCGAGCGTGCGCGGCGTGAGCTTCGTGAACAGGATCGACGTCGTCGGCCGGTTGCCCGTGAACGTCTTGTGCGGCACGAGCTCCTCGACGCGCGCCGGGGGGAGCTTCTGCGCCACCAGCTCGGCGCGCGCCTCCTCGGGCGTCTTGCCGCGCATCAGGGCCTCGGTCTGCGCGAAGAAGTTCGCGAGCAGGACCTCGTGGTGCTTGCCGAGCGGGTTGTGCGTCTCGAGCGGCGCGAGGAAGTCGCACGGCACCAGGCGCGTGCCCTGGTGAATGAGCTGGTAGAACGCGTGCTGCCCGTTGGTCCCGGGCTCGCCCCACACCACGGGGCCGGTCGTGTAGTCGACGATGGCGCGGCCCGCGCGGTCGACGCCCTTGCCGTTGCTCTCCATGTCGCCCTGCTGGAAGTAGGCGGCGAAGCGGGCGAGGTACTGGTCGTACGGCAGGATGGCGTGCGTCGAGGCGCCGTGGAAGTTGGCGTACCAGACGCCGAGCAGCGCCAGCACCACCGGCACGTTCTTCTCGAGCGGCGCGGTGCGGAAGTGCTCGTCCATCGCGTGCGCGCCCGCGAGCATCGCTTCGAAGTAATCGGCGCCCACGAGCAGCTCGATGGGCAGGCCGATCGCGCTCCAGAGCGAGTAGCGCCCGCCGACCCAGTCCCAGAAGGCGAACATGTTGTCGGGGTCGATGCCGAACTTCTTCACCTCCTCGGTGGCCGTGGAGACGGCGACGAAGTGCTTCGGGACGGCGGCCTCGGTCCCGAGCTTGTCGACGAGCCAGGCCCGCGCGCTGCGGGCGTTCATGAGCGTCTCCTGCGTCGTGAACGTCTTGCTCTCGACGACGAAGAGCGTGCGCTCGGGGTGCACCTCGCGCAGCGCCTCGGCCAGGTGCGTGCCGTCGACGTTCGACACGAAGTGCGCGCGCATCTCGCGGTGCCAGTACGGCTTGAGCGCCTGCGTGGCCATCGCGGGCCCGAGGTCGCTGCCGCCGATGCCGATGTTGACGACGTCGGTGATGCGCGCGCCGGTGTGCCCGCGCCAGCCGCCGCTGCGCACCGAGTCGGTGAAGCGGCGCATCTTCGCGAGCACAGCGAGCACGTCGGGCATGACGTCGTGGCCGTCGACGTAAATGGGGCGGCCCGAGCGGTTGCGCAGGGCGACGTGCAGCACGGCGCGCCCCTCGGTCCCGTTGATCTTCTCGCCCGCGAACATCGCGTCGCGCCGGGCCTCGACCCGGGCCTGGCGGGCGAGGTCGAAGAGCAGCTTCATCGTCTCGTCGTCCACGCGGTGCTTGGAGAAGTCGACGAGGACGTCCTCGACCTCGAGCGAGAGCTTCTCGAAGCGGCGCGGGTCGGCCGCGAAGAGATCGCGCAGGTGCGTCCTCTCGACGGCGGCGTGGTGTGACGCGAGGGCCTTCCAGGCGGGCGATTGCGTGAGCGCGCTCATGGTGGGGCGAGCATATCCGAAAGTGCGGGCCTGCCTCGCCTCGGGTCCTGCGCTAGGCTGGAAGTTCCATGCCCCACCAGAGGCTGCTCGTCGGTCGCGTCCTCACGGTCGCCTGGAAGCAGCCCGAGCACGACGATCTCGCGGTCATCGCCGCCGAGCTCCGCCACGAGTACGCGCGGCTCGGGCGGCCTCTGCTCTACCTGTCGGTCATCGGCCCGTCGGCGCTCCCGACGGGCGCCGTGCGCGACGAGCTCGTGCGCTTCTACGGCGACGTGCTCGGGGCGTGCGACTCGATGCACGTCGTCATCGAGGGCAACGAGTTCCAGACGAGCATCAAGCGGAGCGTCATCGCGAACGTGCTCCTCGTGCTGCAGGGGGTCCGCGGCCGGGTCTTCATCGAGAACACGCTCGAGCACGTCGTCGCGGCCTCGCCGCCGGCCGTCCGCGCCGAGCTGGCCGAGGCGACGCGCGTGGCCAGCGGCCAGGCGCTCTACGAGTTCGCGCGCGGCTAGGCCCCTGCCGCCGGCCTCTGATCCGCGGCAGCGCGCGAGCACGGCGCCGCTGCATGCCTCGTTGACACATCAGTCACCCCCCTTGTACCGTCCAGCCGCGGCGCAAAAACCCGGGAGAATTCGCCATGAAGACCGCGCATACGCTGGTCTGGACGCTCCGTTTCCTTTCGGCCGCGGCCTCCGTTGCCGCGCCCCTCGCTCTGGTCGGAGCGGCCGTCGTGGCCTGCGACGACGAGAGCGACCCCAAGACGTGGGTGAAGCGCCTCGACGACCCTGCCCAGAAGAGCAAGGCGATCGAGCGCATCTCCCAGTTCTACGACGACGACATGACGAAGGCCGGCAACAACGCCGACGACCCCTCGATCAAGGCGCTGCTCGACACCGTCGTCGAGCCGATGACCAAGACGTACGTGGCCGGCGGGCTTGACGACAAGACGCGCATCGATCTCATGAAGTTCCTGGGCGAGATTAGCGAGACGCAAGCGGCCGAGGCCCGGAGCCCGTTCCCCGGCATCGACCGGCCCGTCGCCCGCATCGTCAGCCCAGAATACGCCAGCGCCGCCCAACGCGACGCCGCCGACGAGTTCGGCCAGGTCGC
>JAJYCT010000447.1 GCA_021778125.1 Myxococcales bacterium
CGAAAGGCCGTGCGCGGCCCCAAAGTCAGACGCGAGCGAACGCGCTTTCGCGATACCCCTCATGTCTCAACGGCGAAGCTTCTGGGGCGCGCATGAGCGTCTCAGGGGCACCTTGAAAGGGCTGGAGAGGCCATCTACCTCTTCGAGCCTGCCGAGGTGGGCGGGGAGCGCCCGCGTCGGGTGCGCCTCCCGCACCCGGTCCACGGCGAGACCGAGCTGTCACTGCCCACCAATCTCTACGTGCTAGCGACCATGAACACCGCGGACCGGAGCATCGCGTCGATGGACCTCGCGGTTCGCCGTCGCTTCGCCACGGCGATCCCCGCGGCGCCGGATGCTCTCGAGATGCACACGCACCTCGGCGAGTCCGCGGCGAGCTTCTCGTGCTTCGCGTTGGCGGTGCGCGTCAGGACGAGCGTCGGAGTCCCGTCCCGGATGCGCGCCTCGAGGTGCGTCTGGAGATGGTCGTCGTTGAACCCGTAGCCCACGACGAGCAGCCGGGCGGCGCGCTTGATGTGATCGTTGGCGAGGTCGCGATGCTTGTCGAATGGTGCGTTGTAGCCCTGCCGGTACTTGTTCAGCCCCGGAGTGATGATGAGCCGCTCGGCGTCGAGATCGACGCTGCACCGGATCGCGTCGGAGCCGTTGCGATACCAGTCGAAGCTGCCGTGGGGCTTGAGGACCATCGCCCGCGGGAAATGGTCGAGGACCGTCGTCTTCCCGCGCGTGACGATCCCGCGGCAGGAGGCCATGCAGCTCCGCTCGTGGTCGAAGGCGCCGGCGTAGGATGGGGAGATGGAGCCCGGCGGCGGGCTTCAGGATCCGGCGAAGGAATGTCGTCAGCCGCAGCGTTCGCTCACCCTTGATCACCGCGCTCATCACTGCCCGCTCGCTCGGTGCGAGCAGTTCCCCGGTCTTGCGCGCGATCCAGGTCTCTAGGGTCTCCGAGGGCGCATGCTTGAGGAGCGCCGCTTCGAGCCCCTCGCCTGCCGCTCGGCGGCCGGATCACCCGCCAGGTCGCTGGCCGACGCGACGAGATGCTTCGCGAGGGCGGGCATGCCCGGTGCCTGGGATGCCCTCCGCCGCGCGGCAAGGACGATCCGGGCGCACGCCTCCGCGTCGGAGAGCGCGTCGTGGTGCTTCAACGGAAGCCGAAGGTGGCGGCACACGTCGGGGAGCGTCGTCGGACGAATGCCCCACCGATCTCGCGCCAAGCGCACCGTGCACTCGAACGGAAGCGGCGGAGGCGCGAGGCGCGACTTCTCGCAGCAGGCGTGAAGCACTCCACGGTCGAAGCTGGCATTATGGGCGGCGATGAAGTCCGCGCCATCGAGCAGCGGCAGAAGCTGCCGCCATACCTCCGGGAACGGCGGCTCCCCGCGAACATTCTGCCACGCGATGCCGTGAATGTAGGTGAACTCGAAAGTGCGGCGCGGAGGCCGGATCAAGCGGTGCTCCCGCGCCGTGATGCGCGCCCCGTCGACGCGCACCAGGCCGATCGCGCATGCGCTGTCGCGCCCCTGGTCGGCGGTCTCGAAATCGAGCGCCACGAAGCTCCCCATGGGCGCACGGTAGGCAACTCACCAAGCTCTGGCAAGGCGAGAACCTGCTGGTCCGTCGGACACGAGCGGCGTGATCCAGGCTCCGGGCGTGGATATGCACCCAGCACGAATCATCGCCCGTCTTCTTTCACCGGGTTCGTGTATGGCACGACGTACTTGCGGCCGGGCGCCAGAGTGAGCTTCAGCACTTCGACGGACCCGCCACCATCGCCCACGCTTGCAGTCCCCACCCTCTCGACAGCGAGGATCTCCTGCTTGGGGCGCTCGCGCTCGACGACACTGCACGTGTCAGCCGTCGAGCATTCGTGCCAACGTGCAGCGTCGCCCTCGACGGCGAGGCCTCAGCCGAAGACGACGTCCGGCCTCTGCCCCGTGGCCGTTTGAGCGTATCCCACGGTATTCTTGAGATCCCACTCCGGCGTGCACATGGCGTTCGAGGTGAGCGGGTCGACGCAGGCGGCTGCCGCCGCGGCCGGGAGGCAGAGGGCAAGGCCCGGACGCATCACCGATGACCCGACTGCTAGCCGGCACCGGAGGCGCCGCCGCAAGGCCCAGCCATGAGCGCGGGGTGCTCGCGTCGGGTTGTGTGCCTACATGCCAGCGCACCGATGGGCCGCGCTCGTGGGCGTGACCGAACAATGGAAGCCAGGGAGGGAGCCCGCCGTGGTTTCCGTTGTCTGTCGGCGACGCAGCCGCCTCGACCGCGCGATCGTGCACCCCTGCCCGAGTTCGTGTACCTTTCGCGACGCCGTGCCGATCTACGATCCGAGTGGCTACCAGAAGCACAGGCGGCCCAAGGGGTGGGGGTCCATTTGCCCGGACGACCTCGCCGACCTCCCGCAGTCGCTGCTCGACTCGGGTGCCGCAGACGGAAAGGAGATCTACAACGTGTCGGGCGCATACGCGTTGTGCGCTCAAGAGCATCGCCCTGGAGTGTGGCATGGGTACCCGATTCCCTGGAGCCGGTTGCCCTCGGCAGCTCGCCAGAAACTCGTCGAGAGCGGGCGGCTCGACCCTGCAACGTATCGCAAGGCAATTCGAAAGAGCTTGGGAAGCGAGTTCGAGCGATGAAGCTTCTCGGCGAGCGCCGTCAGCTTGCGATCGGATTTGCGCTGGTTGCGGACCCCGACACCGATGAGCAACGCCCTGAGCGGGCAGGTAGCTGGGGCGCGTTCCAGCTCTGGGTCGCCGGTCGGAATCTCACCGCCGGCGTGACGCCGGACGGAGCTTCGACAGATCAGGTCGAGTGCCCCCTGCTCCCGCTCGTGGCTTGGCTCGCCGGAAACTGGGACGTCCTGTTCCATGAGTCACGACTGCCTCGTGGGGGCAATTACACAACCTCTGCGCGCTGGCACACGCGGTCGATCGAAGCGATCGAGGCCGACGCCAAGGTGGCGGACGTGCGACTCGACTGGTGGCGTCGACACGGTCTTGGAGCTGCGCTCCCCGACTATCGAATCCCGGACGTGCACATCCGTCGAATGGGCGATGCTGTAGAACTGTCTTGGGACGACTCCGAGTGGAGGAGCGTTCAACCCGGCATCGTTCTGAGCGAGGCGCAGGGAGCTGCGCTCATTCCGGCTGAGCGCGTGGCTGCCTTGCTCTACGAGTGGTGCCAAGCCGTCGTCCAGGAATGCCGAGCGCAGTCCGACGCGAACGTGCTCGATGACCTCCATGCCAAGCTCAACGCGTTGAACAGCCCCGCTCGCGCCGTTGATCGGCTGCGGATCGCAGCTGGCATGGCTTCGCTCGAGAAGGCGGCGAAGAGACTGCTCGACCTCACTGGACTCGCGGGGGGAGACGTCTTGCGCACGGTCGCCACGATGTTGGGCGTCCAGCAGGGTCTCGAAGAACCTCGTCTTGTCATGCCGGTCACTGTGCCCGTGCTTCTCTTTCGCTCGAGCGCTCCGACGCTCACCGAAGCGGACCTCGACCAATTGCTTGCGCTTGTCCCGCCGTCGTCCGGCGCAGGCGTCTGTTTTTCTGCCCGGAAGCTGACCCCCTGTCCATTGGACCCGAGAGCGGCGACGCAGAGTGGCCATGAACTCGCTCTCGACGCGCGCGAAACGATGGGGCTCCATGAGACCGAGCCTCTGACGGGCAAGCAGGATCTGGAGAAGGTGCTCCTTCCGAAACTCGGCATCAGCCTGCAAGACGTCGCGCTCACCGATCGTCGCACCGAGGGCGCCAGCGTCTATCTACCCGGGACCAGCCCGCGTATCGCGGTGAACTCGGTGGGATCGTTTTCGGCCAAGCGATGGGGGCGTCGTATGACGCTCGCACACGAGTTGTGTCACCTCCTCCATGACGGTGCCGACCGAGGCGTTGGAGTCGTTTCGAACCCATGGGCGCCCTACCTCGTGGAACGGCGCGCGAACGCGTTTGCTGCTCACCTGCTCGCGCCCCCGGCTGCGCTTCACGAGCGACTAGCGGACGATCCCGCCACGTGGACAGCCGAGGATCTGCGTGAAGTGATGCACGAGCTGGGGATAGGTGCGCACACCTTGGTGAGGCAGCTTCAGAACCTGCGATGGATCACAGAGCAGGAGGCTGACGCCTGGCTCGACTCGTTGGGTGGTGTCTAAGGCGCCCGGTCAGAATTATCGATCCCCTCATGGAAATAGGCCGACAGCACCATCGGTTGGTCGGGCAGCATGGTCGAGGTGGATCGGATTCGCGCGAAGTACAGGCGATTGCGCC
>JAJYCT010000065.1 GCA_021778125.1 Myxococcales bacterium
TGTCGCGCGCGAACACGGCGCGCTTGGCGGCCTCGAACCCGGGCCGGTCGTCGGCCAGGAAGCGCGCGGCCGCGCGCAGGCTGAGCAGCTCGAGGTCGCCCGGCGTGCCCGCGAGGCCGGCGTCGAGCGCCGCGTCGGCGGCGTCGAGGTCGCCGTCGCGCAGCGCGATCCCCGCGCGCACCGCCAGCGCCGCCGGGTGCCGGGGGCTCGTCGCGAGCGCCTGCTGCACCAGCTTCTCGGCCGCGTCGAAGTCGAACCCGTCCTCGACCTTGAGGCGCGCCTCCATGGCGAGCGCGTCGGGGTCCTTCGGGGCGAGGGCGAGCGCGTCCTTCACCTCGGCCTCGGCGTTGCCCGGGTTGTCGCTCTCGAAGAAGAGCTCCGCCCACCAGAGCAGCGTCTGGAGGCGCCGGGGATCGGCGCGCACGCTGTCCTTGAACGCCTCGTTGGCGTCCTTCGGGTGCCGCAGCAGGAACATCGCGCGGCCCACCATCGCGAGCCCCTCGGCGTCGTGGCTCGTGATGACGTCGTTGTTGTAGTCGTCCGCGAACGTCAGCAGGACCGGCGCGGCGTCCGCGCGGCGCCCCGCGCGGATGAGCAGCTCGCCGAGCACGATGCGTGCGCGCCGGCCGTCCAGCGTCGACGAGGCCCGCAGCGGCTCCAGCAGCGCGATGGCCGCGTCGACCTTGCCCTGCGCCGCGAGCGCCCGCGCGCGGAGGGCTAGCCCCGTGCCGCGATCGCCCGACGCCGCCAGCTGCGCGCCGATGCGGTCGGCGTCGGTGTACCGTCCCTCCTCGAACGCGGCGCGGCCCGCGTCGCTCGCGCCCGGGGAGGGGGGCCGCTGTCCCCACGCGCCGGGGGAGGTGGCGGCGAAGGCCGCGAGGGCCGCGAGGGACGCGAGCAGGGCCGGGCGGTTCATCGACCTCGAAGGTGTAACATCGGCCCTGCGGGCGCGCTTGGCGAGCGCCGGGCCTTCAGTGCGCCTCTGTCCCCTCGAGTCGTACCTCGTCCGGGTGCGTCACCACGCTGCCCGTCTCCGGATCGAGCAGCAGCACCATCTCGATCGCGTCCTCGTCGTCCGCGTAGTAGCGGGCGCGGATGCCCATCGCGAAGAAGCCGAAGGCACGGTAGAGCCCTATCGCAGGCGCGTTCGAGCGGCGCACCTCGAGCAGCACGTGCCTGCAGCGCGCCCTGCGCGCGTAGTCCACCGCCGCGGCGAGCAGCGCCCGACCGACGCCCTGCCGGCGGCGCGCGGCGTGGGTCGCGACGTTGAGCACGTGCAGCTCGTCGGTCACGTGCCACGTGATGACGTACCCGACGAGCCCTCCGCTCTCCTCGCGGGCCACCCACGCGCGCGTCCACGGCCGCTCCGCCTCCTCCTGCACGTGCGCCTCGTCCATGCGCGTCGGTCCGTCGAGGGCGGCCACGGACGCGGCGTCGCCTCGGGCCATCGCGTCGATGCGGACGGCGAGGGTCATGTCACCTCTTGGGCGCGGGCGGGCGGACGCTGCCGCCGCTCGGCCGGCCCGCGGCGGTGAGAGCCCTCACCCGCGGCGCGAGCGCCCAGGCGTCGAGGGCGAGCCGGAGCGAGCCGTCGCCACGGACGATCGCGCCGCCGAAGGGGCCGAGCCCGGCGACGAGCGATCCGAGCGGCCGCACCAGGACCTCCTCGGTGCGACCGACGGCGTCGACGCCGAGCGTCACCGGCGCGGCGGGGGTCTCCTCGCCTTCGAGCTCCAGGTCGAGGACGTACGCCGGCGCCGCGCCGGCCCCGGCGTCGAGGCACGCGAGCAGGTGCGGAACGCGCGGCGTCTCGGGCTCGTCGCCCCCCGCGCGCCTCGCCGCCCGCACGTGCCGCACGTTGAGCGCGGGCAGCGCGTACTCGCTCCCGTCCGCCTGCACCCAGAGCACGGTCACGAGGCCGCTCTCGATCGGCACCTCGATCCGCGCGGCGAAGCCCTCGCCGGCGCGGCTCGAGAGGCGGATCGCGCCGCCCATCCGCTGCACCACGGCGCGCGCGATCTCGAGCCCGACGCCGCGACCCGCGAGCAGATCGCTCGACTCGCGCGTGGAGAAGCCCGGCACGAAGAGCAGAGACAGCAGCGTGTCGTCGTCGGCGGCCTCGGCGATGGCGGGCGTGATGAGCCCCGCGTCGAGCGCGCGTGCGCGGACGTCGGCGACGTCGACGCCCGCGCCGTCGTCCTCGATCGTGACGCTGAGGTGGTTTCCGAGCTTGCGCGCCGCAAGCGAGATGGTCCCCGACGGGCGCTTGCCGAGCGCCGTGCGCGCCTCGGGCGGCTCGATGCCGTGGGCCACCGCGTTGCGCACGAGCTGCAGGCAGGTCTCGGCGAGGTGCTCGGCGACGCGCCGGTCGACCGTCTCCTCGGCGCCGCGCGTGCGCACGATGACGGCGCGTCCGCTGCGGCGCGCCTCGGACTCGACGGCCGTCGTGAGGCGAGCGAAGAGGCGCCCCACGGTCGTCTGGCGCATCGTCGAGAGCTGCCGCTTCGCGGCCGTGACGCCGTCGCGCAGCGCGTGGTCGGTCGTCTTCAGCCGGACGGACGCGCCGTCGAGCTCCTCGCCGAACGCGCCGAGCGCCGCGGTCACCTGCTCGATCCGCCGGAGCGCCGCCGCGGGGGCTCCCCACGGCCTGGGGGGGCCGATGAGGCGCAGCGCCTCGATGAGCGAGCCGCGCAGCTCGCGCAGGGTCGACACCGACTCGCGCGTGCGCTCGGCGCGCGCGGCGATCCCCTCGCGCAGGAGGTCGATCGCGTCGAAGCGCTCGAGCAGCCGGTCGACGTCGACGGCGGCCACGCGGATCGTGGCGGCGGCATCCTCCGGGAGGAGGGAGCGGGGCGGCTCCGACTCGGCGGGGCGCGTCGAGGGGAGCTGGGGCCGCGAGCCCTGCGGCGACTGCGACGGGCGGCCGCGCGAGCGCAGCATCGTGAGCGCCGTCTCCGGCTCGTCGAGCAGCGCGCCCAGCACCACGCGCCACCGCGCGACCTCCTGCAAGGCGGCGCTGGCGCCGGGGCTGGAGTCGGGGGTGCGCAGGCGCTCCTCGAGGCCGTGGCAGAACCAGGTCATGGCCTCGTCGCCGACGGCGCTCGCGGCGCCCTTCATCGTGTGCACGTGGCGGTAGACCTCCCGCACGGCGTCGAGGGGCTCGAGCGTCGTCGCGAGCGCGTCGTCGATGCGCGCGAGCCGGTCGGTGACCTCGGCCGCGTACTGCGCGCGCACCAGCGGATCGAGGGGACGGGCCGTGAGGTCGTCGGGGGGGACGGGCCAGTGCGCGGGTACGGCGCTCTCGCCCGCGGCCAGGCGCTGCACGGCCGTGCGCACGACGGTCGCCGCCTCGTCGAACGCGCTCTCGACGCCCTCCTTGATGCGCCGGTGCAGGCGCTCGAGCGCCGCCGCGAGCTCGCGCTCCCCGGCCAGCCCGGCGCTCCCCTTGAGCGCGTGGACCGACCGCTGCGCGGCCTCGGGGTCGCGCGGCTGGGCCTGGAGCGTGACGAGGTGCCGCTCGAGCTCGAGCAGCAGCAGGCGCAGGAGCTCCGGATCGCTGGCGGCCATGACCGCTACTCGCCCCTCTCGTCCTCCTCGGGCTCCTCGTCGGCCAGCATCCGGGCGAGCGGCGCGAGCACCGGCCCGAGCGCCCCCACGAGGAGCGTGCGAGGCACCTTGCCGCTCAGCACGCTGAGCGACGTCACCAGGGCCCGCGCGCGCTCGCTCGCCTCGGCGACGGCCCGCAGGGTCTCGGGATCGCTGCCCGTCGCGCGCTTCACGCGGTCGCCCACGTCGACGAGCGCCGCCTCGGCGTCGCTCGCGGCGCCTGCCGCCCGCGCGGATTCCTGCGCCACCTCGGCGACGACGGTCTGCGCCTGGGTCACGTGGCTCTCGAGCGCGCCGAGGTCCGCGCCGAGCTGCGCGAGCGCCGCCGAGAGCTCGCGCGCGGCCTCGAGGCCCCGCGCCGACTGGGCCCGCACCTCGTCGCCGACCAGGCCGAGCTGCTTGCCCTCCGCCTCGCCGAGCCGCGCGCCCTCGAGCCCGGCGTTGAGGGCCACGAGCGCGAGGCGCTCGAACACGTCGAGGACCCGGCCGAAGCTGCCCTGCACCTCGCCGGCGCGCGACGCGAGCGAGCGCGCGCGATCGGCGACGCTCTCCATCGTCGCTCGCTGGCGGGCCACGCTCGACGCGATCCGCTGCGCCGCGGCCCCGGCGTCCCGCGACCGGACGAGCGCGCGCTCGTGGGCGCTCCAGAGGGCGCCCTCGTCCGCCGTCGAGCGCTCCCGCACGACGCGGGCGCCCTTCGCGGTACGGCGGAGCAGGCGCAGCAGCCGCTGCTTCGGAGGGTCGTTCGCCATGGGCGGGATGATACCGAGCCCCGGTGCCGCCGTCGTGCCCGGCGGAGACCGGCTTCCGCCGGGAACTTGCCCCGGCGCCCTCGGTCGTGCCCAAGGTTCGCTCATGCGCCCGCGCAAGACCGAGCCTCGCCGCAGACGGACCGACCGACGCTCGGGCGAGGACCGGCGCCAGTTCCCACCTCGTCCGGAGGGGCGCCGCACGGGGGGAGGGCGCCGTCTGCGCGATCCCAAGGACGCATGATAAGGACGCGGGATGTCGCTGCCCGCAGTGAGAGTCTTCCCGATCCTGCTCGGCCTCGTGCTCGTCTCGGCGCCCGCGCGCGCGGACGACGCGGCTCCGGCGGCGCCCTCGCTCCCCGGCGTGGAGCTCGAGCCCGCGGCGGCTCCCACGGTGGGCCTCGCGCGCGCCGTCGACATGGCCATCGCGCACTACCCGACCGCGATCGTCGCGATCGCCCAGATCCGGCGCGCCGAGGCGATCGTCGAGCAGACCCGGAGCGGCTCGCTCCCCACCCTCTACGGCAACGGGGACCTCACCGAGCTCGACTCGGCCCGCGTCATCGGCAGCACGGTCGTGCAGCCGATGACGAGCTTCCTGGCGAGCGCCACGCTGACCGTGCCGCTGCTCGTGCCGAAGCCCTGGGCGCAGTGGTCCCAGGCCAAGGACGGCGTCGAGGCCGCGCGCGCGTCGGCCCTCGACACGCGCCGGCTCGTGGCCGTCGCCGCCGCGAGGGCCTACCTCATCGTCGTCGCGCAGAAGCGCGTGATCGACGCCGCCGTGCGCGCGCGCGACGCCGACCGTGCGCACTACGAGTACGCGCACCAGCGCTTCGCGGGCGGCGTCGGCAACCGCATCGACGAGGTCCGCGCCGCGCAGCAGGTCCAGAGCGACGAGGCGAACGTGCAGACGCAGTACATGGGCCTCGCCCGCTACCGGGAGGCCCTCGGCGTCCTGGTCGGCGCCGGCGGCCCGATCGACGCCGAGGAGCCGAACCTCCAGGCGGCGATCGAGCCCGCGCAAGCCATGCGCGACGCCGAGCGCCGCCCCGACGTCCGGGCGGCCGACGTGCGGCTGCGGGCCGCCGAGCACACGATCCACGACAACTGGACGGACTACTCGCCGTATCTCACCGGGACGTTCATGCCGTTCTACGCGACGCCCTCGACCCTGACCTATCCGACGACCGGATGGCAGGCGCAGCTCGTGCTCACCGTCCCGCTCTACGACGCGGGGCTGCGCTACGGGCAGGAGCACCAGAGGGACGCGGCGCGCGACGAGGCGCAGGCGCGGCTGGACGGCACGCTTCGGCAGGCGCGCGCGGACGTGCGGGTCGCGTTCGAGGAGCTGCGCCGCGCGGACGCGACGCTGGCCGCGGCGCAGAAGGCCGCGGCGCTGGCGCAGACGTCGCTCGACCTGGCGAACGCCGCGTACCGCGCCGGGGCGACGACGGACATCGAGGTCATCGACGCCGAGCGCACGGCGCTCGACGCGGCCACAGCCGTGGTCGTCGCCGAGGACGGCGCACGTCAGGCGCGCCTGGACCTGCTCGCGGCGACCGGCCGGTTCCCGTAGGCGTCAGCGTCCCCGGAGCCGGAGCGTCACGACCGTCCGCACGACGGTGGCGACGATCCGCGTCGGGTCGCGCACGTTGCGGAAGTGGGAGCGCCCCTGCCCGCGCGGCGGATACACGGCCGGGACGGACACCTCGACCACGGACAGGCCCCCCGCGAGCGCGCGGAGGATGACCTCCGCCTCGAAGGCGTAGCCGCGCGCCGTCGCGCCCAGATCGAGCGTCTCGAGCACCGGATAGCGGCGCAGGCCGCACTGGGTGTCACGAAGGCGTCGTCCCGCGAACGCCGACAGGAAGAAGTTCGAGACGTCGTTGCCGAAGCGGTTCGCGCGAGGGGCGCCGTCGCGCACCAGATCGCGCACGCCCAGGACCAGCGCGCGGGCGTCGTCGCTGCCGCGCAGCACCGCGAGGGCCGAGGTGGCGGGGTGCTGCCCGTCGGCGTCGACCGTGACGGCGATCCGGTGCCCCAGCGCCGCCGCCCGTCGCAGGCCCGTTCGCAGGGCCGCGCCCTTGCCGCGGTTGCGATCATGGCGCACGACCTCCGCGCCGCGCGCCGCGGCGACGTCGCCGGTACGGTCCGTCGAGCCGTCGTCCACGACCAGCACGGGGATCCCCAGCACGCCGCGCAGGTCGTCGACCACGGCGCCCACCGTCTCGCCGGCCTGGTACCCCGGCACCACCGCGCACACGCGATCGAGCACGCCGACTCTCTACTCCGAACGCGCGCCGGCGCGTAAGCTGCTCGCCATGCCCGTGCGCCTGCTCGTCGAGGAGGGGCCTCACCCGGGCGTCGCGCGCGCCTTGGTCTTGCGCCGGGCGCGCGTGATGCTCGAGGCCGTTCAATGTCCAGAAGCCGAATGGTCGATCGTCCTCACCGGCGACGCTCAAATCCAGAAGCTCAACCGGATCTATCGTCATAAAGATCGCCCGACCGACGTGCTCGCCTTCGCCCAGCAGGAGGGGGAGCTCGCCGAGCAGGCCGGCGCCGTCCTCGGCGACGTCATCGTGAGCGTGCCCACCGCACGCCGGCAAGCCGAGGAATCCCGGAGAAGCGTGGCCGACGAGGTGACGACGCTGCTCGCCCACGGCCTGCTCCACCTGCTCGGCTGGGACCACGACACCGACGCGCGCGACCGGCGAATGAAGCGTGAAACGGCGCGGCTCTGCGCGGCGGCGAGCGCGCCTGCGCCGCCCAAGAAGCGCACGGCACGCGCCCGCCGAAAGACGACGCGAACGCGCCGGTGACGACGGCGCGTTCGGGCCACGGGCTCCACGCGGGCCGCATGGAAGCCGCGGGCGCGCGCATGACGAAATCACGAAACTGGCTGTTTTTCCCTTGCGCCGTGCGAAATCCGGGTGCTACCTGTCTCCCCGTCGAAGCCGCCACGGGGGACGCCGACGCGGGCCGCCCGCAGCGCCACTCGGCCCGCCGCCCGACCCGAATGCGTGCGGTCGGAGAGCGAGAGTTTCGTGTCGATGCGTTCGACGGGAGGAATTCGAAATGTCTGCTAAGCGTTTGACGAAGGCGCAGGTCATTGCCGAGATCGCCGAAAGCTCCGAGCTCGACAAGAAGAGCGTGAGCCGTGTGTTCGACGGACTGACGGAGCTGATCAAGAAGGAGCTCCGAAAGCCGAACGGCGAGTTCGTGATCCCCGGTCTGCTCAAGCTCCGCTCCATCAAGAAGGCGGCGACCAAGGAGCGGACGGGCATCAACCCGTTCACGAAGGAGCCGATCACCATCAAGGCCAAGCCGGCCCAGAAGAAGATCCGCGCCACGGCGCTCAAGGCGCTCAAGGACCTCATCCAGTAGGTCGATCACGGCGCTCGCGCGCCAGCCGGAGGGCGCCCGCCGCGGGATGCGGCCGGGCGCCCTTCGTGTTCGAGGGCGAGTCGCCGGGGCTCGCGGCGCCGCCGCGCCTCGCGCCACACCGCGAGGTTGGCGAGCAGCAGCGACGCGAGCGCCCACGGGGCGTCGCCGTACCGCGCGTAGAGCGTCGGAGCCGTCGACAGCAGCGCCGGATGCGTGAGCAGCACCGCGGCGAAGTCGGGCGAGCCCCGGGCGAGCACGCGCCCCGCGGCGTCGACCCACGAAGGGACGCCGCGGTTGACCGCGCGGACCATGTCGCGGCGCAGCTCCACCGCGCGCAGCGCGGCCATCCGCAGGTGTAGCTCGCTCTCGGGCCCGTCGAACCACGCGTCGTTCGTCACGTTGACGAGCAGGGTGGGGCGGTCCTCCATGGCCTCGCGGCCGGCCTCGGGGAGCGTGTCCTCGTAGCAGACCAGGGTCGCCGCGCGCACCGGCCCGGCCTCCAGCGCGACGCTGCGATGTCCAGGCGCGAGGCCGAGGCCGCGCGCGAAGATCTCGCGCAGCAGAGGGATCCGGTCGGCGAGCGGCACGGTCTCGCCGAACCAGAGCAGGTGGCGCTTGTCGTAGCTGTCCGAGAGGCCCGCGCGCGTCGCGACGAGCACCGAGTTGAACGCGCTGCCCCCCGGCCCTCCCGTCGTGAGCAGGCCGGTGAGGACGGGCCCGCGCACGCCGCGGCCGAGGATCGGGGGCGCCCCGGCGGGCTCGGCGCGCGATCCGTGCGGGAGCGGGTAGGGGTACGCGGCCTCCGGCCAGATGGTGAGCGCCGCGCCGTGCGCCTCGGAGAACCTCGTGAGGTCCGAGAGGGTGGCGACGATCTCCGGCGCGCGCTCGGGCTCCCAGCGCGTGCTGGCTCCAACCCCTGGTTGCACGAGGCCGACCGCGGCGCTCGCCGCGGACGCCCTCTCTGCGTCGACGCCGTGCAAGCGCACCGCGCCGTACGCGATCTGGGCGCCGACGACGGCGAGCGCGCCGGCGACGAGCGCGACGCCCCGCGCGCGCGTCTCGCGCCCGAGCGATCGGCGCACGCCCGTCGCGAGGAGCCCCGCGGTGAGCGCCATGAGCGCAGAAACGCCCCGCTCGCCGACGAGGTCGGCGAGCTGAACGACCACGGGCCACGGCGACGCCCCCCCCGCCACCGTCCAGGGGAGCATGGTGGGTACAAACGTCCCCGCGTAGACGCCTGCCGCGAACGCGACAGGGCGGGGCACGCGCGCGCGCGCCAGCGTCTCGCACGCGACCGCCGCCACCATCCAGCGCAAGCCCTCGAACACCGCGAGCAAGCCCAGGGCGAGCGCCCCGGCCACCCACGGCAGGGGGGTGAACCGCGCGATGACGCCCGGGATGAAGCGGAGCGCGACGAGGTTGGCCGCGGCGCCGAACACGAGGCCCCGGCGCGCTCCGGACAGCGCGACGCGCGCGCGCGACGCGAACGGAGGGAGGGGCGTGTCCGACTCGAGGAGCCACGCGAGACACGCCATCCCGAGCCACAGCGCCGGGTACGCGTCGACCGGCGGCGCCGCGAGGCCCACGACGAGGCCGGCACCGGCCGCGAGAGCGGAGTGTTTCGTCTTCGTCATTCGTGTGGCCCGCCGCGGATGTTCCCACGTCCCGGACGACGCGCGTGAGGGCGTCAACTTGTCGACACCACGACGCTCGCACCGCGAAAACACCGCGCGGCGCCCTCGGCACCGAACGTGCTGTGTGTTCCGGCTGTCATGGCTCTCCAACGCTCCGTCCAGCGGGCTCCGTCGGGAGACGAGGTGGGTGTCGACCAGAGGCCCACGACGCCTCCACCCCCGCCGCCGAGCTCGGGCGTGCTCCCCACGGCTCGACGGCTCACGCCCGCCGATCCGCTCGAGGAGGCGCTTCTCTCGCGGCCGCTGTGGGACGGGCGCGGGCCCGACCCGGCCGTCCAGGAGGTCTTGCACCGCTGCTCGGTCGGCGATGACGTGGGCGCCGTCGCCGCGGCAGAGCTCCTCCTGGATCGCCGCAGCGTCCCGGGGCTCACCGTGTCCGACGACGTCCTCGACGAGCTGCCGCTCGACGCGCTCGAGGCCGCGCTGCTTTCGCGGGTCGACGGCGCGACGCCCCTCGCCCGGGTGCTCGACGACTGCGGCCTGGAGCCCCTGGACGCCGTGCGCACGCTCTGCCTGCTGCTCGACCGTCACCTCATCGTTCTGCGCTCGCACCCGTGACGGGCTCTCCCAGCTCGTGCACGAACTCGCAGACGTCGTCGCCCTGCGAGAGGAGCCGCTGGAGGGGGAGCAGCCGGTAACCGGGGGCCAGCTCGCGGAACGTCGCCTCCTCGAGCGCGTGGACGACGTCGGTGCATAGCTCGGGCGCTCGCGCCGCCGTCCGGGCGAACGGGCACGCGGTCTCGCACTTGACGGCGCGGTGACGCCCCCGCTCGGTCCAGTGTCCGGTCACGCCGAAGACCCGGTCCTCCCAGTCCTGCACGCGGGCCAGGTCAGCCATGTCCGAGGGGTCGAGCTCGAGGCGCGTACGCAGGACGTGCGCCCTCGCGCGACCCCATCGCACGGCGGCCGCGCGCGCGAGCTCGAGCAGGAGGTGCCCTCCGAGGCGCCTCTCGAGGGCGATCGCGGCGAACGCGGCGTTCACCGCCGCGACGAGCCACGCGCGGCTGCGCGCGTCGGTCTCGGCGCGCCCGGCGACGCCGTGCAAGAGACGCTCGAGCCGCGTCGGCTCGCCTCCGCTCACGGCGCGGCGGGCGGCGCGTCGCCGCCGCCGTCTCCGTACATCTTCTCGGCGATGGCGAACGTCAGCGCCTCGAGCTTCTGGTAGGCCTCGCGGATCTGGGCGAGGTCGCCCTGCCCCTGGAGCAGATCACGCAACTCCTTGGCCTGCGCGCGTGTCTCGTCGAGCATCGCGCGCTCGACGAGGTTGGCGTACCCGTCGAGCGCGGCCTCGGTCGTGTAGAGCAGCGTCTCGGCCTGGTTGCGCACCTCGGCGAGATCGCGCCGCACCTCGTCGGCGTACTTGAAGCGGTCGGCCTCGTCGACGAGCTTCTGGACCTCGTCCGCGCTCAGGCCGCTGGTCGGCTTGACCTGCACCGTCTGCGCGCGCCCGGTGCCCAGGTCGCGGGCCTCGACGCTCACGATGCCGTCGGCGTCGATCCGGAACGAGACCTGGATCTTGGGCACGCCCCGCGGCGCCGGAGGCACGCCGGTCAGCTCGAAGCGCGCGAGGCTCCGGTTGTCGGCGGCCATCTTGCGCTCCCCCTGGAGCACGTGCACCGGCACGAACGGCTGGTTGTCGACGCTCGTGGTGAAGACCTCGCTCTTCTCCGCGGGGATCGTCGTGTTGCGCCCGATGAGCGGCGTGAACACCCCGCCGCCCGTCTCGACGCCGAGCGACAGGGGCGTCACGTCGAGCAGGAGCAGGTCGACCTTCTCGTCCACGAGGGCCGCGCCCTGGAGGGCGGCGCCCGCCGCCACGACCTCGTCCGGGTTGACGCCCTTGTGCGGGTCGCGGCCGAACAGCTGCTTCACGGCCTTCTGCACCGCCGGCATGCGGGTCATGCCGCCGACCAGGATGACGCTCTGGATGTCGGCCGGCGCGAGCTTCGCGTCGTCGAGCGCCCTCTGGCACGGCCCGAGCGTCTTCTCCACGAGATCGCTCGTCGCGAGCTCGAGCTCGGACCGCGTCATCGTCCTGACGATGTGCAGGGGCTCGCCGGCGGCGCTCTGCGCGATGAACGGGAGGTTGATCTCCGTCTCGAGCGAGGACGAGAGCTCGTGCTTGGCCTTCTCGGCGGCCTCCTTGAGGCGCTGCAAGGCCAGGCGATCCTTGCGCAGGTCGACCTTGTGCTCGCGCGCGAACGCGTCAGCCAGGCCGTCCAGGATGCGCCGGTCGAAATCTTCGCCGCCGAGGTGCGTGTCGCCGTTGGTCGACCGCACGCTGAAGACGCCGTCGCGGATCTCCAAAATGGAGATGTCGAACGTCCCGCCGCCGAGGTCGTAGACGGCGACGCGCTCGGCGCTCTTCTTCTCGAGCCCGTACGCGAGCGCCGCGGCGGTCGGCTCGTTGATGATGCGCTTGACGTCGAGCCCCGCGATCCGCCCGGCGTCCTTCGTGGCCTGGCGCTGGGCATCGTCGAAGTAGGCCGGGACGGTCACGACGGCCTGGGTGACGCTCTCGCCGAGGAACGCCTCGGCGATCTCGCGCATCTTCGCCAGGATCACGGCGCTGACCTCGGGCGGCGACATCGGCCGGCCGGCGATTTCGACCCAGGCGTCGCCGTTCGGCGCGCCGAAGACCTTGTACGGGACGCCCGCCATCTGCCGCTGCACCTCGGGGGCGGTGGCCTTCTGCCCCATGAGGCGCTTGACCGCGTAGACCGTGCTGGTCGGGTTGGTCACCGCCTGACGCTTGGCGGCCTGCCCGACGAGGCGCTCGCCGCCGGCCGAGAAGGCCACCACCGAGGGCGTCGTCCGCGCGCCCTCGGCGTTCGGGATGATCCGGACCTCGAGCTTGCCACTCGCCGTCTTCTCGGCCACTGCGACGCACGAGTTGGTCGTGCCGAGGTCGATCCCGATGATCTTGCTCATGCTCAGCTCGCAGGCTCGCTCGAGCTCGGCCCCCCGTCGCCCGGCTTCGCCTTGGCGACCACGACCATCGCCGCGCGCACCAGGCGCTCCCCCTGGACGTAGCCCGCCTGCACCTCCGCGAGGACGGTGCCGGCGGGATGGTCCGACGTTTCGACCTGCTGGATGGCCTCGTGGACGGAGGGATCGAACGGCTGCCCCACCGTCTGCACGCGCGCGATCCCCTCGCGGCCCAAAGCGTCGATGAACTGCCGCTGCACCATCGCCAGGCCGTCGGCCACCGCCTTCACCTCGCTCGACCGCTGCGCGCTCTGGATCGCGCGCTCGAGGTTGTCGAACACCGGGAGCACGGCGCGGAGCAGGTCCTCGCGTCCGCCGCGCCGCGCGTCCTCGATCTCCTTGCGGGCCCGCTTGCGGAAATTGTCGAAGTCGGCCGCGCTCCGGAGCCACTGCTCCTTCATCTTCGCCGCCTCGGCGCGAGCTTCGGCGAGCGGGTCCTGGGGCCCCTCCGGCGTGCCCGCCCCCTCGGGGCCGCCCGTGGCCTCCGCGCCCTGGACCTCGCCCTCGCCCTCGCCGGCGCGCGGCTCGCCCACGTCGTTCGGTTCACCCTGCATCGACCGCACTATAGCGGCGCCGGCCCGCGAGAGTCGACTGGGAGCCCGCGCGTCAGCGGCGCGGCGCCTTGGGAGAACGTGGCGCCATCAGCTGCGTCGGATCCCCCTCGGCCACGCCGCCCGTGTCGCTGGCGGATCTCGCCGCCTCGTCCGCGCTGGACGCGCGCTTGGTCGCGCGCCGGCGCGGCAGAGGTACCCCCGAGCTCGGCCTCACGATCGTCTCGTCGTCGCTCAGATCGGGGCTCGTGCGACGCGCGGTGGGAGCAGCCGGCAGGTTGCCGGTCGGGTCGGTGTCGTTGGCGGCGGGCCGTCCCGTCACGTCGGTGTCGTGCACGCCGCGCCGCGCGGGGGCCTGGGCGTCGTCCAGGCCGAACGGGCTCGCCTGGACCTGCGTCGGGTACTCCTCGAACTCGGCCGCGTCGGACTGCCAGGCCAGCCCCGGCTGCGAGCCGAGCTCGGTGGCCTCGGCGGGGAGGCTCTCGCCCGACAGCGGCGTCTCGGTGGCCACCACGATCGGGATCTCGACCGAGCTCGGCGTGTCCTCGCGGGGCAGCGCGCGCGCGGGGATCCCGGGCCGGGGGGGGGCCGCCGGGATGCGCATCCTGCCCTGCGACTCGCGCTGCGCGAGCAGGGGAGGCGGGTGCGAGCTGAGCGCCCGCAGGGCCTCGGCCAGGACGTCGGGCGGGGCCCCGACGTGCCGGTCGCGCAGCGCCTGCAGGTCCTTCTGGAAATCGGCGGCGCTCCGGTAGCGGTCGTCCCGGTTCCGGGCGAGCGATCTGTCGAGCACGGCATCGAACCCGGCCGGCAGCGCGGGCCGGAGCTCGCGCGCCGGGCGCGGCTTCGTGCTGAGGATCTGCAGGAGCAGCGCGTTGTAGTTCGCCGCCGTGAACGGCCGGCGGCCCGTCAGCGCCTCGTAGAGGATGACGCCGCACGCGTAGAGATCCACGCGCGCGTCGAGGTTGCGGTCGCCGCGCGCCTGCTCCGGCGACATGTAATAGGGCGTGCCCATGACCATGCCCGTGCGGGTCAGGTCGAGGTCCTCGTCTCTGGCCCCGATGAGCGGGCCGATCATCTTGGACACGCCGAAGTCGAGGATCTTGCACAGGGGCGGGCAGCCCACGCGCCGGGTGAGGAACACGTTCTCCGGCTTGATGTCGCGGTGCACGATCCCCTTCTCGTGCGCCGCCACGAGGCCGGACAGCACCTGGACGAGGATGTCGATGACGTCCTCGAACGGCAGCCCTCCCTCGGCCGCGATCCGATCGGCCAGCGTCTCGCCGACGAGCTTCTCCATGACGAGGTACGGGCTGCCGTCGTCGAGCGTGCCGAGGTCGTAGACCTCGCAGATGTTCGGATGGCCGATCGCGCCGGCGGCGCGCGCCTCCTGGTGGAAGCGGCGCACGGCGTCCTTCTTCCGCGCCTGCGAAGGGTGCAGCACCTTCACGGCGACCGAGCGGCCGATGGTCAGGTGCTCGGCCTCGAACACCGTCCCCATCCCGCCCTCGCCGAGGACCGAGCGGACGACGTACTTGCCGCCGATCGTCTTGCCGAACAGGTCGCGCTGCGGCGCGCGCGGGGGGAGCGTGGAGTGGAGCGGCGCGCGGGACGCCTGCGGCTGCGCCTGCGGTCGCGGGCGCGAGGCGGGCGGAGCGGCCTCGGACAACGACGTGGGGCGCTTGCGAAATGGCCGTCCGGTCGTCGGGCAGACGGCTTGCCGCTCGTCGTGAGGCAGGCCGCAGTGCGCGCACCGGATGAACCTCTGGCTCATGCCCTCTCTGCTCCGGGGGACGGTGAACGCGGCACTCTGCACGTCAGAGTAGGGCCACGCCACCCGCGGAGCAATGAGCGGGGCGCGCGCTCGATGTCCCCGGACAGGGGGTCGCCCGTCCAGGGACAGGCCGCGACGTCGCCAACCTTGCGAAAGCACGCGGAGCGGGGCCGGGCACGGCGCCTGCTGGGGCCGCAGCGTCGTGACCCCGAAGGCCGTAGACCCCGCGCTGGTCCTGGGTGGCGCGCTCTGCGCGGGCGGGCTCGCCCTCGTCGCGCCCACCGAGACCGCGGTGACGTTCGCCCTGCTGTCGACGCTCGCCCTCGCCGCCCGCCGCGCGCGCGCCGCCGTCCTGGTCCTGGCCGCCCTCACGGTCGCGCTCGGCGGGCTCCGGGCGCAGCGCGCGGTGGCGGGCCACCTCGAGGCCAGCGCTCTGGCCGACGCCGCGATGGGCCTCCCGAGGCGCTGCTCGGCGCGCGGGCGCGTCGCGTCGTCGCCGGTCCTCGCCCGCGGCGTGCTGCGCTGGGACGCGCAGCTCGAGGCGGTCGAGTGCGACTCCGAGCGCGTCGCGTGGGCCGGCCTCGCCACGCTCTACGGCGGCCCGCCCGACCTGGCCCGGGGCGATCAGGCCGAGGTCGTCGCGACGCTGGGCGCGCCGACGCGCCTGTGGAACGCCTCCACCGGCGATCCTCGCCCCGGCGAGGCCCATCGCGGCGTCACGCGCTCGGGCGGGACGCTCGACGTCCGCGTCACGCGGCGCGGCTCCGGGGTGCTCGCGTGGATCGACCGCGCGCGGGCCCGTGTCCGCGCGCGCATCGAGGCGACGTTCCCGGCGGACCTCGCGCCGATGGCGCGCGCCCTGGTGCTGGGCGAGAGCGACCTCGCCGCCGACGACGACCGGAGCTTCCGCGCCGCGGGGCTCTCGCACCTGCTCGCCGTCTCGGGCATGCACCTCGTGCTCGTCCTGGCGCTCGTCGTCCGCGTGCTCGAGGGCGCGCTCGTCCGGGTGACGGCGCTCTCGGCGCGCGTCGACGTGGGGCGCGTGGCCGCGGTGGTCGCGCTGGTCGCGGCGTGGATCTACGCGGCGTTCGCCGGGGCGGGGGGCTCCACGGTCCGCGCGGCGTGGATGGCGTCGGCGGGGCTCGCGGCGCGGGCCCTCGGGCGGCGTACGGACGCGCCGCGCGCGTTCGGCCTGTCGATGGCGGCGATGGGGGCGACCGATCCGCTGGTCGCGTTCGACCTGTCCTTCGTGCTCTCCGCGGCGGCCACGGCGGGGCTGCTGCGGTTCGCCCGGCCGCTCTCCGACGGGCTCGCCGCCCGCGCGCCGGCGCGCCTCGGTCCCGCCCTGCGCGCCGCCGGGACCACGCTCGCCGCGTCCATCCCGTGCACCCCCGTGCTGGCGCGCTTCGCGCCGACGGTGCCGATCGGCGGCGTGCTCGCGAACCTGCTCGCCGTTCCGCTGGGCGAGTCGGTCGCCCTGCCCCTGTGCCTCGCGCACGCGCTGCTCGGCTTCTGGCCGGACGCCGAGCGCGGCTGCGCCGTCGTGGCGTCCGGGGCGCTCGTCGTCGTGCGGAGGATCGCGCACGCCTTCGCGATCCGGGCCCTGACCGCCGACGTGCCCGAGCCGACGTCGTGGCAGCTCGTCGCGTTCGCCGTCGGCCTCGGGGCGATCGCCCTCGGGGCTCGCCCGCGGTGGCGCGTCGCGGGGGCCTGCGCGCTCGCGTCGGCGCTGCTCGAGCTGGCGGCGCGCCGCGACGGCGCGCCGCGGGGTGTGCTGCGGGCGACGTTCCTCGACGTCGCGCAGGGGGACTCGGCGATCGTCGATCTGCCCGACGGCGAGGCGATCGTCATCGACGGCGGGGGGCTGGTCGGTAGCCCGATCGACGTCGGCGCCCGCGTGCTCGCGCCCGAGCTGCGCGCGCGCCGCCGGTCCGCGCTGGCGGTCGTCGTGCTGACGCACCCGCACCCGGATCACTTCGGCGGCCTGGTGACGGGCCTCGCCGACGCGCACGTCGCCGCGCTGTGGGAGACGGGCGAGGGAGAGGCGGAGGGGGCCGGAGGCGGCTACGCGCAGCTCCTCGCCGACGCGCGCGCGCGCGGCACGCGCATCGTCCGTCCCCCGGAGCTCTGCGGCCCGCACGCGCTCGGAGGCGCGACGATCGACGTGCTGTCGCCGTGCCCCGGGTTCTCCCCGGACCTCGGCCCCAACGACAACTCGCTCGTCGTGCGCATCACGTACGGGGGCCGCGCGCTGCTGTTCGTCGGCGACGCCGAGCACGAGACCGAGGCCGCGCTGCTCGCCCGCGCCGGCTCGCGCCTGCGCGCCGACGTCCTGAAGGTGGGGCACCACGGCAGCCGCACCTCCTCCACGCCCGCCTTCGTCGCGGCCGTGGCCCCCGCGGTGGCCGTGGTGTCGGTCGGCAACCGTAACCGGTTCGGCCACCCGCACCCGGCGACCCTCGCGACGCTCGCGGCCGCCGGGGCGAGCGTGTGGAGGACCGACCACGACGGGGCCGTCGTCGTCGAGACCGACGGGCGATCGCTCGACGTCCGCGCCCTGGGGGCGCGCGGGCGTTGACGGATCGGGGCGGCCTTTCTATGGGTCCGAGACCCATGACCGAACGGATCGTCTCGCTGTACTCGGCCGAAGACATCGCCGCCCGCGTCCGCGAGCTCGGCGCGGAGATCACGCGCGACTACGCGGGGCGCAACCTTGTCATCGTCTGCGTCCTCAAGGGCAGCTTCGTCTTCGCGGCCGACCTCGCCCGCGCCATCGACCTGCCCCTGCGCGTCGACTTCCTCGGGGTGCGCTCGTACGGCGAGGGGACGGAGTCGAGCGGCGTCGTGCAGATCACGCAGGACCTGTCGCGCCCCATCGAGCACGAGGACGTGCTGCTCGTCGAGGACATCGTCGACACGGGCCTGACGATCGCGCACCTGATGGATCTGCTCCGGACGCGCAGCCCCGCCAGCGTCAAGGTGTGCGCGCTGCTGCACAAGCCGGCGCGCGCGCGCGTGCACGTGCACGTCGACTACCTGGGCTTCACGATCGAGGACCACTTCGTCATCGGCTACGGGCTCGATTTCGCCGAGCGCTACCGCAACCTGCCGTACATCGGCGTCGTCGAGCGCACGTGATACCCTGAGGCCCGGTGGCCAGCCCCTACGCCGACGAGAAGTTCTTCCACGCGCTGCTCGCGAAGGCCGTCGCTGGCCACGCGAGCGACGTGCACCTCAAGGTCGGCCAGCCGCCGGGCGCCCGCATCCGCGGCGAGATCATCTACTTTCGCACCGACAAGGTGACGTCCGAGGACACCGAGGCCGTCGCCCGCCTGCTGGTCCCGGGCCAGGGCGCCGTCGACCCGCTCGCGGACCTGCTGGAGTACGACACGTCGTACGCGGCGCCGGGGATCGGCCGGTTCCGCGTCAACGTCTACCGCCAGCGCGGCACCCTCGCCGTGGTGATGCGCTTCATCCCGAGCGACGTCCCCCCGCTCGAGGGCCTCGGCCTCCCCATGCCCGTGACGCGCGAGCTCGCGGAGCGCCACAACGGCATGGTCCTGGTCGTCGGCGCCGCCGGCAACGGCAAGAGCACGTCGATCGCGGCCATGATCGCGCACCTCAACGCGACGCGCGCGCTGCACATCGTCACCGTCGAGGATCCGATCGAGTTCCTGCACACCGACCGGATGGCGAGCATCTCGCAGCGCGAGGTCGGCCTCGACACCGCGACCTTCGCCGCGGCCCTGCGCGCCGCGCTCCGGCAGGACCCGGACGTCATCTTCGTCGGCGAGATCCGCGACGAGGAGACGATGGAGATCGCGCTCAAGGCCGCCGAGACCGGGCACCTCGTCATGGCCACGCTCCACACGAGCGACACCGTCCGCACCGTCAACCGCATGCTGGCCCTCATGAAGGGCGACGTGAACGAGAACCGCACGCGCATCGCGAGCTGCCTGCAGGGCATCGTCGCGCAGCGCCTGCTGCCGCGCGCCGACGGCCCGGGCGTCGTGCTCGCGGCCGAGGTGCTGGTCGTCTCGCAGTCGGTGCGCGAGAGCATCCGGCGCCCCGAGAACAACCCGTCGATCAAGTCGCTCATCGAGAAGGGCATGCACCCCTACGGCATGCGCACCTTCCAGACGACGATCGCCGACCTGCTCGAGAAGGGCGTCATCGACGAGGCGACGGCGAGCGAGGCGATGGGGACGTAGAGGGCCGCGCGTGCTCACCAGCCCTCGCCCGGCTCCGGGACGTCTCCCTCGAGCAGCGCGATGTCGGCCTGGTCGCGCAGCGCCTTGCTGCGACGGCGCGTCGGGTCGGCGGCGGCTCGGCGCTTCATCGCGAGGAGATCCTCGCGCGTGACCACGGGCAGCGCGAGCGCTCCGAACCGGATCGGCTCCGCCCGCGCGATCATCGGATCGAAGGCCGGATCGAACGCGACCTGCACCGGCTCTCCGCTCCCGTGGACGAAGTTCATGCTGTGGGCGAACACGCCCGTCCGGCGGAAGCCCCGTGCGGCCAGCGCCGCGGCGGTCGCCTCGCGATCGGCCGTCGTCGGGACCGCGAAGTCCACGTCGAGCGTCGCCCGGGGCACGCCGCTGCGGATGCCGACGGCGACGCCGCCGATGAGCGCGTAGGGCACGGCCGCGTCCCGGAACGCGGCCGCCGCGGCGTCGATGGCTCCCAGCTTGTCGGGCAGATCGGTCACGCCGCCGCCAGAATACGCTCCGCGGCCGACGCCGAGAGCCTGCTCGCGTCGGGTGAGGTCGGCGATCGCGCGCAGAGCGTCCGTGACCACCTCGGCACGGTAGCACGCGGTTGCTCGAGCAGCTCCGCCCTGCGCCTGGACGAGGACGGGTTCGAGTCCCGGCGCGGACCCATCCCCCAGGGCCAGGCGGCGCGCGAGGTGACGCGCACCCTCGCCGGGTTCGAGGCGGCGAAGGTCTCGGGCGGCACGATGCGCATGAAGTCCAAGGGCTCGCCGAGCACCTCCACGCGGGCCGTGCACGCGCTCACGCGCGACGGCCGGTCGATCCCCATCCGCCTCGGGCTCACCGACGAGTCGCACGCCGACTACGTCGCGGCGCGCCTCGCGCAGATGCTCTCCGAGGCCTCGCGCGGCACCGAGCCGTACCGCGGGACGTGGAGGCGGGCGGATCGAGGTCGCGTGCGTCGGGGACGCGGTCGCGTCGAGCCAGGACGTCGTTTCGACGCTCCGTCGCGGGTCCGCGTCGCCGCGTCACGGGGTCTCGTGGCGCCGTCTCGGGTTCGTGCTGCGGCGTCCCGGGGCTTCGTGGCTCCGTCTCGGGTCCGCGTCGCTGCGTTCCGAGGGTTCGTCGCTCCGTCACCGGTTCTCGTCGCTGCGTCCCGGGGTCTCGTCGCTCGGAGACGGGGTCGGTCCCCTGCGTCACGCGATCTCGTCGCTTCGGGGCGCGCTCTCTACGCGGCGTCCCGGGGTTGGGTCGCTCCGGAACGGGGCTTCTCCGCTCCGTCCGGCGATCCCGTCGCTCGGAAGGTCGATCCCGACCAACGGAAGCGCGGGACCAACGCTCGGAAGGGCGCGTCGCTCGCTCGGGACCGTGGTTCGGACGCGAGACCTCGCGAGCCGGC
>JAJYCT010000448.1 GCA_021778125.1 Myxococcales bacterium
CGTCGCGCCTGCCGCCGTCGCCGGGACGACGGGCCCCGCGAGGCCCGCCTCCGACGCCTCGCTGCGCGCGACGTCGGAGGCGCGCGCGATCGTCGCCGGGATGCAGGACAACGCGCGGTCGGCCCGCGGCGCGCTGGAGGCGGCGCGCCGACGGCGACAGCCCGCCGAGATCCGGTGCGCCGACGAGGCGCTGTCGCGCGCCGACGCCGCGCTGCGATGGGCCCGCGACGACGTGTCCGAGCTCGAGGCGCGCCTCGCTGCCCGCGATCTGCGGGGCGCCCGCCTCGCGCTCGCCCGCCTGCTCTTCCGCGAGACCGACTCGCGCGACGCGGTGCGGATGGCGGCCGCGTGTGCCGCGTCCGACGCGGCGCGGGCTGCGGGGGTGACCACGGTCACGATCCGGGTCGACGGGCGAGCGTCACCGGCTACGCTCCTCTAGGCCTCGCGCCGAGGCGAACCCTTCGGGGGGCGCCCGGCTCCAACGGCTTCCAAAGGAACCCGATGAAGCTCTACGACTTTCACTGCAAGGGATGTGGCTGCGACTTCGAAGACCTCGTGCGCGAGGTCAGCGACGCCCGCTGCCCGGGCTGCGCCTCGAGCGACGTCGAGAAGCAGCTCTCCGCCTTCGCCGTGGGAGGCTCCCGCGGCGACACGCCGGCTCCTTCCGGTGGGTGCGCGAGCGGCTCCTGCTGCGGCGGGAGCTGCGGACTGAACTAGGACTGGCCGCGCTTGGCGCCGGCACCCGGTTGAACAGGTTGTAGCGCGGCACCAGGCGGTGCCCGAGCGGGCGCAGGCCGAAGGTGTCGAGCCAATCGGGGCGGGACGTGGCGCGGAGCATGGCGCGACCCTGCCCGCGGCCGCGAGCTACAGTCGCCGGCCACGCCATGACCCCGCGCGCCTGCGCCGCCGCCTTCACCCTGGTTGCCGCGAGCGCCTGCGCGCGCCATCGGGCGCCCGGGGCGTCGCAGACCGCGCCGATCCAGGTGGCGGCGGCCGCCGACCTGTCCTTCGCGTTCCGCGAGGTCGGCGCCGCCTACGAGCGCACCTCCGGTCGCCACGTCGTCTTCTCGTTCGGCGCCACGGGGCTGCTCGAGAAGCAGGTGGCCGAGGGCGCGCCTTTCGACGTCTTCGCCGCCGCCAATGTCACGTACGCCGACGACGCCGTCCACGCCGGCGCGTGCCTCGCCGACTCGAAGACGCTCTACGCGACAGGGCACCTCGCGATCTACACGCCCCCCGGCGCGGCGCTCCGACCCCGGAGCCTCGCGGACCTGGCGGACGCTCGCTACGCGAAGATCGCGATCGCGAACCCCGACCACGCCCCGTACGGTCGCGCAGCGCGCCAGGCGCTGCGGCGCGCGGGCGTCTGGGAGGCCGTGCGCGGGCGCGTCGTCTATGGCGAGAACGTGCAGCAAGCGCTCCAGTTCGCGCAGTCGGGCAACGCCGACGCCGCCCTCGTGGCGCTCGGCCTCGCGCTCGAGACGCCGGGCGACGCCGCGCGCATCCCGACCGAGCTGCACGACCGGATCGACCAGGCGCTCGTCGTGTGCCGCGGCGGCAAGGCCGGCGCCGACGCCGGGCGCGCGTTCGTCGGGTTCGTGCAGTCGAGCGAGGGCCGCGCCATCCTGCGCCGCCACGGGTTCCTGCTGCCGATCGACGCCCCGTAGGGCGCGGCGGCTGCGGCTCAGGCCACGGTCTTGCGCAGGATCGCCACGTAGAAGCCGCCGAAGAACGCGGCGCGCGTGTCGGCGAGGCGCCACTCGACCCGGCGCAAGGCCTCGCGCAGCACCGGCACGCGCATCGCGCCGGCCGTCGGCGTCACGATGCGCACGCCGCGCGCGCCCTCGAGCGTGAGGGTCGGCGGCAGAATGCGGGGGACGACCCACGGCGCGTCGAAGCGCGTGTAAACGTCGCTCTCGCGCTTGGCGTGCGAGATCACACCCGCGGGGCCGAGGCGCTTGACCAGGGCGCGGACGCTGAGCGGGTTGTAGAACTCGGCCAGCACGACGCCGCCGGGACGCGTGACGCGGGCCATCTCGGCGAGCGCCTTGCCGATCGCCGGGACGTGCGCGAGCACCTTGAACGAGCACGTGACGTCGAAGCTGGCGTCGGGGAACGGGATGGCGGTGACGCTGGCCTCGCGGACGTCGAGGCCGCGGGCGCGGGCGCGCTCGAGCATGCCGGGTGACAGATCGATGCCCTTCGCGGAGCGCGCGAAGCGGCGGATGCGCTCGAGCAGCAGGCCGGTGCCGACGCCGCACTCGAGCACGTCGCGGCCCTCGCCGTGGCGCTCGACGAGCTCGACCTCGAGGTCGTCGATCAGCGCGTGGTAGCCGTCGGGCCGGTTCGGCCGGCGCTCGCGCTCGTAGCGGTCGGCGAAGTCGTCGTAGTAGGCGCGCGTGGCGTGGTGATGCGCGTCGTGGCGGTCGTGGGCGGCGGCCATGGGCAGGGGCTGGTTAGCACACGCGCGAGCTACCGGGCCCTGCGCGCCCTCCGGCGAGCGGCCCCGTGAAGGAAGAGGTCGACCACGATGCGCGCCTGCCGCGACGGGTCGACCTCCCCGTCGGTGAACGACGACAGGATGAACGCGCGTAGCGTGCCGCCGAGGAAGCGGGCGAGCGTGTCGCCCGCGAGCGGTTCGAGCTCGTCCGCGCCGATACCCTCGTCGACGAGGGTACGGAAGAGCGCGCGGAACTTCTCGACCCGGCGGAGCCTGCGGCTCGCCGGCGGCGCCCCGGGCGAGGCCGAGCCGGCGAACAGCCCGTGCTCGCTCGCGATCGCGAAGAACTCGCGGTGCTGCCGGACGTACGCGAGCAGGCGGGCCACGCGCGCGGTCAGGCGCGCCTCGAACGCCCTCGGATCGCCGCCGGCCGGCGCGAACTGCGCGAGCATCTCCTCGCTGCGCGCCTCGAGGAGCGCCGCGAGCACCTCGTCCTTGTCGTCGAAGTGGTTGTAGACCGTGCCGACGGCGGTGCCCGCGTGCGCAGCGATGTCCTGGATGCGCGCGCCGTGGAAGCCGCGCTCCGCGAAGACCACCTCGGCCGCGTGCAGGATCGCGTTCCGGAAGAGCGCGCGGGCCTCGTCCCTTCGGCTGGGGGGTCGCGAGGACACGCGGTTCATCGGGTGAATCGTCGTTCTTCAGCGCCGGGCTGGCAAGCCTGCCGCGGAGCACGCCAGGCGCTCGAGCCAGCTGCCGGCTCCGTCGACCCACGCGAGCCAGAGCGCGCCGTGCGCGTCGGCCGCGAGGGCGACGTCCGAGGGCCGGCCCGTGGTGGGGACGACGTCGTCGGGCACGAAGACGCCCGCCGGATCGATCTGCCCCAGCTCGAGCACGCGCGGCGCGCCGGGCGTCGCGTCGAGCGGCCGTACGCGGGCGGCCCACGTGGCCGAGGCGGCGGGCACCGCGGCCACCGGGGCCGGATCGAGGCCGTTGGGGTACATCGACCAGACGACCGGCTCGTCGACGCGCGGCGGCTCGTCGAGGCGCACGAGCGCGAGCCCGAACGTGCCGACGTCCTTCGCGATGGGCAGCAGGCCCCAGGCGGGACCCTTCGAGGGAGCGACGACGGCCGCGCCGGTGCGACGATCGCCCGGACCTCCGACGAAGACGACCGTGTCCTCGCCGAGGCGCACGTGGCCGCCCTCGAACGCGATCGACCGCGCGTGCAGGCCCGTGAGCGCCGCGCGCGCGTCGACGCTGAGCGAAAGGACGCCGTCGCCGCGCGGCACGAACGCGAGCGACGTCGCGCCCGCGCCCTCGTCCGAGAGGCGCACGGGCGGTTCATCGTCGACCACCAGCCACGCCTCGCTCACCCAGCCCTCGCTCGTCTGGCGGCTGGCGAGGTACCCGAGGGCGGAGTGGCCCCCCCCGAGCGTCGCGGCGGCGATGCGCGAGCCCTTGCGGCTGCTGCCGACGACGCGGTCGCCCGAGCCGTCGTGGCGCGCGCGGTGCACAGCCCCGGAGCGATCCGCGCAGAAGACGCTCTCGCCGGCGAGGGCGCACGGCACGCCGTAGCCCGGCGAGGCTCCGCCGGCGACGGGCTCGAGGGCCGGCGCCAGCGACGCGGAGGTCGTGGGAGGCGCGATCAGGAAGGCGGCCACGCGCGGCTTGCCGTCGTCGTTCAGCACGGCCTCGAGCGCCTCGCCGCGCGTGGCGACCGACGCGGGGGCCTTGAGCGGCAGCTCGATCGGCCCGCGCACCACGCGGCACACGGTCGCGCCACCTTCGCGCGTGCTGGTGAGCGCCGCCGCCGGGG
>JAJYCT010000449.1 GCA_021778125.1 Myxococcales bacterium
GCGATGCGGCCTACGCTGCTCGCGCCTTCCACCCGTAGCTATTTGCAAAGATTGCCTCGTCGAGCACGTGTGCGTGATCATCGAGGACGCGCACATGCCAGGTAAGGCGCACGGGGAGACCCGCGTGCAGCCAGATCCCGGTCGAGGGGTTGTCGAGGAGATCCCGCCCGTCGACGGTGAAAGTCCAGTCGAACCGGTTGGCGGCCGCGTTCGGGAGGAAGGGCACGCGTGCCGAGAGGAACACCGTGCCGTCGTCTGCGACGGCCGTCGTCTCGACGCAAGTGTCGACGAACTTGCGGTCGTATGCGTGGATCGACGCACGGATCGAGACGCCATCGGCCGGTACGACCGAGGCGGTCGCCAGTCCGAAGGGCTCCTCCGCCTGCGACACGAGCAGTGGGAATGGGGCACAGGGGCCGGTGGGCCCGACCAGGCTTGGGAGGGCCTCGCCGGGCCAGCGCCGGGCGATGATCGAACGGACGCGTGGCATGAGCGAGACGTCGGAGATCCAGCGGTACCCATTGTGTTCGATGTCGCCGGGCGCACATCGGAGCGCGCGGAGGAAGCCATACAGGAAGCGGCTGCCCTGAACCGTTGGGTCATCGTACGCAAGTTCGTTCGGTCCCACGGCCGTGAAGAGGCGGAGGCCGGGGCAGGCGGCGAGCAAGACGTGCTCCCACGCGAGTCCGATGTCGCCGACACCCGCGATGTGCGTCTGAAAGGGGCGCCGCGCCGCGCCGGCATGGCAGGTTGCGAGCACCGCGACCTTCACCCGAGCGCCGATCGCGCCGAGGCGCCAGGCGAGCTCTTCGTACGTCAGGATGCCGTCGGACAGCGCGATCCCGTCATCGCCACCGTGCCCCGTCCACGCGAAGAGCAGGTGCTCCGGCGGGAACAGCGTGAGCATGTCGAGCTCCGCCCGGACTGCAGCGAGGTTCGCCTGCCGCCCGCGAAGCACCACGACACCATCCGCGCTCACGGGCCCGCGGCTGCTCGTGAACGCCCGCGCGAGCCGGACGGCATCGAGTTCGGCGAAGCGAAGCGCTTTCTTCGCGAACGGCGTGCTGTTCACGCCCAAGGACAGCAAGCGGTATGACACGGCAATCTCCCGGCGGGCGCTGTGGGAGCGCCCGCCGGAAATCTGACCGGACGGGGCCGTTCGGTCAAATCCTGCTCGTCGTAGCTTCTCCGGCCCTACGCAGATGGACGTACTCGTCCCCTTGGCGTCGACCCGAACACTCGGCCCTGACGATCCACTGCTCGTCGTGGGACTACTTCGCAGTTTCGTCGACGCTGATCGCTCCGAGGGACACACCAAGCACCCTCGCCGTCGCCCTCGCGGCGTCGAGGTCGCCTTCCTCGACCGCGGCGACGATCGCCGCCGCGAGCGCGCGCACGGTCTTCACCCGCCCCTGGCCCACCCCCTCCCTTCCGGGTGGGCCGTCGTGCATCTTGCCGACTTCTCCTGGGTCGCAAGCTCGCGAAGTCACGTCATCGTGATCGCTCCTGCCGGTTCCAGTCTCATTGGAAATCATGTGAACCCGCAAGGGTTCCCAGGGTTCGAATCCCTGTCTCTCCGCCGCATGACGTTCGGGCGCCCTACATCCGGGCGCCGGGGGGCGACAGCGTGCGCGGCGGCAGGCCGATCTGAGGGTCGGTCGAGCCGCTCGCCACGAAGCGGTCGCCGTTGAGGTCCTTGATCGCGACCGTGATCTCGATGGCGACGTTGGCCGCCTCCGTCGTGCGCAGGCCGAGGTCGAAGCCGGTGAGGCCCGCGACGACCGGCGGGATCCACGGCGTGTAGAGCGGGTCGTAGCCGTTGGAGCGGTTCTGCGGCATGAAGATGTTGTTGGCGAGCCCCGTCGCGTCAAACGACTGCGCCATCACGCCCGCGTCCGCCGCCGCGGCCGCCTTGGCCTGCGGGCTGCCCAGGACGTTCTCGACGGACGCGAGCTTGATCGCGATCTCGTGCATGTCGTCACTCGTGAGGGTACCGTCGACGCGCGACTGGGCCGGGACCACGAACGGCAGGTCGTAGCCCATGTTCGGCGTGGTCTGCTCGTCGCTGACGACCGAGATTCCGGGCTGCCAGCGCACGAACTCGTTCCAGGGATCGACGAGCAGCCAGACGGCGTGCTCCTGCGCGTCGAGGTTCGAGATCGTGTAGTGGACCTCGAGGCTCTCGTCGTCCGCCAGGAGGTAAGGCGCTCGCGGATAGGGCGTGCCCTTGGGCGCTGGGCCGGCGCTCGAGAGGTCGGATGCCGTCGGGCGCCGTACCGGGAGGCGGACCTGAAGCTGCACCTGGTACAGCGTGAGGTTGGGGTCGCTGTAGAACGACGCCATCTTGCTGGTCATCCCCAGGTCGATGGGGGGCGTGACCTGATCGCTCGCGCCGCTGCCGTTGCAGGCCACGCCGAGCCCGGCAAGCGACAGGGCGAACAGCGCGAGGCGGGGGCGAGAGCCCACGGGGATGGGGGCGTGGCGCCCGGCGGAAATCGACCAACTACGCGCGATCACGTGGTTTCGAGCCTCCCGTCGGTCACGATTGCGACGCACGTGCCAAGGATAGCGCGGTCCGTGGCTCACCCCGCCTCGAGCTCGTCGAGGACGCGGTAGAGCGCCTGGCGGCTGATGCCCAGGGCGCGAGCCGCCCGGAGCTTGTTGCCGTCGGTGCTGGCGACAGCCCGCCCGACCAGCTCGCGGAGCTCGGCGCGGTGGCGGGCGCGCAGCGACGCGACGCTGGTCTCGTCGAGGGCGCGCCCCGGAGGCGCCGCGGCGCGCGCGCCGCTCGAGCGGATCGCCTCGCGCACCTCGTCGCCCGAGATCATGTTGCCGTCGACGAGCGACGCGGCGACGCGCAGCACGTTCGACAGCTCGCGGACGTTGCCGGGCCAGGCGTGCTCGCTCAGCGCGGTGAGGGCGGGGACGTCGAGGCGCCTGGACTCGGCGGCCGGATCGCGGGCGAGCAGGGCGCGCGCGACGACGGGCAGATCCTCGGGCCGCTCGCGCAGGCTCGGCACGCGCACCGTGATGGCGGCGAGGCGGTAGTACAGGTCCTCGCGGAAGCTGCCCGCGGAGACCATCGCGGCCAGATCGCGGTGCGTCGCGGCCAAAACGCGCACGTCGACGCGTCGCGCGCGCGTGCCGCCGACGGCGCGCACCTCGTGCCCCTCGAGCACGCGCAGGAGCTTGGCCTGCATCGCGCGGCTCATCTCGCCCACCTCGTCGAGGAAGAGTGTACCCCCTTGCGCCTCGACGAAGAGGCCGGGGCGCGCGCGCTCGGCCCCCGTGAAGGCGCCGCGCTCGTGGCCGAAGAGCTCCGCCTCGAGCAAGGGCTCGGGGATCGCGGCGCAGTTGACGGCGACGAAGGGCCCCTCGGCGCGGCGCGAGAGCCGGTGCGCCAGGCGCGCGCAGAGCTCCTTGCCGCTGCCCGTCTCGCCGGTGATGACGAGGCTCGTGTCGCTGCGCGCGGCCCGCGCGATCGTGACGACCGCCCGCACGAGCGGCGGGGCGCTCCCCACCAGGCCCACGGCCTCCTTCGCCCGCGCGACGTCGGGCGACAGCGCGAGGTCGGCCTCCACCCGGCGCGTGTGTCGCGCCGTGGCCACCCGGCTCTCGACACCGCGGAGCGTGCGCTTGAACGGCGCGCGCAGCTCGGGCGGCGCCCGGTCGAGCAGCCGCGCGCGCACGACCGCGAGGCCCGTGCGCGCGAGCGCGCCGATGGGGTCGGCCTGGGTGGAGAGGACGGCGAGCGCCTCGTGCTCGAGGCGCGCCGAGACCCCGTTGACCGCCAGCGCGTAGGCGCCGAGCCACCGAAGCAGCGCGGCCTCGGGGCGGCTCGTCGCGCGCGCCGCCAGCGCCATCGCCTGGGCGGCCATGGCACGATCGGCGCCGCGCGAGGCCTGCGAGGTGATCTCGACGGCGATCCGCTCTGCCTCGTCGGCGCGGCCCCGGGCCAGGAGGGCCTGCGCGCGCAGCAGCGAGAGCGAGAGACGCGAGGGGGTGTCGAGATCCGGCGCAGCGAGCCCCTCGGCCGCCTGCAACTCCACGGCGCGCGCGCGCGTGCCCTCCGCGAGAGCCAGCGCGAGCTCGAGGGCAAGTCGCTGCGCGCGCTGCGAGGCGGGGGCCTCCGCTCCGAGCGGCGAGTCGTCGAGCAGGTCGCGCGCGGCGTCGAGCGCACCGAGGTCGAGGTAGGTCGCGGCGCGCAGCCGGGCGAGCGGCCACGAGCCTCCGAGCCCGGCGCTCCTGGCACTG
>JAJYCT010000450.1 GCA_021778125.1 Myxococcales bacterium
GAGGATGCGGACGTAGCGGTCGGCGCCCTGGACGTTGCACCCGAAGGTCACGACGCCCTGGCCCGTCGCCGACGCCACCACGCCAGCGGCCGGCCAGTTGGACGGCGGCGCGGTCGCGCCCGTCTGGCCTTGCTCGTAGAGGACGGACCACGTGCTCCCATCCGGGCTGTGCTCGACCGTCACCGCGTTGAGGCTGAGCGTGTAGGTCGAGGAGAGGCTCGTATCGTAGAAGATCTCGAACATCGCGCCGACCGGAGCCGCGTTGCCCACGGCCGCTGCCGCCCCGTAGGGCTTGAGCGTGAGCCGGTCGATCGTCGTTCCGGTCACGACCGTGTTGTTGCCGGCACCGCCCGCCGTGGCGCTCACGTGCGCCGACGCCGGAACGGTGATCGTCATGTCGGCAAGATCCTTGCCGATCAGAAGAGGGTTCATTGCACCCGATCCTTCTCTGAGGCCTAAGGCCAAGTTTGCGGGAACGCTTGAGCCGGCGCGCTATTACGCGATCGCCGGCGCGTAGCGGACGCCCGTGATGAGCGCGATCGCCTCGTCGTGACGCATGTGGAAGTCGTGCTCGGCGATGCCGCGGATCAGCGTCTGGTCCTGCTGGAACACCGACACCGTGTTGCCGTTCGCGTCGGTGTAGGTGCCCTCGCGGGAGACCGCGAGCTCCAGCCGCATGCTGTCGAAGAGCAGCGCCTCGCTCATCGCCACGAGGTAGATCTCCGAGCAATCGGAGTTGCCGCCGACGGTGAGGTTGATCGGGATCTGAGTCGTCGTCTTGAAGGGCCACCCGAGCAGCGTCTTCGTGAGGGTCATCTCCTCCCGGTAGACGTAGAAGCCGTTCGAGTTCTGCACGTTGAGCAGGTAGTTCTTCGAGCGCGGGTGCATCACCCACACCAGGCCCTCCATCGGGACGTTCGCGGACTCGATGGAGTTCAGCGCGCCCCCGAGTTCCTGCGCGGCGGTCGAGAGCGTGTAGCTCGCGTTGCTGGCGATCGTCTGGCCGGCGAGCGCGTAGCTCAGGAAGCCGCGCGGGCTGTCCGAGGTGCCGTCGCCGCGGATGAAGGCCAGATCCTCGCGGCGCGCGATGACCTTCGCGAGGTCGTCGCGCACCAGCGCATCGACGGCCGGGTCCGAGTAGCGGATCAGGTCGTTCGTGATCGGCGTGAGCGCGGTGAGCTTCTTGTAGCTCGCCACGATCTGGCCGACCGACTGCTGGCTCACCGGGATCGCGGTGGTCTCGCCGGAATACGAGGCCGTCGCCGCCTGCGTCTGCCGCGGCATCTGCATCGTGCCGCGCGGCATCTCGATCATGCGCGGGTTGCTGTCGCGCACCACCGTCATCGGGCGGAGCACCTCGATCAGCTCCGCCACGTAGTCCGGGGGGACCAGGAAGCCGCCAGAGGGGCCGACGCCGGCCATCAGCGCGCGCGTCGCGTCCGGCTCGACGCCCGAGTAGCCGCGCGTGCCGTGCAGCACCTCCGTCACCGGATGGCGCTCGCCGAGATACGCCATCGCGGCGCTGCGGGCCTGGAAGACGTTGCCGCCGCCCGCGACCATCATGCGGGCGATGCCGCCGATCACCAGGCTCGGGTCGGTCTCGTGGTCCGCCCGGCGCGGGCGCGCCTCGGCGCGAGCGCCGTTCGGGCGTCGGCTGCGGGGCTGGCCGTCGGGGCCGAGTTCGTCCGCGTCCTTGGCGTCGGAGGCGAGCGCCTTCTCGGCGCGCTGGATCCGCTCCTCGTGGTCGCGGAGGGTCTGCTCGTGCTCGTCGATCGCGTCGTTGAGCTCGTCGATCTTCGTGCGGTCGGCCGCCTCGGGCTCCTCACCCTTCCCGGCGGCCTCCTCCGCGCGCTGCACGAGCGCGAGGTATTCACGACGCTTGGCGGTGAGCTCGGCGAAAGTCGCGGCACGAGCACGCTTCAGGTCCGCGACGCGGACGCGCAGGTCGACTCCCATGTGGGGGCTCTCCATCTGAGGGAATGCGCCGCCATCTCGGCGGTGCGCGCCTTGCCCAAGGGCGACAGGGCGCCGCGGTCAGCCCGCGGATAGTTTCAGGTCGCGACGGACCCGTTCGGCCTTGAGCCGGTGGAAGCTGAGCGAGTGCACGACGGCCGTCCGACGCTTGCCGGCGCGCGCCTTCTTCGTCCGATGCACGCCGAGGCGGAACGCGCGCAGGCGCGGAGAACGGGCGCGCTCGGCGATCTCGACCTCGTCGTCGTCCGCCTCATCGGGAACGACCTCGACGTCGACGCTGCCAAGCAGTTCCGCGACCTCTTCCTGCGTCATGGCGATCAGCGCCTCGCCGAGCGACTTGAGCGCCTCGCCGAGCATCGCGGGAACCTTGCTCGCGTCATTCTCGATGTCGGCCTCGAACTCCGCCGAGCTCTTCACCCAGCCGAGTTCGGCGAGCAGATACGCAAGCGAACCGACCTCGTAGAGGCCGCGCTTGGCGAAAGCGCGCCGCAGCCCGACCAGGCGCCGGCGCTCGTCCGCGTCGTCGCCGATGTCGGCCTTCTTCTCGTAGGCCTCGAGCACATCCTTCGCCCGCGCGAGTTCCGCCTCGGGCGCGTCCGTCTGCGGCAGGCGGGAAGCGGCGGCGCGCAGGCCCTCCGAGACGGCCTTGAGCTCGCCGTCGCTCACCCGCGCGATGGGGAGCTTGTAGGAGCCGCGCAGCTTGTCGTCGGCGGCGTTGTAGAGCAGGAAGCCCTTCTTCGCCTTGGCCGGGTCGAAATCGTCGCCGCCAGCCCATTCGAAGATTGAGTCCTCGGCCGCCTGACCGTCCCATTCGCCGCTGTCGTCGATCGGGAGGTCCTTCGCCGCGCCGCAGCGCCAGTCCTCGTCCGCACGCTTCTTCGCCATCCGACGGATCTCCTTGATCGCGCGTTCGGTCACGAGCGCATCCGGGACGGCGGGGACCGAAACGAAACTCACTTCCTGCAGGATCGCCTTCGTGATGCGCGTCCCGGCCTGCGGGTTCGCGGGGTCGATCGGCTCGGCGGACACCACGTCGAATCCGGTGCTCGCGGCGTTGATGACGCCGGCCCGAATCAGGCCGAGCACCTCGTCCGCGCGCTCGCTCACGCCGGCAGGCGGGAACTGCACGCGGGCAATGAGGTTGCCCTGGCCGTCCTCCGCGATCTGCTTCGAGCGCGCGATGGGCCAATCCGGGTTGTGCTGGTGCAGCCAGATCGGGTTCATCAGGTATTCGTCGAGCACCCAGCACCCGGGCGCGGCGACGATGTTGTCGCGGCCCAGCGTCGCGGTGGAGCAGCAGACCGTCACCTCGCGCGCGTCGTCCGCCGCGTCCGTTACCTCGGCGCGGTGAATCAGGCGGAAGATCGTCATCCGGCTACCTCGTGTGGATCGTGCCGCCAGGGCGGTCGTCACGTGCGGGCGTCAGCACGCGGCGCGTGCGGTCAGGCGAGGGTCGCGATTCCGGCCGCCACGAGAGCGGACGCCTCGACGCTGGGGAAGTTGCAGGTGTCCCCGCTTCGGACGGCGCCTCGGGTCGGGAAGTTGGGGACCTGAGCCGGCTCATAGGCTCTCACCATGGTCACGAGCGTGTAGGCGGGAGGCGCCACGATCCACGCCCAGAGGCTGCCGGCCGGCGCCGGAGGAGACCCGGGCACCCGAGGGTCATCGCCGCCGGTGGGCGCGTAGATGAACGAGAGGCCGAGGTCGCCGTCGCGGTAGCTCCCCAGCGCGCGCATTCCCTCGCGCCAGCCGAAATCGGCCTGGGTCGCCATCAGGGAACCTGGTCGCCGGTCTCGGCCGCGATGGGCTCAAGGTTCGGCGGGATGGCCTGGCTGCCGATGCCGCCGGACTTGCCGGGGGTGTCGTTGCCTGTCGTCTTGCCGGGGTCCGCCTGCGCACCGATCGGTTGCGTGTTCACCGGCACGCGATAGGTATCGCCGCCCTCGATCGGCGCCAGACCCTCGCGGGCCCGGACCTCGTTCACCGAGAGCCAGCCGTTGTTCAGCGCGCCGCCGTAATAGGTCGAACGCGCGGCCTGATCGCCGCGGAGAAGTTGGTCGAAGCTGAACCGGATGCGCCAGTGCCCGCGCTCGTCCTCGAAGAAGACCTTGTCGTTCGTACCGTGCTCGACGTTGGTGGCGAGCGGCATGAGCGTGTCGTCAACGTAGGCCTGGTTCTGTTGCTCGAGCGTGTTGAACGACGCCTTCGACAGATCGTAGATCTTGTGCGGGGGGACGCCGAACATCCGGCAGATCTCGACGACCTGGAA
>JAJYCT010000451.1 GCA_021778125.1 Myxococcales bacterium
GGATGGCGGCGTGGCGGTGGGCGGCGGCGGCGGCGTGGGCCTCGCGGAGGACGGCGGCGCCGCGGACGACGCGGGCGGCAGCGGCTCGTTTGGCGACTCCGCGAGTTCCGGCTCCTCGGGCGGCTGTTCGGTGAGCGCGCCCCGCGGCGGTCGAGGCGGGGACGCCGGCTGGATGGCCGCGCTCGGTCTGCTCCTCGCGGTGGTGCCCTGGAGGCGTCGGGCACGCTAGAACCCGGGGCGATGCCCCACGGACGCGTCCTCGCACTGGTCCCCCTCGCGCTCGCGGCCTGCCAGGGGCCGCACGCCGCGGCGCCCGCTCCGCAGCCTTCGCCGCCGGCTCCTGCGCCGGCGCTCGCCCCCGTCGCCCGGTTCCCCGCCGACTGGAAGTACCCGCAGGGGACCCCGGCGCCGCACTCGGCGCGCGGGATGGTGTCGAGCGATGCGGCGCTCGCGAGCCAGGTCGGCTCGTCGGTGCTCGCCTCGGGCGGCAACGCGGTCGACGCGGCGGTCGCCACGGCCTTCGCGCTCGCGGTCGTCTTCCCGACCGCCGGCAACCTGGGGGGAGGGGGCTTCCTCGTCGCGCGCGTCGACGGCAGGCCGTACGCGCTCGATTTCCGCGAAACGGCTCCGGCCGCCGCGACGCGCGACATGTTCCTGGGCGCCGACGGCAAGCCCACGCGCGACTCGTGGAACGGCTGGCGCGCCTCGGGCGTGCCCGGAAGCGTCGCGGGCCTCTGGGAGGCGTGGCACACGCTCGGCTCGAAGAAGAAGACGTGGCCCGAGCTGCTCGCGCCCGCCATCGAGCTGGCCGACAGGGGCTTCGTCGTCGACGCGGGGTTCGCCCAGACCCTGGCGCGCGTGGAGACGCGCCTCGCGCCGTACCCCGCGTCGGCCGCGCTCTTCCTGCCGGGCGGCGCGCCGCTCGCGGCGGGCGCGACGTTCCGCGACCCGGACCTCGCGGCGGTGCTGCGCCGCGTGGCGGCCGAAGGCCCGGCGGGCTTCTACGAGGGCCCGGTGGCCGAGACGCTTGCGCACGCGATGAAGGAGAGCGGGGGCCTGATCAGCGCCGACGACCTCAAGGCCTACCGCGCCAGGTGGCGCACGCCCGTCGAGTACGACTACCGCGGGCACCACGTCGTCGGGATGCCCCCGCCGTCGTCGGGCGGCGTGACGCAGGCGATGATCGCGCACCTGCTCGAGGGCTGGGACCTGCGCGCGTGCGGGTGGCACTCGGCCGCGCACGTGCACCTGGTGGCCGAGGCGATGCGGCGGGCGTTCGCGGCGCGCAACGCGAAGCTCGGCGATCCGGACTTCGTGACGATGCCGCTCGAGCGCCTGCTGTCGCCCGCGTGGACCGCCCAGCAGCGCGCGACCATCCGCCTGGACCGCGCGACCCCGACGGCGGAGCTCTTCCCGGCGCTGGCCGGCGCCCAGGAGGGCCCGCACACGACCAACTTCGCCGTCGTCGACGAGCAGGGCAACGCCGTCGATCTGACGACGACGATCAACGCGTGGTTCGGCAGCGGCGTGACGGTGCCGGGCCTCGGCTTCGTGCTCAACGACGAGATGGACGACTTCGCGACCGTGCCCGGGATGGCCAACATGTTCGGCCTCGTGCAGGGGGAGCCCAACGCCATCGCGCCGGGCAAGCGGATGCTGTCGTCGATGTCGCCCACGATCGTCGTCGGGCCCGACGGGCAGGTGCAGAGCGTGCTCGGCGCGGCCGGCGGCTCGCGCATCGTCACCGCCGTCTTCGAGGAGCTGTCCAACGTGCTCGACTTCGGCATGGACGTGGCCGACGCCGTGCGCGCGCCGCGCTTCCACCAGCAGGACCTGCCCGACCAGATCGAGGTCGAGCCGCGTGCGCTGCCCGAGGAGGTGCTCGCGTCGCTCCGGGCGATGGGACACGCGGTCAAGGAGGTGCCCCACATCGCCGACGGGCCCGGGATCGGGCGCGACCGGGGGCTGTGGATCGGCGCCCCCGAGCCGCGGCGCGAGGGCGGGCTGGCGATCGGGCCTTGATTCGGCGGGCGTTCGAGGCCCCCCCTTTCCAGCCGGCCGGACAATCGCTACAAGCGTCGCCATGAGCTCCCTCGGCGCCCCGGTACTGCTCGCAGCCCTTCAGTCCGTCGTGGAGGTCGGCCCGGACAGCGGGTCGCGCACGCTCGTGGGGGTGGTGGTCATCCTGGTGGTGGCGGCGGTGATCCTCGGCATCGGCCAGATGATGACGTCGAAGCCCAAGGGCTGAGCGGCAGGCGGCGGGAGCCGCTGTTCGCTCCGCCGGCCCGTGGAACGTGCTCGCCGTCAGAGCTTCAGCCCCCGCGCGTCTGCGTTCCCCGGATCCAGCTTGAGCGCCTCGTCCCTGTGCGCCCTCGCCCCCGCCGCGTCCCCGAGCGCCAGCCGCTCGTGCGCCAGCAGCGCGTGCACCTGCGCCTGCTCCGCCGGCTTGGCGTCGCACAAGAGCGCGCTCTCCAGCTCGAACGCCGCCTTCTCGTGATCCCCCAGCGCCCCCAGCGCCCGCCCGTACCCCGCGTGGATCGCCGCGTTCTCCACGTCCACGTAGATCCCGCTCTCCCCTGCCGCCCGCGCCTCCTCCCAGCTCTTCGCCTCCACCAGGCGCGTCACGTACATCTCCCACGCGTGCCGGTCGTGCTGATCGAGCCGCGTCAGATCCCGCAGCGCCGCCAGCACCCGATCGTCGCGCTTCTCGGCCACCGCCAGATCGAACAGCCCTCGCACCGGGTCCGGCTGCGTCGGATCGAACCGGTGCGCCGCCCCGAACGCCGCCCGCGCCGCCCCCGCGTCCTTGCGCGCCACCGCGAGCTGCGCGAGCCCCATCTGCACCGCGTACCCGTCGCCCCCCGCCGCCCGGATCGCCTGCAGGTGCGCGAGCTCGGCGCCCGCGTCCTTGCGCATCCCGGCGAGCTGTGCAGCCAGGTAGTGCGCGTCCTTCTGCACCGGGTCCAGCTTGAGCGCCGCCGCGATCTCCGCGTCGGCCTCGTCGATCTTGTGCGCGTGCAGCAGCGCCAGCGCCAGCGCCACGTGCGCCTCGGCGCTCGACGGGCTCGCCGCGACCTTCGCCTGCGCGGCGGACAGCTCCTCCGGCACGAGCGCGAAGACGTACTGGTGATCGTAGCGCGACAGGCGCACCCCGGCCCAGGCCCGGAAGCGCGCGTCGTACTCCGCGGGGGCCACGCCGAACGCCTGCCGCAGCACCTCGCCCGTGCGCTTGCCCTCGCCCCAGAGCTCCAGCGCGCGCGTGATCTTGGCCCAGCCGAACTGCTCGGCCGTGAACGCGACCATCTGGCTTGCCGCGTAGTACGCCACGGTCACGTCGAGCGACGAGTCGGCGTGCGTGAACGCGCGGTTCATCTCGACCGCCCCCGGCAAGACGCCGCGGCGCAGCGCCGCGTACAGCTCCGGATCCAGCTCCCGCTGCCACTCCGGCCGCCGCACCATCGTCTCGTACTCGCTCAGCCCCTCGGTGAACCAGCGCGGCACGTGGTTCTTCGAGAGCTGGATGGCGAAGATGTGCCCCAGCTCGTGCCAGAGCACGTTGCCCCAGTTGAACGGCTCGCTCGCGGGGCTCATCGCCGCCACGACGTGCCCGAAGCTCACGCCCTGGATGCCGACGTTCGGCAGGCCGCTCGTGCGCACGCTGAACACCTCGCGCGCGCCGTACAGCTCAACGTGGACGGGCACCTGCGGCGCGAACATGTAGTGGACCTTCATCTGGCCCCACGCCTCGCCCAGCATCCGCGGCACGTAGCGCTCGAGGACCGCGCGCTCGGCCTTCGGGTAGCGGATCTCGAAGATGCCCGCGGTGGCCGACTCGTAGTCGCCGGGGATCCACTTCTCGTAGAGCCTGTCGAGCGTGTTGTACGCCCGCACGTTGAAGTGGTCGTGGCGCCACCACTCGCGCAGCGACGCGACGCCCGCGGCCTCGTCGCCCGCGCGCGTCTGCCAGATCCCGAGCTCGGCCCAGGCGCGCCCGTCGTCGGGATCGAGCGCGACGGCCTCCTTCATCATCGCGACCAGATCGTCGTAGCGATGCTCCCACTCGGCGAACGCGCCGATGATCCCGTAGGCCCGCGCGAACTCCTTGTCGCGCGCGAACACGGCGCGCTTGGCGGCCTCGAACCCGGGCCGGTCGTCGGCCAGGAAGCGCGCGGCCGCGCGCAGGCTGAGCAGCTCGAGGTCGCCCGGCGTGCCCGCGAGGCCGGCGTCGATC
>JAJYCT010000452.1 GCA_021778125.1 Myxococcales bacterium
TGGCGGACGCTGCTCGACGCCGGGGCGCGCACGATCCACCCGGCGCACGGGAGGCCTTTCCCCGCCGACGCGCTGCGCCGCGCGCTGGCGGCGTAGCCGCCGGCGTGCCGGCCGCACGATGACCACCTCGCCGTGCCTGCCAGGGGCGAGGCGGACGCGAGCCGCAGTGGCCGCCGGGCGAGACGCGGGCAGACGTCCCTCGAGCGGTGCCGGCGCCGCGCGGCCCGGAATGCGGGCGCGCCCGGGCGGGGTTTGTGGGTCGTGAGCCGCGGTGGCACAACAGTGCCGACGGCTCCTGCGGAGGCGGGATGGACGGTTCCGGCAACGTGCGGCCGACCGCGATGGTCACCGGCGCCTCGAGCGGGATCGGGCTCGAGCTGGCGCGGGCGGCGGCGGCGGACGGGTTCGACCTGGTGCTGGTGGCGCGCAACCGCGAGGCGCTCGAGCGGCTCGCCGAGGAGCTGCGCGCGGCGCGCGGCGTCGCGGCGCGCGTGCTGGTCGCGGACCTCGCGGACCCGGCCGCGCCGGCGAAGATCGTCGCCGAGCTCGACGCGGCGGGGGTGCGCGTCGACGCGCTCGTCAACAACGCCGGCGTCGGCACCTGGGGTCGCTTCGACGAGCTCGACCCCGAGGGCGAGTTGCGCACGCTGCAGGTGGACATCCTGGCGCTCACACATCTGACGCGCCTGCTCCTGCCGGGGATGGTGCGCCGCGGGGGCGGGGGCGTGCTCAACGTCGCCTCGACCGCCGCCTTTCAGCCCGGGCCACTGATGGCGACGTACTACGCCGCCAAGGCGTACGTGCTCTCGTTCTCGGAGGCGCTCGCCGCGGAGCTCGCCGGCACCGGAGTGACCGTCACGGTGCTGTGCCCGGGGCCGACGCGATCAGACTTCCAGCGCCGGGCCGGGATGGAGGGCGTGCGGATCGCGAGCGGGCTGCCGGTGATGCAGTCGAGCGTGGCGGTGGCGCGCGCCGGTTGGCGCGCGATGCGGCGCGGGACGCGGGTCGTGGTCCCGGGGCTGCTCAACCGCGCGCTCGTGCAGTCGGTGCGGCTCGGGCCGCGCCGTCTCGTGACCGCGATCGCGCACCGCCTGAACGCGCGCGCCTCGTAGGCCGCAGCTTCAGCGCGCCGGCCGGAGCGCCCCGACGGGCCACGCGGGCCCCGATGGCGCGCCTCACGGGAATGCGCCGTCGTTGACGGGGGCGCTCCCGACGTCGTGAGGAGCCCGCCGTGGGTGGAATCGCCGTCATCGCGAAGGAGGCCCGCCGCGGGCGGGACGACGACGCGATCTCGTCCGTAGCCCGAGGCCCACTGTCCTCGCCAGTCCACCGCGCTGTTTCGTCAGGATGTCGGTCCAGCGCCCCTTGTGCTCCTCGGTCTTGCCCTCGGCGTTCTTCGTGACCTCGACGTGATGGAATGGACTTCCGTGCTTCAACTTCGTCTCCCTTCCGAGCGACGGCAGCAATGAGCCGAGGCGCGGGCACGGTCCGGTGTGAGCCGCCCTCGGTTGACGCAGCGGACGCGACGGCCGCTACACCCGTGGGATCCGACGGCGGACGCGATGACTCCCGGAGGCAGGCGGAGAGACGGCTCCGGAATCCCGCACGAGGCGCACGAAGTTCGCGACCCTGACCACGTCGCCCTGCGGGCCGCGGCCGTACGCCGGCCCGCCCGTGCACGAGGTCCCAAGCGTGTAGCTCGCCGAGCTGCCGCTCTTCGGGTCGCTGCGCTGCGCGCCCGCGCCGTGGACGTCGAGGAGCGTGTAGCAGGCCGCGCCCTGCAGCCGCATCCACCCCAGCGCCCGGCCGAAGGCCACGTACACGCCTTCCGCCGCGGAGCCGGTGGAGGAGAGGTGCGTGGTGCTCGCCCAGTACCACGGGTAGTCCGCGGCCCCACCCTCGTTGGTGATGCGCGTGCAGGACAGGGTCGGGTCGATCGGCGCCAAGCCCGAGGTGTCCGGGGAGCGCGTGTAGTCGACGATGCTCTGCAGCTCCTTGGCGTCGGGGAGGCGCCAGTCGGCGTGACCCAGGTAGCTCTCCGCGTTCTTCTCCGCGACCCACGCCAGGGCCTCCTGCCAGTCCATCGCCGCGCCGCTGTCCTGCTGCGCCCACATCAAGCCGGTCGCCGCGTCGGTGACGGTGCCGTCGCCGTTGTCCGCGAAGGCGTTCACGCCGTAGTCCGGGTTGCCGCGGACGCAGCGGAGGAACTGCCGGTTGGCCGTGCCTCCCGGCCCCGTGTCGCGCGGGTAGCCCTTGATCCGCCCGTCGGCGAAGTTGACGCCGAACTCGGTGGCGGTGCCGGCCATGGTGGTGCTCACGTAGGTCGTGGCCGACCAGTACTGGGCGTCGATGATCCGCTCCCCCGCCCCCGGGTCGCCGTAGACGAAGTCGAAGGCGCTCCGGTCGATGAACGGCGTCAGCCCGGAGGTGTCGGTCCCGGTCACCATCGGGTCGGTGCCGCGGAAGTCGATGAGCGAGTACAGCTCCTTGACGGTGGGCACGCGCCAGTCGTCGAAGCCGCCGAACCTCGCGACGTTGAGGGCGGCGGGGCGGGCCAGCGCCTCCGGATACGTGAGCTTGTCGGAGGAGTCGAAGAAGCCGTCGCCGTTGCTGTCCGGGCTCTTCTGCCAGGTCAGGCCGGTGACGTCGTCGTGCACGGTCAGGCCGTCGGCGCTCACCGCGAAGCTCGGCGTCCTGCCCTCGTGTTGGGCGTCCTGCCCGGAGAACGCCTCGCCCGGGGACGGGCACGCGACCGCCGTCGCGTCGTCGTAGCACTGGACCTGGCCCGTGTCCTCGACCGGGTAGCTCGCCGCAGGGACCGACGCGCCGCCCGCGAAGATGCGATCGGTGTAGGCCGGGACGTAGACGGCGGCAGCGCCCCCGCTGCCGGGGATGCGCTGCTTGAAGGTGAGGGTCACGCCGAGGTCGTCCTCGCCCGGCCCGGAGACCTCGACGAGGAGGTAGCCGTTGGCCTCGAGGTGGGCGAGGGCCTCCGGGAGGAACGCCGAGTTCGCTCCGTCGTACGCGTGGCGGTCGAAGAGCCCTCCGCCGCCGGTGCCGACGACGAGCTGGACGAGCCCCGTTGCCGCGCCCGCGCCGCCGTCCACGATGCGCGCCGCGTCGAAGAAGTGGTCGTGGCCGCAGAAGTAGACCTCCGCGCCCGCGGCGGCGAGGCTGCGCCAGAAAGCGTCGCGCGCGGCCGGGTCGTCGTCAAGGCAGTCGGTGTGGAACACCTTGAACGCCGGCTCGTGGCCGAAGACGAAGCGGTGCGGGAGACCGCAGCGCGAGGCCAGCTGCGCGTCGAGCCACGCCTGGTTGACGCGGTGCGGCGACGCGTAGTCGTCGAGGCCGACGAAGAGGGCGTTCCTGTGCGTGAACGAGTAGGTGAGGCCCTCCTCCCCCGCCGGCCCGTCCGCCGGCACCGCCCACTGGCCCGAGAACGCCTCGCCCCAGGCGGCGAGGATGTCCGGCGCGTCGGCCTCGTGGTTGCCCCGCACCGGGAAGACGCCGATCCCCGCCGCGGCGAGCGTGGCCACGGCGTCCTTCCACGCGGAGAGCTCGGCGCGCAGCTCGGAGCCGGAGACCCTGAGCCCGGCCTGCACGATGTCGCCGGGGAAGAGGACGAGCTCGACCCCGTCCGCCGCCATCGCGGCCGCCAGCTCCGCGGCCAGGCCACCCGTGGGGACGTGCGTGTCGCCCACCACCGCGAAGCGCCACGCCGAGCCCGCGGCCGCTGGTGAGGACGGGTCCTGGCTTGCCGCCCTGACGCTCGAGCAGGGCAACAGCCAGAAGGCGAGCCCGAGTGCAACCGCCCTCGCCGGCCAGCGCAGGGCGCTCCTTGACGTGCGCATCCCTCCTCCTCTCGCGACCCCGCAACCCGAGGGAACTCCCGCCTGCTTCACACGGCCGCTGTCGTGCGCGTCCTCGGATGGATAGACGCTCGAGCGAGGAGGGCGTTGACCGCGACGCCGGCTGCGCCGCGTTGCCCCGGTAGGAGCGTCGGGGGTCGTGATCGGGCGGGACGATCCTGACCCTGCCCAGGTCAAGCGAGGCGCCGGACCTCCGGCCGCCGGCTCGGAGCGTGCACGAGCTAGCCGCGCGGCACGCCGGGGCGGTAGGAGTAGAAGTGCGGCATCCACTGCGCGCGGGCGATCAGCTCGCCGAGCTCGGCGTCGCTGCGCAGCAGGCCGAGACCGGC
>JAJYCT010000066.1 GCA_021778125.1 Myxococcales bacterium
CGCTGCGCAGCTGCGCCTCGAGCTCCGGATCGGCGAGCAGCACGAGCGCCGCCGACGCCTCCGCCGCGGGGGCCGACTCGGGCGCCGCGCGCTCGATCTCCGCGAGGCGCGCGCGCGCCGAGGCCACGTCGCCGAGGGCCGCCTGCGACCGCGCGAGCGCCAGCGACGCCCAGTGATCGCCGGGCACCATCTCGAGCACGCGCGAGCACAGGCGCGCGACGCGCGAGGCCCGCGCGAGGCCCTCGACCTCGGTCGCGAGCGACAGGTGCACCGCGCGGCGCAGGACCTCGTGGCTCACCGCGCGCGCGTCGAGCGCCGCGTCGACCAGGACCTGCGCGGTCGCCGCGTCGGACGTCCTGAGCGCGAGCGCCCCCAGCGCGACGAAGGGCGCCGGGTGGACCGGATCGAGCGCGAGCGCCGCGCGCCACGCGGCCTTGGCGCCCTCGAGATCCCCGCGCGCCGCGAGCACGGCGCCCCGCTCGGTCTCGAGGCCCAGATCGGAGCCGGCCTCGGCCTGCCCCGTGAACACGGCGGAGAGCGCGGCGTCGAACCTCCCCTGCCCGCGCAGCGACTGCGACAGGAGCACGTGCAGGCGCGGGCGCCGGGGGTGCGTCGCGAGCGCCGCCGTGAGCTCGCGCTCGGCCTGCGTCGCCTGGCCGGTCCGCAGGAGCAGCGCCGCGCGCGCCTCGACGAGCTCCACGTGGCCGGGCGCGTCCTCGGCGGCCCGCTCGATCGCCCGCGCCGCCGACGCGGCGAGCTTCGGATCGAGATCGGGCCCGCCGGCCGTCTCGAGCGCCAGCGCCGCGAGGCGCTCGACCGGGTAGCGCGCCTCGGGGGCGTCGCCGATCGCGCGCCCCAGGTGCAGGAACGCGGCGAGCCGGTCGTGCGGGCCGCCCCGGAGCGGATCGTGCAGCGCGCACCGCTCGGCGCGCAGCACGCTCTCGAGCGACTCCCACTCGAGCTCGCGCAGGCCACCCAGCGCACCGAGCTCGCCGCCGAGCGTCGCCCAGAGCTGCTCGAGCGCGCCCACGAGCGACGCCCCCGCCCGCGCCGCGTCGAGCGGCGCCTCCACGCGCGCGCGCGTCGTCGCGCTGCGGGGATCGAACGCCAGGAGCTGGATGGTCCCGACGCCCGCGACCGGCGGCTCGAGCGCCCCGGTGAGCACGACCTCCACGAGCTCCGGCGCGTCGCCGCGCCTGGCCAGATCGCTCCACGCGCCCGGCGGGACGAACGCCTCGACCGGCGTAAGCTTCGCGTCGGCCGGCTCGTCCTTCTTGCGCCCGTGCAGCTGCGCGATCGCCACCCCCTGACCGTCCACGCGCGCGAACGCGTGGACGATCGCCGCCAGGCCCAGCCCGAGCCCGCGCCCCTCTTCGGGCACGCCGAACGGGATGACGACCATGTGGGGCTGGGCCATGGGGCGGGGGGAGGACTGTAGCGCCACGACGTGTGGAGCGCCGACTGGCTCGCGCCGAGGCTGCCTCGCGAGACGCCTGCGCGGCCTCGGGCGTCTCGAACGTCAGGGTGAGGACGGTCTGCGGACGCGCGCCTCGGAGACGGGGCCGCGCCGCTGCGCGGAGGAGTCGCGATCCCGCGCGCCCCTCTCGTGGCCTCTCTCGACCGGCGCGGGTTCCCTGTCGCTCACGAGACCGCCGCCCGCGTCCGTGGCTCGAGCTCGAGCGGCCGTCTCGCGTCATCGACGCACGGCCTCGCAATCGCGAGCGCCGAGGTCCCGAGGCCTCGCCGGCGGATCGCGCTCGCTCGCGTGCGTGCGCCGATCACGTGCCGCCGACTCGGGTCCCCGAAGGACGGGCCCGCGTCCTCGACGCTGCGCCGCGCGTTCTCTGCCGACGGGGACGCGTTCTCGTTCGATGGATGCGCCGCAGCCACGAACCGTCTCGCGAGACCTCGGGTCCGAACCATGATCCCGCGCGTGCGTCCCGCGGTCTCCTGGGGCGGGACCGAGCTTCCGAGCGACGGGATCGCGGGACGGAGCGGAGGGAGCTCGGGATCGCGGGACGGGATCGCCTTCTCGAGGGACGAAGGGGCGTCTTCGTTTCCCGGGATCGCCACACCGACGCGCCGTCCCGCGAGGTCTTGCGTCCGAGCCATGGTCCCGAGCGGGCGACGCGCGATTTCGAGCGTCCGTCTCGCGGTCTCGTGCGTCGGGATCGACCTTCCGAGCGACGGGATCGCAGAACGGAGCGGAGGGAGCTCGAGGTCGAGCGACGGGACGGCCTTGTCGAGCGACGAGGAGGCGCTCTCGTTCGACGGGATCGCGACACCGACGCGCCGTCTCGCGAGGTCTCGCGTCCGAGCCATGGTCCCGAGCGGGCGACGCGCGATCCCGAGCGTCCGTCTCGCGGTCTCGTGCGTCGGGATCGAGCTTCCGAGCGGCGGGATCGAGCTTCCGAGCGTCGAGATCGAGCTTCCGAGCGGCGGGATCGCGGGACGCAGCGGAGCGGGGCCGTCCCCGGCCGACGAAACCTCGTGGCGCAGCGACGAGAGCCCGTGACGGAGCGTCGACACCGAGGGACGCAGGAACGAGGACCCACGCCGGAGCGTCCAGACCCCGTGACGCCGCGATGCGGACCCCTGACGGAGCGACGAAACCGCGTGACGCCGCAGCACGAACCCGAGACGGCGCCACGAGACCCCGTGACGCCGCGACGCGGACCCGCGACGGAGCGTCGAAACGACGTCCTGGCTCGACGCGACCGCGTCCCCGACGCACGCGACCTCGATCCGCCCGAGCCGTGCTGCCGGAGCGTACGAGATCGAGATCTTCGGCGTCCCTGAGCGCAGCCTGTGTAGCGCGAATGGCTGCGTAGTCACAAACCGACAAGCGACGGGGGAGGGAGGCGCCTGGATCGGCGCGGCCGTAGCCCTGGGGGCGCGGTCTCTTCGTCGCCGCCCCGCGGGGCGGGGTCGCGGCCGATCCAGCGACGACCGGCTCCGGACGCGTCATCATCGCCGCCCTCATCCGACCGCCTCGATCGCCCGCGTCACCCATCGGAACCCGATCCTCTCCTGCTCGAGCCGAACGTGGTCGCCGTGCCTGTGGTCGGCGAGGGCCCGATATATGTCCCACTCGTGCGAGGTCAATCGCTCGAGCGGCCCGGCGTGAGGCGTCTCTTCTCGGCCCCACAGGGCGCGATGCTGCATCAGCGTCTCGTGGTCCATGAGCAACGAGGCCGCGGCGGGAAAGGTCGCCCGCAGCCGATCGAGAATCGCGAACCCGTGCGTGTCGATGTCACCCCAGTAGTGGATTTCGGTCCTTCGGAGCCAGGGCACCTCGGCGAGTCTGTCGAGCCCGTAGCCGAGGCCGAAGATGACGAGCGAGCCTGGGACCTCGGGGAACGAGAGGCCGTTGATCTCGTTCTCGGTGATGAAGACGCGGCGAATGGCGGTCTCCAGCCTCGCCAGCTCGTGGGCCGGGACCGCGAGGTCCGAGAGGCCCCCGATGCGGTGCCGCGGGTCGAGGACGCGGAACCGCACCGAGGGTGGCTTCGAGAGAAGCCCGTAGCGCGCCTCGAAGCGGCGCCCCGCGGACAGGTCGACGGCCTCCGATGGCAGCACGCGGTCGAGCAACTCGATGAGCAGGCCCGCGCGCGTCTCGATGAACTTCGTGTCGACGCCCGCGACGTCGACCTGGCGCAGGTACAGTCCGGGCCGCGGGTGCTCGCGGAACCACGCGAGAGCCGCGAGGATCCTGTCCCAGTCGTCGGCGTGCTCGAGCACGGTCATCGCCTTCTTCGCGAGCCACGGTGACAGCTCGGGGAACGTGGCAACGGTCGCCGCGGCGAGCCGCGCGTACTCGTCCGCCTGCCGCTGCTTGCCGACGAGCCGTAGGGCGTCTGCGCGCGTCGGCACCGATGCGCCGGCCGGAACGCGGTTGCGCCCGAGCTGCCGGTGGTCGATCTCGGTCCACGCGATCGCGTAGCCGAACCCACGACGCGCCTTGCTCCCGCCCTCCAGGTCGCGGATCCAGCGGCGGACCTCGTCGAATCGGTCGGACATCGCCCGGCTGTCCGGACGGCGCAGCCGGAGCGACAGAGGAAACGCGCACCCGCCATCGCTCGGCGCAACGAGCAACCGGCCGCGCTCCCAGAGGCGCCGCACCTGCGCATCGATGTCCTCGGGCGTCGACCAGGCCACCGGCAGGGTCACGCGCTGCGTGCCGCGCGCTCCGCGCGGTACTCCTCGATGGTCAAGTTCCGCAGGACCGACCGCTTGCCGTCGTCGTTGTGCACGAACCCGACGCTCGCGACGTGTGGCTCGATGACGTGAATCTTCTGCAGCGGAGTGACGACGAGCAGCTGAAGGTTCAGGCGCTCGAAGAGCTCGAGCCCGTAGCGCGTGGACTCGTCCGAGCCGCGACCGAACGCCTCGTCGATCACGACGAATCGCAGCGATCGCGATCGCTCCGCCCCCCACTCGAGCCCGAACTGGTACGCGAGGCTCGCGGCGAGCACGGTATAGGCGAGCTTCTCCTTCTGGCCTCCGGACTTGCCGCCCGAGTCGGTGTAGTGCTCGTGCTCACGGCCGTCCTCGCGCCAGCGCTCCGACGCCGAGAACGTGAACCAGTGCCGCACGTCGGTCACCTTGCGGGTCCACCGCGCGTCGATCTCGCCGGTTCCCTCGCGCCCGCGAAAGCGCTCGATGATGCGCTTGACCTGGAGAAACTTCGCCTCCGAGTACGCGTCCTCCTCGGATCCGGTCAGCGCGCCTTCGGTGCAGGCCCGGAGATCCTGCTGGAACTCGCGGATCTCGACGTCCGTGGTCGGATCCGGCTCGAGCACGATGTAGCGGCCGGGGTTGTAGTCGATGTCGACGAGCGACCGGTTGATCGTGTCGATGCGCTCCCGGATGTCTTCGCGCTCGCGGTTCAACTGGGACTGGAAGCTCGCGACCTCGCGGATCGTGTTCTCGTTGAGGAGGTCCTTGAAGCGAGCCTCGAACCTGGGCAGATCGTCGCCGCGAAGCCGCTCGAGCATCCCGGCGTACTCACCGGCGGCCGCCACGTTCGCGTCGGCTTCGCGCGTGTCGAGCGGGTACGCGTCGCGATACGCTTGCATCGCCTGGACGACCCTCTCCGCGAGGCGCTTGACCTTGTGGTCCTCGACGTCGATGCGCCCCTGCACGGCATCTCGCACGTCCTTCTCGCGGTTGTCGCACGACTCGACGGTGAGCACCTGCGGCCCGAGGGTGTCGCGGACGAGGGCATCCATCCGCTCGCCGGCTCGTTCGAGCGCGCCCTGCCCTGCGGCCACGGCCTCGGCGCAGTCGCCACGCAGTCGCGCCGCGTGGTCGAGCTTCTCGCGGACCTTGCCGACCGCGGTGTTGACCTCGCCGCGCGCCGCGTCGATGCCGGCCAGGCTGGCCTCGACCGTCGCGAGCTTCGCGTTGAGGACGGCCAGCACGTCCGACTCCACCTCGAGCCTGGCGTGCTCGGCGTCCAGATCGTCGATCGTCGCCGCGAGCGGCCGCCAGTCGATCTCGCGGAACCCGTCGAACGCGCCGAATTGGGCGAGCTGGCCGATGCGCTCGACGAGCGCGTTCTCGTCGCTCTGGAGCGCCGCGAAGCGATCGGCGAGCCCCTGGAGCCGCGCTTCGAGATCGCGCGCCTGCTTCTCGAGGACGGCGATCTTGGCGTCGTTCGTCCAGCCGAGCACGTAGCGCGAGCGGTCGTCGAGCCGGTGGCGATCGTCCTTCTCGTGCCGCTCGCCGCCGCCTTTCGTCTGTCCAGACCGCGTGATGGCGCGCGTCTCACGCCGGAATTGGTCGAGCGTCTCACAGCAGGCGTAGTCGAAGCGGCGCACGAGCTCCGCCTCGAGCCAGCTCCAGAACTGCGAACCGGGGCGGACGGCGATCCGATGAACGAGCGAATCGGGGTGCAACCCCGACAGGTCGGGTGCGCGCTGCGGGCGCACCCGGTAGTACACGAACCGTTCGCCGAGGTGCGTGCGATCGACCCACAGGGCCACGTCCGCGTAGTGCGCGTCCGGCACGAGGAGCGAGATCCCGAAGCCGTGAAGAAGGCGTTCGATCGCTCCCTCCCACGCCGTCGCGTCGTCTTGCGCCTGAAGGAGCTCCCCCGCGAACGGCAGCTCCGCGTCGTCCACGCCCAAAACACGGCACAGGTTCTCGCGGACCGCGAGCATGCGCGCTGGGATGTTCGATCGTCGCTGACGCAACGAAGCCACCTCCGTCGAGACCTCGTCGTGCCTGTTCCTCAGATCGCGCAACTCCACCTTCGCGTCCGACAGCGCATTCTGCGCGAGGGCACGTTCCGACTCGGCCTTCTCCCGCGCGGCGGCGACGGCTTGCCGGTTCGCTGCGAAGGTCTCCGCGTCGACGGCCGCAGGCAGGCCCGCGAGGCGCGCGAGATCGGAGTAACGCTCTGCGCGCCGCTGGCGCTCGCCCACGTCGACGCGAAGGCGCACGAGCTCCGCCTCGATGCTCGCGATCCGGTCGCCCCCGTTGGCCGCGATGGCGCGCTTGACGTCGTCGCGCTCGGCCTGGCGCCTGCCGCGGCTCTCCGCGAGCGACACGAGGCGCTGCTCGAGGCCCGACAGCTCCACGGTCAGCGTCTCGAGTCGACGCTCGACGAGCTCGCCCTTGTGCCGTGCGAACCATGGCCGCAGGCCCTCGCGGCAGATCCGCAACGCGTCGACCTCCGCAACGAGAGCCGAGTGCCGTTCGCAGTCGGCAACGAGCGGAACGAGCCGCTCCACTTGAGCCCTCGCCTTGAGTACGGCTTCGTGGGCGCGGTTCAGGTCGTTGAAATGGTCGATGAGCGCCGCGATGCGTGGTTCGACCGGAAACGGCTCCAGCATGTGCTGGCGGACGAAGTCGGTGAGGTTGCCGACGGACTTCATCGACACCGTCTGATGGAAGAGCTCGAGGGCCTGCTCATGGTCCACTCCGAAGCGACGCCGAAACGCCGCGCCGTACCTCGGGAAGGCGTCCTCGACTTCGTAGCCCGCCTTGCGCAGGCGCTTCCTGAGCGCGCTGACGTCGTGACCGAAGCCGGCGAAGTGCTGGGCGATCGTGAGGGCCTCGTCGGCGACGACGTAGAGGCGCTCGGGCTGCCCCTCGAGCTCCTTCAGCCAGAAGACCTGCGCAATCGTCACGACCTGCGCGAAGCCCTCGTTGACGAAACGAGCGAGGACGACCGAGTACGAATTTCGATCGCGGAGCGGTACCGCGCGCGCGCTCGCGCCCGGCTCCCCACGCTCGGACTTGTAGTAGCCGAGGACGTAGGAGCGGAGCGTGCGCTCCCGGACGTCGGCGCCGGCGGCCTTGTTGTACGCGAGCTTCTGCGGCGGGACGAGCAACGTCGTGATCGCGTCCACGAGGGTCGACTTGCCCGACCCGATGTCGCCGGTGAGCAGCGTGTTTTCGCACCGGGCGTCGAGCCTCCATACGGCGCCGCCGAACGTGCCCCAGTTGAGGATTTCGAGCCGGTCGAGCCGGAAACCGGCGCGGCTCACGACGGCTCGTCCGCGCGCGCGGCGTGTGCCCGGTACTCCGCGAGGCGCTCCTCGATCTCGCCGAGCCATTGCGCGTCGACGAACGCCTTCAGGATCCGCTGCACTTCGAGCTCGTCGTCGCGACCGCGCAACCGTCGCAGGAACCCGAGCTCGACGAGCTTGTTGATGTGCGTCTCGACGCGATCGAGGAGGCGCGCCTCGTTCGCGGTGTCGGGCAGGAAGATCCGCAGAAGGTCCACGATCTCGTCGCGCCGCAGCACGAGGCGCGTGTCGCCGCTCCGCGCGTCGAACTCCGCGAGCTTCTTGCGGAGCAAGGCGACGAGCAGGCTCGCCTGGTAACCGAGCGGCCGCCGGACCACGAGGCGCGGCAGCTCGGGCTCCCCCTCCACCGCCGGGCGCTGCCTCAGGTACGCGTAGCCCTCCGCCTCGTCGAGCACGAGGTCGAGCCCCAGGACGACCACGTACTCCCGCACGCGAGCCGACAGCGCGACGAGCGCCTGCCACTGCGCCGGATCGCTGTCGCGGTACGTGACCCCCTTCATCAAGGTGACGAGGATGGTGGAGAGAGTCGCCGGCTGGTCGAGCGCGCTCATTGCTGCTCCTCACCGCGTGAAAACGACGAGCGGAAGCGTCGCCTGACGGGCGCCACGCACCGCATCGTGCCACCGGAAGGTCTGCTTCCGGTCGTCGTCGATGAGCGCCCTCGAGTCGTCGGAGGCGAGGCCCATGTACGCCACGAGCTCCGCGACGCCGTGCTCGAGCGGATGAGCCGCGACGACGTCGGCGAGTGACACCTGCGCGCGCGTGCTCAGCATCGCGCGAATGCGCGAGCGAAGCTCCGCCTTGTCGACGTGGACCTGGTCGAAGAGCGCATCCGCCGGGATGTCCTCTTCGCCATGGGTCACCACTTGCGCGTCGAGATAGGGCTTGTGCGGCGGCTTGAAGAGAGGGCGCTCGAACGGCAAGTCGACCGTGGGCGCCGGGTCGTCGAGCTCGGCGCCGAAGCCCTCCAACGGCTCGTTGCGAAGAGCGATGGCGTGGTGCTCGATCTGCCGGATGATCTGCATGATGCGGCGATTCTCAAGCCACGCCTGATCGTCGAGGTAGCGGCGAAGCTGGGCCGAGACACGGGCGACCGTGCGCTGCGCGACATCGCCGGCCTCGAGCCAGTCGTAATGAACGCGCAAAAGGCGCCTGTCCGACTCGAGCTCATGGACGGCCGGCAGCGCGAAGACCTTGCCGAGCAACCGCGAGAGCTCGTCTTGTCGCTCGGGCGACATCAGCAGATCCCAGAACGCACGAAAGCTCGCGCCCTGATCGGAGTCGCGGATCGCGTCGCGCTCGCCGAAGATCGCGTCCAGGAGCGCCCCCTTCGACCCCTCCCACGTTGCGATGCGCTCGCGCACGGCGCGATCGAGATCCCGGAAGTTTTGCTCGACCTCGCGGAAGTCGGAGAGCAGACCGCGTGCCGTCGATGCCATCTGCTGGAAGCGATCCCTGACCTGGGCAGGGTCCATGACGCTGACGTTGCCGTCGCGGATGTCACGGATCTCGGCGTCGATTTCGTCGCGCCGCTTCTCGAGCTCGGCGATGCGCGTGGAGGGATCGAGCTCCGTGCCCTCCGCCATCTGTCGCAGTAGGTCGAACACGGTCCTCAGCCGCGACTCGGTCCCCACGAACTGCCGCGGCTTGAGGCTCGCCAGCCAGTCGATCGCCTTCTCGGTCGACGACGTGAGATCGAACCACGGCTCGTCGCCGTCCGGTGGGTAGTACTTGCGCAGCCAGCCGTGCGCGTCGTCGGCCCACGTGTCGAGGTACTGGGCCGCGGAACGCGGATAGGCGTCTACGCCCCCGCGCTCGCGGAGCCGATGGAGCCAGTCGTCGAGGCGCGCCGCGAGGGCTTGCTGCGGCATGGCTCGCTCGTTCGGCAGGAGGAAGGCCGCGTGCAGGAACCCCACGATCATCGGCGCGTGATCGGCCGCAAGCAGGCGCCAGCCGGGGTGTCCGCGCTTCAGGGCTTCCAGTGTGGCGAGGTCCATGCCCGCCATGGACGATAGCGCAGGGGGCTCGGGGTCGAGATGTGTCGCCGCGGGAGCTCTTGACCTGGACGAAGAGCGTTCCGACGTCGGACTCCACGACGACGTCGAGGCCGGCGTGGTCCTCCGCCTCGGTGGCCCTGCGGACGGAGTGCATCCAGGGAGGGCGGGTCGGCAGGGCGAGCGCCTCGAGGACGCGCACCTCGCTGGTGCGGCCGCGCCTCTTGGCCCCTTGCCGAGGATCTGTTCGAGGTTGCGCCGGTGATTCGCCTTGAGCCGGGCCGCGATCCGCTCCTCGAGAGCCTGCGCCTCGATCCGCGCCACCACCTTGTCTTGCTCTTCGGGGCTCACGCGCCGACCTCTAGCCCAGCCCCCCGCCAACCGACACTCCCGAGGGCCCCGCCCAGCCGACCTCGCGAGCGCTCCCCCGTCCCGGCGCCTTGCGCGCTACAACGAGGACCACGAGCCCCTCCACGGCGTGGCCGACCTCCGACCGCCGGGACCTCACGCCGCCCATGAGCACCAGCGTCGCACGACTCCTGCTTCTCGTGCCCCTCGCGGCGGCGTGCGGGAGCCGCACCGGGCTCCCCGTCCCCGGCCTCGACGCGAACTGCCCGCAGCGCGACGACCCGTGGCTCGTCCTGGACGCGCGCGGCCTGCAGGGCGGTGGCACCGCGAGCCTCTACGCGATGCGCGCCGACGGGACCGGGGGCCACGCGGTGCACCTGCCGCACGCGCCGGCGTACTTCCCGTCGGTGTCGCCCTCGGGGACCAAGCTGCTGTACGCCACGACGTACGGCGACGGCGGGGCCGCAGGCGGCGGCCCCGACAGCGCGCTCTACGCGTACGATCTCGCGAGCCGCACCGAGCAGCTCGTCGTGACGACCACGGGCCTCACGTACTCGGCCCTGTCGCCCGACGGGCAGAACGTCGCCTACGTCAGCGACTACACGCTGCGCGCCGTCGGCTTCGACGGGACCAACGACCACGCGCTGCTCGCAGGCCCCAACGGCGACGGCGCGGGGTACGGCCACCCCACGTTCGCGGCCGACTCGCGCACGGTCGTCTACGCGACGGGAGGCGCGTTCGGCGCCATCGGGCTCGACGGGACCGGCGGAAGGACGCTCGTGTCGACGAGCGCGACGCTGCTCTACCCCAACGTCGCGTTCTCGCCCGACTACACGCAGATCGCGGCGGGTGTCCTGTGCGACCAGGCCTCGGCGATGGCCCTCGTCGTCTACGACTACGCGTCGCTGCCGGCGCCCTGCAGCCGCGGCCAGGTGCTGACGCAGGTCACCGAGTCGTCCGCGTTCAACGGCGCGAACGATCCCGCGTGGGGCCCGACGGGGCTCCTCGCGTACGGCTCCGGCAGCGACGTGTGGGTCATCCCCGCGAGCGGCGGGACGCCCGTGAACGTGACGCAGGGCCTCACCGGCGACGGCGGCACCGTCACGGCCGCAGAGCCCGTGTGGGCGCCGGGGTGCGCGCGGATCCCGTAGGGCCCCGCGCCTGCTCCTCCCCCACGAACCCCCCGTCCTCCGCGAACGTCGCCTCCCTGCCCTTCCCGTCCACCGTGAAGGCCAGCTCGTACGTCGTCCCGCGCCCGGGGCGCGCCGGCCTCTCCGCGCGCCGCGCGCTGGCGCCCGGGTAGCGAGCCGCGAACGCGGCCCGCACCGGCGCCGGCACCTGGTCGAGCGCGATCGCCGCTCACGCGGGCAGCTCCTCCCGCCGCTTCGCCCCCCGCAGCGCCAGCGCCGCGAACGGCGGCAAGAGCCCCAGCGTCGCGACCGTCGCCGTGGCCAGCCCCCCGATGACGGTGATCGCCAGCGGCCGCTGCAGCTCCGCCCCCGAGCCGATTCCGAGCGCGAGCGGGAAGAGCCCCGCGAGCGTCGCGAGCGTCGTCATCACCACCGGCCGCAGGCGCCGCTCGCTCGCCAGCGCCACCGCCTCGACGGGCGAGGCACCGCGGTCGAACTGCTTCTCGGCCTCCTCGAGCAGCAACACGCCGTTTTTCACGACCAGCCCGACGAGCAGCACGCACCCCATGAGCGACGACGCGTTGAGCGGCGTCCCGGTGACGATGAGCGCGACGATCGCCCCCACGATCGCGATCGGGATCGAGCTCAGGACGAGCGCGGCGAGGCGCAGGCGCTTGAACTGTCCCGCGAGCACCGTGAGCACCAGCAGCACCGCCGCCCCCGCGACGACCGAGAGCTGGCGGACGGTGGCGCGCTCGCCCTCGATCTGCCCGCCGAGCACGATCCGGTACCCCGCGGGCAGCGGCGTCGCCGTGACGAGCCGCTCGACGTCGTCGGCGACCGCGCCGAGGTCGCGGCCCTCGTGGTCGCCCGTGATGTCCACCATCGGCTGGAGCGCCTCGTGCAGCAGCATCGACGTCGAGGCCGTCGAGTCGATGTCGCTGACGGCGCGGAAGGTCGTGGCGCGCGCCTGCGCCACGAAAGGCAGATCGAGCACGTGGTCGGCGTCGAAGCGGACGGGGTTGGGGTAGCGGACGCGCACGCCGATCAGCCGGTCGAAGCGCCGCACCTGACCGACGATCGCGCCGCGCAGCGCCGTCGTCAGCTGCGTGCTCAGGTCGTCGGGGGTCGTCCCGAAGCGCGCGACGGCGTCGCGCCGGGCAACGAAGCGCAGCTCGGGGGCGTCGCGCTCGTGACCGTCGTAGAGATCGACGAGCCCGGACACGTCCTTGAGCCGGCCCGCCAGGGCGTCGCCGATCTCGTGGAGCTTGTCGTAGTCCGGTCCGAACAGCTTCACCTCCACGGGCCGCGGGCTCCCCGACAGATCGTTGAGCACGTCCTGCAGCACCTGGACGAACTCGATGCGGACCTCGGGCAGCGCGTCCTCGAGGCGCGCGCGCAGATCCGCGATGACCTCGTCGGAGGAGCGCGCGCGCTCGCCCGGGGGCGCGAGGCGCACCATGACGTCGCCGCGATTGAGCTCGGTCGCGGCGGCGGGCCCGAGCTCCGCGCCGGTGCGGCGCGAGAAGGTCTTGACCTCCGGGGTCTTCGCGAGCTCGGCCTCGAGGCGCCGCGCGAACGACTCGGTGGTCGCCAGCGACGTGCCGGCCGGCAGGAAGTAGTCGAGGACGAACGCCCCCTCGTCCATGGTCGGGAGGAAGCCGCGCCCGACCCGGGGCGCGACCAGCGCGCCGCCCGCGACGAGCGCGACGAACGCGAGCCCCGCGACCAGCGGGTGGCCGAGGAAGGCGCGCACGGCGCGATCGTAGACGCGCACCATGGGGCCGCGCTCGGTGGCCTTCGCGTGCTTCGACATACCGAGGCCCGCCGCCAGGGGGACGAGCGTCAGCGCGACGACCAGCGAGATCACCACGGCCACGGTCACCGTGAAGGCGAGCGCCCGGAAGAAGTCGCCGACGATGCCGCTCAGGAACGCGAGCGGGATGAACACGACCACCGTCGTGAGCGTCGTGCCGATGACGGCCGGCGCGAGCTCGACGGTCCCGAGCGTCGCCGCGGTCGCCGCGTCCGCGCCCTGGTCGCGATGGCGAGCGATCGCCTCGACCATGACGATCGCGTCGTCGACCACGAGGCCGATCGCGACGGCCATCCCGCCGAGCGACATCAGGTTCAGCGTCTGGCCGGCGACGCGCATGGCGACGAAGCTGATCGCGAGCGTCACGGGGACCGAGAGGGCCGCCAGCAGCCCGGCGCGCACGTCGCGCAGGAAGAGCGCGATGACGCCCGCGCAGAGCGCGATGCCGAGCAAGATCGCGTCGCGCACGCTCGCCATCGACTCGCGCACGAGGCTGGCCTGGTCGTAGACGGGCTCGATCGTCACCCCCCGGGGCAGCGAGGAGGCGAGCGCCCCCGTCGCGGCGATCGCGCCGTCGACCACGTCCGGCGTGCTCGCCCCCGGGAGCCGCGCGACGCTCAGCACCACCGTCTCGCCGCGCGGGCCACCGATGCGGACCATGCGGTCCTCGGCCCCCTCGATGACGTCGGCGATGGAGCGCAGCGCGACGACGCCGCCGCCGGGGGTCGTCAGCACGGGCATCTCGCGGATGTCGGAGAGGGTCTTGGGCTGCGCGTCGCCGAGCACCGTCACGAGCTGCCGGTCGCGATCGACGCGCCCGACCGCCGTCAGGCCGAGCGCCGTGCGCAGCTTGTCGGCCACGTCGGCCGGCGTCAGGCGCAGCGACGCGGTGGCCTCGGGATTCAAGATGACCTCGACCTCGCGCACGTCGCCGCCGAGGACCTCGATGCGGCCGACGCCCGACACGTTGGCGAGCGCGGGGCGCACGACGAACTCGGCGATCTCGCGCAGCTCGCGCGGGTCGATGGCCCCCGACACGTTGAAGGTCACGACCGGGAACGAGCCGGTCGTGACCTTCTCGACGATGACCTCGGCGTCGGGCGGCAGCGCGGCGCGCGACTCGTTCACGCGCGACTCCACCATCTGCAGCGCGCGCCACATGTCGGTCGTCGGCGCGAACTGCAGGGAGATCTCGGTCGCGCCGCGGATGGTCTTGGAGCGGATGCGCTGGACGCCGAGCACGGTCGTCAGCGCCTGCTCGAGCGGCCGCGTGATCGTCGTGAGGTACACGTCGGGCGGCGCGCCGCCGGTGCGCGCGACCACCACGATGCGCGGGAACTCGACCTCCGGGTAGATCCCGCTCGGCATCCCGCGGGCCGACGAGACGCCGAGGACCACGAGCAGGACCGTCGCGAGCCACGCCACGGTCGCGTGGCGGCGGAGGAGCGCGAGCGCCTTCACTTCACCTCCGCCTTCGCCTCCGCGATCGGCGTGCCCTCGTCGAGCCCGAGGACGTGGTCGATCGCGACCCGCTGTCCCTCGGCGACGCCGCCGAGCACCTCCGCCCGCTCATCGTCGCGCCAGCCGATCTTCGCCGTGTGCAGCGCGGCCTTGCCGTCCTTGCACTCGACGATCTCGGCGCCGTCGGCCACCGAGCCGCGGATGGCCGCCGAGGGGATGACGAGCACGCCGTCGCGGTGGGCGGTCGTGACGACGATCCGCCCGAACGAGCCGATAGGGACCGCGGCGCCCGTGGTCGTGAGGGCGACGCGCACGGTGCCGAGGCCCGTCGCGGGGTCGAGCGAGGTCGAGCGGGCGCGCACCACGCCCTGCAGCGCTTCGCCGCCCGCGGAGAGCGTGCCCCGGGCCGGCTGGCCCTCGGCGATCGCGGAGAGCTCGGCGTCGGTCGCGTCGGCGACGAACTCGACGCCGCTGGACGCGGCGAGCTCGATGATGGGCGTCGCCGAGGTGCCGTCGACGAGGGCGCCCGGGCCGCGCCAGATGCGCGTGACCACGCCCGCGAACGACGAGCGCACGGCCACGCGACCGAGGGTGCGGCGCGCGAGGTCGACGCCGGCCTGCGCGGCGACGACGCCCGCGTGCGCCGCCTCGGCCCTGGCGGTCGCGTCGTCGAGCTCCTGCTTGGGCGCGATGCCGCGCGCCACGACGGCCCTGGTGCGATCGAGCGTCGCGTTCGCGTTGATCTCGATGGCCTGCGCCTGCGTGAGGGCGGCCTGGGCCTGCAGGAGCGCGTCGCGCGACGGCCCCTCGTCGACGTTCGCGACCGGATCGCCCGCCGAGATGTGCTGGCCTTCCTTGACCGACAGGCTCACGACACGCCCCTGCACCTGCGCGGCCACCGGCAGGTCGCCGCCGGGCGGAGGCTCGACGCGCCCGCGGAGGGCGACGGTCTCGTCGACCACCTCGCGGCGCACCGGGACGCAGCGCACCTCGAGCGGCTCCGCCTTGTCGTCGGCGCCGGCGGGCGCGCGCGTGCACCCGGCGATGCCGAGGAGCGCCAGGGCGACGGCCGCGCCGCGCCTCACGCGCTGCCCCCGGTGGCGTGCAGGACGTCCTGCCAGGCGGCCGCCCGCGCCGCCTTCGCCTCGAGCAGCTGCACCCTCGCGTCGATCCACGCCTTGTCCGCGTCGAGGACGGCGAAGAGCGGGGCGTAGCCGAGCTCGTGGGACGCCTCGGTGCGCTTCGCGGCCTCCTCGGCCGCCGGGACGACGCCCTGCTCGAGGGCCTGGGCGCGCGCGGAGACGGCGACGAACGTGCGGTAGGCCGCGAGCAGCGCCGCGAGCTGGCGGGTGCGCTCCGCCCCGGCGCGGGTGCGCGCCGCGTCGGCGGCCGTCTCCTCGCGGTCGATGAGCGCCCCGCGCTGGTTGAGGATCGGAACCTCGAGCGTGAGCCCCGCGCGGTAGTTGTTCGGCGGCGGACCGGGCTGGCCGGGCGCGAGCAGCGAGTAGTCCCAGGCTTCGACGCCGAGATCGACGGCGAGGGCCGGGCGCACGAAGACGCGCTCGCGGCGGGCGCGCGCCTCGGCGGCGTTCGCGTCGGCGAGCTCGCGGCGTACGAGCGGCCCGCCGTCGATGCGCGCGGCGAGGTCCGCGACGGTCGGGAGCGACGCGGGCCACGGGGGATCGCCCTGGGCGCGCAGGCGCATGTCCTCGGAGACGCCCATCCACCGGGCGAGCTCGCTCGCGGCGACGTCGACGAACCCCTCGGCGGCCTGCGCGTCGGCGTCGGCGCGCAGCCGCTCCGCGTGGACGCGCAGCGCGTCGGTCTCGGGCGACTTGCCCTTCTCGACCAGGAACTGCACGGCCACCTCGATGCGCTGGGCGACGGCCGCGCCGTCGGCGCGCGCGGCGGCGGTCTGCTGGGCGAGCCAGAGGTCGATGAACGCCTTGGCCGCGGCGGTGCGCACGTCGTTCGAGGTCGCCTGCGTCTCGACCTGCACGGTCGCGAGCTCGGCGCGACTCGCGTCGGCCGCGGCCCCGCGCTGGCCGAAGATGATGAGCGGGATCGAGACGCCCGCGGAGAGGCGCGCCGTCTGGGTCGACGTGCCGACGCTGACCGCCGGGTTCGGGTAGATGCGCGCGACGTTCACCTCGGTCGCCGCGACCCGCTCCTGGCCGTGCGCCACGGCGATCTCCGGGGCCGCGGTGCGCGCCGACGCGAGCGCCTGTTCGTACGTCACGGCGGCGGTCGGCGCCTGCGCGAGCGCCGGCGCGGACGCCGTCGCGGCGAAGCCGAAGACCCACGCGGCCAGCCCGCGACGCACCATGCCGCGAGTCTACGGCGGGCGACTGAACGCGAGCCTAACGCCCGGGCGGCGCGTCGTCGTCGCTCCACCCGACGAGCCGGGGCAGGACGATCGACACCTCCAGGCCCCTCGGCGGGCCTCCCGAAGGCGCGCGCGCCTCGGCGCGGCCGCCGTGGCGCTCGTCGACGGCGCGCACGAGCGCGAGGCCGAGGCCCGACCCGTCGGCGCCGGCCGCGCCGCGCCAGAACCGGTCGAACATCTTCTTGCGCGCCGCGTCGGAGAGCCCCGGTCCCTCGTCGACCACCGCGACGCGGACCCCGGCCCCCTCGCGCGCGACGCGGACGAGGCGCGCGCCGTCGGCGTGCTTGCGGGCGTTGTCGACCAGGTTGCGGACGGCGAGATCGAGCAGGCGCGCGTCGCCCTCGACGAGGGCCTCGTCGGGAGCCTCCACGCGCACGCCGGGCGGCGCGCACGCCCGCGCGACGTCCGCGACGTTGACCGTCGTCCGCGCGCCGGCGGCGTCGCGCGGCGCCGACAGGACCAGGATGGCGTCGATGACGTCCGACAGGCGCTCGACGTCCGCGAGCATCCGCCGCGCCGCGTCCTCGCCCCGCACCGCCAGCGCCTCGAGCTCGACGCGCAGGCTCGTCAGGGGGGTCCGCAGCTCGTGCGCGACGTGCGCGCTGCTCGCCCGCTCCCGGTCGAGCGCGTCGAAGAGGCGCGTGACCACGTCCGCGAACGCCCCCGAGAGCTGCTTCGTCTCGGCCGAGGCGCCCGGCGGCGGCGGCGGCGGCGCCTCGGTGGCGCCCACGCCGCGTGACCACGCCGCCAGCGCCGTCACGTCCGCGAGCGGCCGGCGCACGGCCACGCGGGCCGCGAGCAGCGCGCCGACGAGCGCCAGGAGGATGACGGCGGCCATCGCGACGACGGTCGCGCGGAGGGTGGCGCGCGCCGCGGTGATGCCGAGCGCCACGACCGCCGTGGTCGAGCGCGATCGGCGCGCGCAGCCGAGCCAGGAGGTCCCGTCCGGATCGTCCGCGCTCGCGCACGCGCCGTCCGGCAGCGACGCCAGCGAGGGCAGCATCGGGCGCCTGCCCGTACGCTCCAGCGGCGGGTCCGCCGACCGCACCAGGATGCGGATCCGGTCCGCGTCGGCGGCGGCCGCCACCTCGCGCAGCGCGACCTCGGGCGCGTCCCCCTCGGCGCGCTCGTCGTCGAACATGCGCAGCGCCGCGTCGGCGCGCGCGCGCGCCGCGCTCCGCTCGAGCGCGTCGAGCGCGCGGCCCATGAGCGCGACGAGCGCCAGGCCCACCGCCAGCAGGAGCGGCGCGAGCGAGGCGAGCAGGCGGATCCTCAGCGCGGCTTCGAGCGTGCGAGCGCCCATGCGTACCCCACGTTGCGGACGGTCCGGATCGCGTCGGCGGCGCCGGCGCGCGAGAGCTTCCTGCGGATGCGCGTGAGCAGGACCTCGAGGCTCGCCCCCGCGCTCTCGCTCACGTCGCCCCAGATCGACTCGAGCAGATCATCGCGCGTCACGACGCGACCCTCGGCCCACGCGAGGTGCGCGACGATGTCGAACTCGCGCGGCGTGAACGCCAGCGCCTCGACGCCCGAGGTGACGACGCGGCGGTCGCGGTCGACGGCGATCCCGCCGAAGCGTCGCACCGACTCCGTCCAGCGCGGACCGCGCCGTCCGAGCGCCCGGACGCGGGCGAGCAGCTCCGCGGTGGCGAAGGGCTTGCCGAGGTAGTCGTCGGCGCCCGCGTCGAGGCCGGAGACCCGATCGCCCACCTGGTTGCGCGCCGTCAGCAGGAGGATCGGCAGGTCCTGGCCCGCGCGCCGGAGCGCCCGGCACAGGTCGAAGCCGGAGCCGTCGGGGAGCCCGACGTCGATGATCGCGAGATCGAAGTGCGCCTCGGCCGACGCCGCCAGGGCGGACGCGACGCCCGACGAGGCGACGACCGCGTGCGCAGCCTGCTTGAGCGCCCCCGACACGGCGACGACGACGCGCTCATGGTCCTCGACGAGCAGGATGCGCACGGCGCGGCCAGCGTAGGCCAAGGCGCGGCGGTCGTCGAAGAGGCCCGAGGTCGCTCGCGACCTCAGTGCACCGTGTACCAGCGCCCCTCGTGCTCCACGACCGGCAGCCCCGCGGGCACCTGCTCGGGCAGATCGTCGTCGCCTCCGCCGGCCCCCCCCTCCCGCGCGAGCCGCTCGCGCGCCGTGGCCTCGGCGGCCTCGAGCTCGGCCTCCTCGCGCGCCCACTCGTCGAGCTTCGCCTTCGCCTTGCGCCGGCGCCTCACCCACGCGACGCCCGTCAGCACCACGATGAGCGCCCAGAGCACGCCCCCGCCCGTGAGCAGGGGCGTCATCCCGAAGCGGTGCCCCACGTCCTCGCGCCACTCGTACTCGAGCTTGTGCAGATCGGTGTCGTACGCGTCCGCCAGCGCGCGGTCGAACGCCGCCCCGCCGCGCACGCGCTGCACCAGCGACCCGAAGCGGGCGAGATCCTCGTCGCGCATCATGAAGCGCACGACGTCGGCGGCCTCGGCGTACGCGACGCTTGCCTCGCCGCCGTCGGCCGGGAAGCCGCGGTCGAGCTCCGCGAACGGCATCATCGTATGGCTGAGCGACGCTTGCCACAGCGTCTCGAGGCGCGCCGCCCACAGCTCGCCCGACTCGTGGATCGCCAGGCCCTCGTCGAACCAGCGCGGCACGTGATGGCCCGCCACCGCGTCGGCCAGCGCCACGTGCATCAGCTCGTGCCGCAGCAGCTCGACCAGGTCGGTCGCCTCCCACGTGCGCGGCGCCTTGAGCGACAGGATCGCCAGCCCCAGCGACGGATAGGCGACCGCCGACGCGTACGCCGGCGGGGGCGCGCCCACCGGGGCGAGCGCGGCAAGCTGGTCGGGGTCGCGCGCGACCCGCACGAGGACGTGGTCGAGCACCGGCTGGCCGAGCTGCCCCGAGAGTCGCGCCCGGAACGAGCGGGCCTCGCCCACCAGCGGCTCGACGCGCTCGCGCACGCTCGACGGCAGCTCGACCCGCACGAAGCCGCCGTCGATCGTCTCGAAGTCGGCGGGCGCGGCCGGCAGCGGCGCCGCCGCGGGCTGCACGACCACGCCCACGTCGTGCGGCGCGAGCGACTCCGCCTGCGCGTCGCCCTCGGCCCAGGCCGGCCGGCCCCCGAGCGCGAGCGCGAGGAGCGTCGCGCAGAGCAGCAGCAGTCGACCGACGACGCGCATCTAGTGCGGCACCTGCATATCAAGATGGATCGTCGAGGGGCCGTTGTCCCGCGTGGCGAAGAAGACGGCCCCGCCCGCGAAGGCGGCCGCCCCGAGCGCCCCCCAGAACCAGCCCGACTCGTAGAAGGCCTTCTTGTGGGGGGCCTCGCCCGTCATCGCCGGCGCCTCGTGCGTCGCGAGCGCGGGGGCCGACGGG
>JAJYCT010000453.1 GCA_021778125.1 Myxococcales bacterium
AGGCCTCCTTCACGAAGCGCCTCGACGTAGGGCACCCGATCGGCGTCCGCTCCGCCGACAGCCACGTCGCATGCGAACCGCTCCAGGTCGGAAGGTGACGCCGCCTCCGGGAAGTGGCTCTTCGGATCGTACGCGAAAGGCAGGTACTCGACGCGACGACAGCCTGCACGGCGGAAGTCGTCGACGGCGGCGCGTCTCGGATTGAAGATGACGTCGTATCCGGACAAGGCGTCGAGAAACCAGCGGGACCGGTGAGCTGGGCTCCACGGGTCTCTCCACGGGTCATCCGTCGAGAAGTTGGCGCGGACTATTCCGCGGTCCCCAAGATGGCGCAGCGTCTCCACCGGAAGCAGAGGGGAGCCTCGCCGGTGGTCAGCAAGTAGCCAGCCCGACCTCCAAGACATGCGCGCTCGAGCAGCGCGGCGTAACGCGCCATCCGAGGCGCCCGTTTGCCGCGAAAGTGCCAACTCACGCGGCCGAGCCACTTTGGCGCGCGCCACGCTTCGTCGACCTCACAGACGGTGTGGTCGAAGCCGAGCCGCGCCGCGGCGGCCACAAAATGCTCGCCGAGGTGCGGAGCCGTGGTTGAGCACGCAAAAGACCCAGGCAGCGTCGGCACCAGGCAAGTGCTCAACTCCGCCGAAGCACAACGAAAAGGTTGGCGCGGAGCGCGGCGAGAAACTCCGTCGCGTTGACGGCTCGCTCGTAGGCCATCAAGAGGAGGAACAGTGGACGAGCGTACAGGCCGTACGAGGGCTCCTTCTCGACGAGCTTCATGGTCTCGACGTCGAAGCCGGTGTCCGCAGCAAGGCGACGCACCGCCACCGGAGTGTTCATCGCATACACCGTGGGCCATGGATCGTGGTGCGCCCGCCCCATGGCGCGCAGCGGATTCGCGAGCCAGAGGTGTACCTGGTGGGGCGTGAAGCGGGATACCATGGCGACGTAATGGAAGAGGTTGGGCGTACGAAACAGGTATGGCGATCCCGGCTTCAGCACCCGCCGGATCTCGCTGAGGTGTTTGCGCGGGTCGGAGACGTGCTCGACCGCGTAGTTGGATACGGCGGCATCGAAGCTTCCGTCGTCGTACGGAAACTGGCTCGTTGCAGTCACTACGCGGCTCTCCGTGAGGTGCACGTTGTCGAGGGCCTCGTCGCTCACATCCAAGCCGTGGACCGTTCCGAGCGTCGCGAGAAAGGCCGAGGTCGGGTTCGTAGGGCCAGCACCAACCTCGAGCACTCGACTCCCGGGTGCAATGTGCATTCGACAGAGGTCGTGAAACTCTGTCGTGCCGTCTCGCCACCCGGCCCGGCTCCGGTAGAAGCGGTCAACCCAGTCGCGCTGCCAACTCACAGGCGGACAGGCTACCACGGTCGGGCGGCGTGCTGCGCGCCCCCATGCAGCGTCGCAAAGTCCCGTCGGCTCGCGTACCATTCACGAAGAGCCACGGCTAGCCTCGACCGGTAGCCGAGAGGACAAGGGCCACCGAGGCGGCCGGATCAACGGAACGCTAGACGATGAAACGGGACCATGGCCTCTCGCGTGGAGCCTCGGCGGGCGCGTGGCTGCTGGCCTCGGCCGTCGCGGGCTCTGCCTTGGCGGTCGGTACGGTCCACACGGCCACGCTCGGCGTGGTCACGGCCGTGCTGGGCGTGGCGACCGTGCTTGTCTGGTGGAGGGCCGAACCGCTGCGCACACGTCCTGCGGCGACACTCCTCGCGATCACCGCGCTGTTCCTGACCGCGTTCACTGCCGCGCAGTGCCTGCCCCTGCCTGCATCGTTCCTCGGGACTCTCGCCAGGCACAATGCCAACGTCTGGTCCCGGGCCCTTGCGCCACTGCACCAGATCGGCCCCGCATGGGCCCCCATCTCCGTCGATCCCGCCGCGACCCGCATCGAGATCGCGAAGGGCCTTGCCTACCTGCTCGCGTTCGTCGCCTCGGTCCGGATCGCCCGTGACCGCCATGGCGCTTCTTTCCTGAGCGCCACCATCGTCGTGACCGGGGGGGCGCTGGCCGCGGCGGCCCTGCTGCATCCCGCGTTCGGAGCGCACAAGCTCTTCGGGCTGTACACGCCCGACTTCATTCCGGAGAGACACCTCGCGCCACTGATGAATCCCAACAACCTTGCCGGCTACGTCAACGTGGCGCTGTGCCTCGCGGTGGCCGCGGCGATCTCCCCTCGGCCACGGGTCCCGCGGCCGGTGGCGGGCGCGATCGTGATCCTTCTCGGCGCCACGCAGATGTGGGTCGCGTCGCGCGGTGGGGTGGTAACGATGGTGCTGGGGGTCCTCATCGTCGTGACGCTCGCCAGCACGGCACGCTCTCGCCACCCGGCGATGACCGTCGCGCTCGTCGTGGGCGTCGCCGCATCGCTCGGCGCCGCCCTGGTGGTTGCCGGCACCTCCCAAGAAGCGACCGACGAGCTGCTCCAGGCGGATGCGTCGAAGCTGAGCGTCGTGTGGCGGATGATGCGCATGCTGCCCGCGGTTCCCTGGGTCGGCTGTGGCCGCGGCGCCTTCGAGAGCGCGTTCCCCGCGTTCCGCACCGAGCCGGGCTACGTGTCGTTCGTCTACCCGGAGAACTTCGTCGCACAGTGGGCGCTCGAATGGGGAGTCCCCGTGACTCTCCTCGGCCTCGCGGCGATAGCAGTGGCGCTGCGCCCGACGGCGGTCCTTGCGCGCTCCACGACCTCTGCGGGGGCGTGGGCTGCGCTCGTGGCCCTGGGTGTGCAGAACCTGGCCGATCTCGGCTCGGAGGTGCCGGGCGTGGTGCTGGCGGGCGTGGTCTGCGCCGCCATCGTGACCGGCGGAACGCGGGGCCGCGAAGCGGCGCTCCGCATCGAGCGCTGGGCGGAGGCTCCGACGGCGGTAGCCCTTGCCGCCGTCCTCGCCGCGGCCGCAGGGGTTACCCTCGCCATCGGCGCGCTGGGCAAGGAGATCCACGATGACCGTGCCCTTCTGCAACACGCAGCGGGCGATCCCGGCCTGTCGGCGGAGCGCATGCGCGGCCTGGCGGCGGCCGCCATGCTTCGACACCCGGCCGAGCCGTACCTGCCGCTCATGGTTGCCCTGCGGGCATCCAACAGGCAAGACGACAACCCCGTGCCTTGGATTGGAGCGACGCTGGAGCGCGCCAGGGTCTACGGCCCAGCGCACCTGCTGCTCGCCCGGGTCGTCGCTGCGCGCTCGCCGTCGCAGGCCCGCCTGGAGTACCGCTTCGCCATGGAGCAGATGCCGGAGGCGACCGGCTCTACGGTCCGCGAGGCGATTGCGACCGTCAACACCTACTACGACGCCACGGAGATCGTGCCCGCGGGGCCGCCGGGCGAGGTCGCGCTTGAGGTCCTCGCCGAGACGCTCGCCCAGCGGTTGCCCTCGACATCAACGCGCCTCGACGACGATCTACGGCGGCGCGACTCAGCGAACTCACTCCCGGCCCTGCGTAGAGCCCAGGGCCTGGTCGAGGATGTGGAGATCGGGGACGCCGCGCCGTGGTGCCAGGGGCCAGGGAGGGACGCGTGCGTCAAGGCCGCCCTGGAGGCCGCAACGCGGGCGACGCAGCTCGCCCCGGGGCGTTGCGACGGGTACGCGCTCCTCACCCGTGCCCGCCTGGCGGGGGGCGATCGCGCCAAGGCCCTGGACGAGCTGGAACAGCGGGCGGACGAGCTGCCCGACCGCGTCGCATGCCTCGAGATGCTCGCGCCAATGGCCCTCGCCACGGGAGACGAGGTGCGCGCCGAGCGCGTGCTCGACAAGGTGGTCAGCGCAGGCTGCGCCGACGACGCAGCCTGCGCCGCACAACTCAAATGGGCCGCGACGCAGGAGGAAGAGCGCGGTCACCTCAGCAAGGCCCTGTCGCTTCTGCGGCGCGCTCACGAGCGAGCACCGGACGACGACGGGATCGACGACACCGCAGGCCGCCTCTCGTCCCGGCTCGGGCTTCACGCCGAGGCCGCAGATGCCTACGAGCGCCTCGCGCAGCGACATCCGCGGGAGAGCCGGTGGCAGACAGCGTCGGCCGCGGAGCGCGCGCTGGCTCTACGGGGAACGCGTGCGCTCCCCTGAGGCAACAACACGACGCCGGACTGTCGCGCCGTGGTAGACGTCCCGCGGTTCATGGCTAGCGAGCACGTTCTGATCACAGGAGTTGCGGGCGGGACAGGTCGGCTCCGACCTGGCGGAGGCGCTC
>JAJYCT010000454.1 GCA_021778125.1 Myxococcales bacterium
CGCTGCTGCTCGGCGGGGCCTCCCTGGCCCTCGCCGCCCTCGGGCCGGCGCCCCTGCTCGCGCGGCCGCGCGCGCCCTACGGCGGCAGGCTCGTGCTGCACGCCCCCTGGCCGCTCCCGGCCGTCGATCCGCACCGCGTCGACGACGCCGTGGCCGCGCTCTTCGGCGAGGCGATCTTCGACACGCTCTACGCGCGCGACGAGGGCGGCGCGTTCGCCCCGTCGCTGGCCGAGGGCGAGCCGGAGCCGTCGGGCCAGGCGCTGCGCGTGGCGCTGCGCCAGGACGTGCGCTTCGCGTCGGGCGCCCGCCTCGACGCGCGCGCCGCCGCCTCGTCGATCGCCCGCGCCCGGGCCCTCGGCGCCACGGCGTGGCTCGCCGACGTGCCGGCCCCGCGGATCCACGAAGGCGCGCTCGTCTTCGCGATGCGCGACGCGCGGCGCCTCGTGCACGCCCTCGCCTCGCCGCTCGTGGCCATCGTCCCGCCGCGCTTCAGCCCCGAGCGTCCCGACGGCACGGGCCCGTTCCGCGCGGAGCTCGGGGCCGGGGCGCTGCTCCTCTCGCGCAACGGCGCGGCCGCGAGCGGCCCCGCGCTCCTCGACGCGATCGAGGTGCGCCACGCGCCCGATCTGGACACGTCGCTGCGCGCATTCGAGAGCGGCGCCGACGACCTGGGGTGGCTCGGCGCGTTCCTGCACGACCCTCGCCCCGGCGCCCGCGGCTACGACGCGGGTGTCGTGGGGTGGGCCGTTCTCCGCACGGGCGCGGGCGCCGGAGCGGCCGACGTGCCGGGCACGGCGCAGGCGCTCTGCGACGGTGTTCCGCACGCCGCGCTCGCGCCGCTCGTGGTGGGCCCTGCCTGGCCCCAGGGCGGCGCGGCGTGGACGGCCGCGCCCGCGGATCTCGTCGTACGCGACGACGCGCCGTGGCTCGTCGAGGTGGCCCGCGCGATGTCGGCCTCGATGTCGTCGCCCGGCCACGAGGTGCGCGCGCTGCCCCTCCCGCCGGCCGAAGTCGCGCGGCGCCGCGCGGCGCGCGCCTTCGCGCTGATGCTCGACGTGGCCCGTCCCGCCGGCCCCGGGGCTGTGGGCGCGCTGGTGGGGCTCGCAACAGCCGACGATCCGGGCGCGGCGACGGCGCTGGCGCGCCACCCCCCGCGCGGCGAGCTGCCCGTGCGCACTCTCACGCGCACGATGCGCATGGGCATCGTCGGCGAGATCAAGCTGCAAGGCGGCCGCGCGCCCGACGTCGTGCTCGCGCCGTCGCCCTCGGGCCGGGGCGTCGACTGGGGCTCGAGCTACCGCGCGCGCGCCGCCTCTTGATCGGGCGGCGGAGGGCGCTCTGCGTCGCGGGGCCGGCTCGGTCCAGGCGCGCGAGGAGCCCTTCGTCGGCCTCGAAGCGCGCGCGCTCGACAGGACGTCGCCCTCTCTTCCACAATCGGAGCCCTCCCTCATGACGAACCCGCCCTTCCTCCTCGACGCCGACGTCGATCTCGCCGCGCTCGGGGCCCTGCTCAAGCAGGCCCGCCGCCAGGCTGGCCTCAAGCAGACGGCCCTCGCGGAGAGGACGGGCACCTCCGAGCGCGCGCTGTCGCGGTGGGAGACGGGCGCGCCACGCCCGCCGACGCGCGTGCCGCACTCGACGACGCAGTGCGGGCGTACGCCGAGGACCTCGACGTGAGCGCGCGGAGGCTGCGAGCGGTCCTGGGGCTCCTGCTCGGCGACGTGGAGCGCCTGGGGCTGTCGCCGGCGCGGACGCGGGATCTCGTGGTGCACGCGCCGCCGCGGCGGCAGTGACCGGACCGCCTTCCCTTGCGCCTCTTTCTCCGCTTCGTCCTGGCCTTCGCGTTCGTGGTGCTCGCGACGGTCGTCGGCCTGGGCTGGACGCTGCGGCGCGAGCGCCGCGACAGCGAGACGCGGCGCTTCGAGGCGGAGGTCAAGAGCGCGTGCGACCGCGTCGTCGCCGAGATCGGCCGGCAGGCCGAGAGCGATCGCAAGCTCGTCGCGGGCGCGTGCGCGTCCGGCGAGCTCGTCGACCGCGCCGTCATCTGGATGGAGGCCGGGGCGCTCGACGACGAGCGGCGCCTGTCGCTCTCGCGCATCGTCCCCGAGGAGCGCCGGGCCTTCGACCTGGACGAACTGGTGCTCGCGACGGCCGACGGCGACCTGCTGGGGCAGGCGCCCATCACGCTGCTCGGGATGCCGCGCGCCCAGGTGGCCCGCCTGGTCGCAGGCGACGCGGCGCACTTCGCCCTGCGCACGGCGCCGCAGCCGGCGCTCGTGTCGCGCTGCCGCAAGGCGACGCGCGACGGGCACGCGGTGGGCCTCTCGGGCGCGCGCCTGCTCGAGCCGGTGCTCGAGCGCCTGGGCAATACCGTCGACGCGCGCGTGACGCTGGGGCCGGCGGTGGCGCCAGAGCCGGACGTGGCGCAGGCGAGCTGCGCGCTCGCCGACGCGTCGGGCGCGTCGCTGACGCTGACGGTGAGCAAGCCCACGCGCGAGCTGCTGGAGAACCTGGGGCGCGTCGATCGCACCGTCGTCGACGCGGGCCTGCTGGCCGTGGGCCTGGCGTCCGCGCTGGCGCTCCTGCTCGCGTGGAACCTGGGCCGTCCGATCGCCAAGCTCGCCGCCGAGACGCGCAAGGTCGCGAGCGGCGAGGCGCGCCCGCTGCGGGTGCGCGGGCGGGGCGAGGTGGCCGAGCTGGCGCGGTCGTTCGACGAGATGCTCGATGCCCTGGCGGCGACGCGGCGGCGCCTGGCCGCGGCGAGCCGCGTGGCCGCGTGGCGCGAGGTGGCGCGCCAGGTCGCCCACGAGGTCAAGAACCCGCTCGCGCCCATCCGCGCGGCCGTCGAGACGCTGCGCCGCCTTCGCGCCCGGGGCGATCCCGAGTTCGACGCGTACTTCGACGAGGCGACGCGCACGGTGCTCGACGAGGTGCACCGCATCGCGAACATCGTGACCGAGTTCACGCGCTTCGCGCGCCTGCCGGCCCCGCGCCCGCAGGAGCTCGACGTGATGGAGCTGGCGCGCCAGGTGGCCAAGCTGCACGAGACGGCGACGCGCGCGCGCCTGCGGGTCGTGGTCGACCGGGTGCCGCCGCCGGTGCGCGCCGACCGCGACCAGATCGTGCAGGTGCTGACGAACCTCGTGCAGAACGCGCTCGACGCCGTGCGCGCGCAGGGCGAAAAGGGCACGGTGACGGTCACGCTGGGCGCCGAGGGCGCGCGCGCGGCGACGCTGACCGTGCGCGACAGCGGCCCGGGCATCGCGCCCGAGATCGCCGCGCGCCTCTTCGAGCCGTACGCGACGACGAAGCCGGAGGGCACGGGCCTGGGCCTGGCGATCGCGCAGCGCATCGCGCTCGAGCACGGCGGCGAGCTGTCGCTCGTGCCGACCGAGGGGCCCGGCGCGACGTTCCGGCTGGTGCTGCCGGTCGAGGGCCCGCCGCCGGCGAGCCACGAGGCACCCCCGAGCGGCTGACGTGCGCTCTGCCTAGGCCCCGCGCGTCTCGTACGGGAGCAGGCCCCAGCCCGGCCGCGCCGGATCGCGGTGAGCCCCGAGCCACGACCAGAACGCATCGGCCCAGCGCGCGCCGCCGGCGCGGTTGGGGTGGATGTGGTCGCCCTGGCGCTCGTCGTCGCGCAGGCCGCCGAGCACGGCGTCGCTGTCGAAGAACAGGCACGGCGCCGCGTGATCGTGGATGACCTGAAGGATGCCCGTCTCCTTCTTCCACAGGGGCGGCGTGATCCACACGCACGTCGCCTTCGCCTCGGCGATCCGGCGCGCGAGGCGCTCCACGGCGCCCGCGTGCTCGACCGGCACGGGCATCTCGACCTCGTTGGCGCCGAGGGTCACGAGCACCAGGGCCGGCCGCCTGGCGAGCCACTTGTCGAGGCCGTCGTCGAAGGCCCACGTCGTCGTGTACGTCGCGGTGGTCGCGTCGACGACGTAGCTCGACCCCGTCGCGCGAATGCGGGGCCCGAGGTTCTGCTGCAGCGACGCGTGTACGAACGAGTCGCCGATGTGCAGTACCCACGTCCCCCTGGGCACGGCGAGGGCGGCCAGCGAACGGGGCGCCGCGCGCGGCGTGGCCGGCTGTCCCTGCCAGTCGAACGCTGCAGCGCGCGGGCGGGGAGGCTGCGGCGGCGCGGCCTCCGCCTGGCCGCACGCGGCGACGCCGAG
>JAJYCT010000455.1 GCA_021778125.1 Myxococcales bacterium
CGAATAAGTATCGCCGTGATGTTGTCGCGCCCACCGCTGGCGTTCGCCTTGTCGATGAGGACCTTGTTCGCCTCGTCGAGGTCCTTGGTGTTCTCGAGGGTCGCCTGGATCTCCTCGTGGGCCACCATGCGGCTCAGACCGTCGGAGCAGAGCAGGTAGATGTCGCCGGGCAGCGGCGACTCCATGGTCACGTCGACATCGACGTTCTCCTCGATGCCGACGGCGCGGCTGAGGACCGCGGCGCTCTTGCCGACGATACCGGCGGCGCCCAGCGTGTGGTCGGTCGTGAGCTGCGACAGCTTGCCGCCCCGGAGACGGTAGCACCGGCTGTCGCCGACATGCGCGATGTACACGCGCTGGTTGTTCGGTGAGAAGTACGCCGACACCACCGTGGTCCCCATGCCGGCGTACGCATCGTTCTCCCGCGCCGCTTCGAGGATGCGCCCGTTGGCGAGCAGGATGGACCCGCGCAGCCTCGACGCCCGCCGCGGCAAGTGCGGCTGACGCTCGGGGCCGAACTCGCCGCCCTTGAAGGCCGTGCTGATTGCGTCGACGCAGAGCTGGCTCGCCACCTCGCCCGCAGCGTGCCGCCCCATTCCGTCGGCGATGACGAACAGGTGATGGTCCTCGAGGATCGCGTAAGCGTCCTCGTTGTGCTTGCGCTTGAGCCCGGGGTCCGTGCGGCCGACGGCCGTGACGAGGATGAGGGCATTGGGGCCCGTGGGCTCCTCGTCCTCCTCGACGTCCACCCTGACCTCGTTGACGCTCGGGGACTCGTCACTGATCTCGGCGTGGGAGTCGAGCCTCTGGCGATCCGACTCGGCGGCGCTCTCGGCCGGCGGCGGCTGCGAGGGGGCCTTCGCCTCTTCCCCGGGCCGCGAGCGGTTCTTGACGGGGCTCGGCGTCTCCGGGCGCGAGAGCACGACGACCACCCAGGCGACGAGCCCGAGCACGACGACGGCCGTCACGATGTAGAGCACCTGTGGATCCGGCATCAGGGCATCATCTTAGGGCACGCGGGCCGCCTGTTACTGAAAAAATGGTGAGGCGATGCGCGTTAGCATGCCGCGCGAAGGACCGACGCGTGCGTCACGCAGGGACCAACCTCCTACTCCGCAGCCTCGTTCTCGGCGTCGTGGCCGCGGCCCTGCTCGCCGGCTGCTCGCGTCCGCACCTCGCCGGGACCAACGACGCGGCGCTCGAGTACGCCGTCCTCGCGGACCCGGCGACGGGCGCGACCCTCGGCGCACCGCTTGTGGCGGCCGGGGTCAAGGCGCGCCTCTCGGCCGGGCAGATCCCGTCGGACGTGGAGGTCGTCGGCGCTGCTGGCAACGGGCGCGTGCGCGTGGTCGTCGACGCCGACGTCGCGGGCGTCGCGGACGACCTGTTGACCTGGCGCGGAGGGCTCCAGGTGTCGCGCATCGACGACGCCTACGTCCTCGCGCCCCCCGACACGAGCGGGCTGCACCCCGTGAGCACCGCCGGAGGCGCGGGCCCGGGCGAGCGGCGCTGGTGGCAGGGGCCCGGAGAGGCCGTCGCCCGGGCCGTCCGCGCGACGAACGTGGGCCCCGACCACGGCGTGTTCGCCGAGAAGGTGCCGGGCGGCGAGTACCGCACCCGCGTCGTCGCGCTTCCGCCCTTCGTCACGCTCGGGCTCGCGCAGACGCCGCTCGACGCGATCGAGCCCGCACTCCGTGGCCGGGCCCTCTCGGTGTCCCTGCCCCCGGCGTCACGGGCCCCGCTCGAGCAGGAGCGCGCGCTTCATCCTGGCGAGCCCGTGGCCCTCACGCGCGGCAGCTCGCTGCTCGGTACCGCGCGGATCGATGAGCTTGCGGCCGGCCCCATCGTGCTGCGCTTCGGCGACGACCTCGTCTCGTACACGCGCGCCAGCCGCGCCAAGGACCTTCTGCGCTCGCCGGTCCTCCCCCCGCTGCGCCGCGTCTGGGCCGGTGCCCTGCCCCCCCGCTGGCGCCTGGCAGCGGCCTGCGCCCTGCTACCTCTGCTCACGTCGCTCGGCTGGCTCCTCTTCGTGCGCAGGTTCGACCGCGCCCGACCCGAGCCGTGGTGGCTGGTCCTCGCGACCTTCGCGCTGGGCGCGCTGTCGATCGTCCCCGCGGGCCTGATCGAGCTCGGGTGCGCGTGGCTCACGCCCTGGCTCGATCCGTCGCTCGTCACGCTGGGAGGGCAGCTCTGGGCCCTGCCGCTCTCGGTCGCCGTCGCAACGCTCGTCGTGGGCGGCGCCGAGGAGGGAGCGAAGCTACTGGGCGCGTGGTCGCTCGCGCGTCACCGGCGGGAGTTCGACGAGCCCGTCGACGGCGTCGTGTACGGGTGCGCGTCGGCGCTGGGCTTCGCCGCCGTCGAGAACGTGAAGTACTTCGCGTTCGGGCGCATGTCGGGCGTCGTCATCGCGATGCGCACGCTCGAGACCGTCCCGGCGCACATGTTCTTCGGGGCCCTCTGGGGCTACGGGATGGGGCGAACGCTCGTGTCTCGCCGGGCACGTATCGCGCCGTGGCTCGCGCTCGCGGCGCTCGCGCACGGGGTGTTCGACGCGCTGCTGTCGACCGACGGGATGCAGATCTTCGCGACGCTGCTCGTGCTGGGCCTCGCCGTGGCCTTCATCGCCGTGCTCCGGAGCGCGCTGCGCCACGGCGCGGTACCGGCCGCGACGATGGCCCCGGCCGGGGACGAGGCGCCGTCGACGCAGCCTCTGCCGGCCAGCGAGCTGCCGCGTGTGCTGCACCGGGTGGGCTCGAAGGGGGCGTTCGCCGCCTGCTCGGCCGCGATGGTCCTGTGCGCCTTCGCGCTCACGGTGCTCGGCACGGTCTTCGAGCTGCTCCACCGCCGCGCGAACCCCGTCGTCATCGCGATCGGCGCCCTGCTCCTCGGGCTCTTCGGCCTGTCGGCGTGGGGCGTGTCGGCGACGATCCCGCTGGACGTCGTGATCGACGCGCGAGGCCTGACGTACGCCGGCGGCCGGACGGCGTGGGCCGCCATCACGGGGCACCGCGTGGAGGCCTCCGGGCAGCGCGCGTCGGTCATCCTCGAGACGCCGGACGGCGAGGTCCGCATCGGCCCCACCCGCCCGCAGACGGCGAGCTCCATCGACGCCGCGATCCGCGCCGCGCGCGCCTTCTGACGAGCCCCGCCGCGGCCTCAGTCGATCGACACGAGCTCGATGTCGAACAGGAGCCCCGCGTTCGGCGGGATCGACGGCGGGCTGCCCGCGGCCCCGTAGCCGAGCTCCGGGGGGATCCGCAGCCGGCGCTTGCCGCCGACCTTCATGCCGGGCACGCCCTGATCCCAGCCCTTGATGACCTCGCCCTTGCCGATCGTGAACTTGAAGGGGTCGCCGCCATGGTCGTACGAGCTGTCGAACTTCGTGCCGTTCATCAGCGTCCCCGTGTACTGGACGTGCACGGTGTCGCCGGTCTTGACCTCGCGCCCGGTGCCGACCTTCGCGTCCTCGGTCTCGAGCTTGGTCGGGGCCGGCGGCAGCGGCTTGCCCTCGGCGGGCTTGAAGGTGCTCGACAGCTCATCGGGCGCCCTCGAGCAGCCGACCGAGAGGATCCCGAGCGAACACGCGAACGACGCCATGAGCAGCCGTGAACTCACCATGGGCGCGCTTCATAGCGGAAACGCGGGATGGTTTCAGCGCGGCGTGCGCCCCGACGGCGAGGGCGAGGGCGCGCCGGGGCGCTGCACCTGCAGGACCAGCGTGGCCACCAGGTTGATGAGGGTCGCGATCTGGTCGCGCGTCGCCGTCAGGTGCCCCTTGACCACGCTACCCTCGGACGTCACCTCGACGTGGTCGAGCAGGCCGTGGGTGAAGATCGACACGACGGGCGTGTTGCGCTCGCGCACCAGGTCTCTCACGTCGTGCGCGGCCTGGGCGGCCGCAGCGGCGTCCCTGGTGTCGGCGTCGACGAAGACGTCCGCGCCGTCGTCGTCGCGCGGCACGACGCGCAGGCGCAATTCGAGCAGCGTCGCGGGCAGCTCGGGCATCGGGTGGTGCGGGTCGACGACGCGCAGGTACACCGCCTCGCCCTTGCGGATGTGCGCGGGGACGCTCGCGCGCACGAGCTGCCGCGCCACCTTGTCGGCCACGCCAGGCGGGACCACCGCGATGACGTGGGGCCGCGGGCGCAGGATGACGCGGTCGGCGTGATCGGCG
>JAJYCT010000456.1 GCA_021778125.1 Myxococcales bacterium
GCGCCGGGCCGCGCGCCGGGCCGCGCGCGGGGTCGCGAGGGGGTCGCGACGCCTCGCGAGCGGAGAGGCCCGCGGGCACGCCGTTCGCGTGGTTGCGCCTGGCACGGGGCCTGCTGGCTCCGCGCTCGTGAAGACCGCCTCGGCTGTTCTCGGGTCCGCGCTGCTCCTGGCGTGCGGGTCGACGTCCAGCGCCGGCTTCTCGGTGTACGACCCCGGAGACGGCGCGGCTGCGGACGGCGCCTCCCTCGAGGGGGGCCCGACAGCGAGCGGCTCCGACGCGGGCCTCGACCCGCACGCGCCCGGCGCGGACGCCTCGGCGACCGGCGACGCGGGTCGCCGCGACTCCGGCTCCACCTCCAGCCCGATCTGCACGGGGACGGCGGCCGGCGCGTACTGCGGCAACGACATGCTCCCCGGCGGCGATCCCTCGACGCTCTACCAGTGCCCCGGGCCGAACCAGGCGCCCACCTCGTCGCAGGTGTGCTCGGCGGGCTGCCAGGTGGAGCCCGCGGGCACGGCCGACCAGTGCAAGGTCGCGACGGCGCCGGGCACCTACAAGCTGCCCTGGCCCGCCGGCACGACGATGCAGCTCACCCAGGACTGCGACGACTCGTGCTGCAACGACCACGTCGGCGTCGACGCGTACGCCTGGGACTTCGCCAACGGCGGGGGCTTTCCCGTCCACGCGTCGCGCGGCGGCACCATCACGCACCTCAAGATCGACAGCACGACCGGCTGCGGCGCGAGCTCCTGCGAGAACGACGCGAACTACATCGTCATCGACCACGGCGACGGCAACGAGTCGGTGTACCTGCACCTGCAAGGGGGCACGCTCGGGCCCGGCGTCACCTGCGGCGGCACGGTGACGCAGGGGCAGCTGCTCGCGACGTCGGGCACGACGGGCTGGTCGACCGGCATCCACCTGCACTTCCAGGTCAACCCCGTGCACGCGGGCGCCGCCACGTGCGAGTGCGGTGCGGACGGCACGTCGTGCGCGTCGACCTCCGTGCCGTGGGCCGATTTCTGGCCGACGACCTCGCAGCCGACCGGGCCGATCGCGTTCGTGGAGTGGCCCGACGCGTCGAGCTGCGCCAACCGGCGCATCACGCTGCCGCCCTCGCAGAACTGAGGCCGGCGGGCGGGCGGGGACGCACGGGCGCGGCGGCTCCCCGGATCTCGCCGGAGGCCGAGCCCGGCGCCGCTACATCCCCAGCCAGGGCCCCGGCGGGATCGTCTGCGAGCCGCGCCGGACCTCGAAGTAGAGCATCGCGCCCTGCCCGTCGTCGCCGACGGTGCCGACGCGCTCGCCGGCGCCGACGTCCTGCCCGATCTTGACGTCGATCTCGTCGAGGTCGCCGCTGACCGTGTAGTAGTGGTCGCCGTGATCGAGGATCACGATGCGGCCGTAGGGGCCGTAGCGGTCCGCGAACGCGACGCGCCCGGCGAAGACGGCGCGCACCGGGGTGCCGGCCGCGGCGTAGATCTCGAGGCCCGGGCCGTCGGTCCCGTCGCGGTGGGCGGGGCGCACCTCGGCGCGCCCGGCCACCGGGAACAGCAGCTTGCCGCGCGAGGCCACGAAGAGCCCCTGCGAGTCGAGCGCCGCCGCCGTCCCGCCGTAGACGGCGACGTAGTCGCCGCTGGCGCCCGTGGACGACTCGAAGGCGTGGTCGAAGGCCGCCGTCCTGCGCTGCTCGTCGTCCATCGCGAGGCGCGCCGCGTCCATCGACGTGCGCTGAGAGGCGAGCGCCACCCGATCGCGCGCCACGCGGTCGAGATCCCGCGCCAGGTCCGCCGCGCGGCCGCGCGCGTGGGTCTCCGCCTCGAGGTCCTGGACGAGCCGGCGGCGCGCCCGCTCGACGCGCATCGCGTGCGACACCAGCGAGGCGAAGCCGCCTCCGATCGGCAGGAGGCCCGCCCGCGTGAGCTTGTAGAAGGCCCGCCCCTCCGACTGCACGCGCGCCCGGTCGCGCGCCACCTCGGCGCCGAGGCGCGCGATCTCGTCGTTGTCCGACCGCTCCTCGGTGTCCAGATCGGCGATGCGCCGGTCGAGCGCCGCGAGCGCCAGGGCCGGGCTGACGGCGCCGGCCCCGGTGGGCAGCGCCGCGTCGGTGCGCGCCGCGACCGCCGTGACGATCGCCAGGGCCACCGCCGGGCCCCGCCTCATACGGCCACCAGCCTGCGCAGGCTCGCCAGCGCCGCGACGGCGCCGAGCAGGCCTCCCAGCGCGACCAGGGCAACGACGATCGGCCACGACAGGAACGTCGGCTCGACGCCGACGAGCGACGCGAGCTCGCCGTCCATCCGGCCGCGCACCACGAGGAAGAGGACCCCCAGGAGCACGACGGCGCCGAGCGCCCCGAGCGCGCCCTGCACGCTGCCCTCGACGACGAACGGCTTTCGCACGAACCCGTCGGTGGCGCCCACCAGCTTGAGGACCTCGACCTCGATGCGCCGCCGCTGCAGCGCCATGCGCATCGTGGAGCCGACGACGGCGAGGACCGCCGCGAACACCACGAGGGCCAGCAGGCCCGAGGCCGCGACCCCGCCGCGCACCAGGCGCCCGAGCCGCTCGGTCCACGCCTGGTAGGTCTCGACGTCGTCGACCGAGGGCAGCTGGCGCATCTTCGCGACCATGTCGGCCAGCTCGGCGTCGGGCAGCGACGGCCCGACGTCGAGCTCGATCGACGCGGGGAACGCCTCGGCCGGCAGGCCCGCCAGCGCCGGGCCGCTCGACGCCTGCACCTGCCCGAACTCCGCGCGCGCCTCGCCGGCCGTCACGTAGCGCACGCCGGTGACGCCGGGGACGCGGGCCAGCGCGGCGCGCAGCGCGTCGACCTCCTCCTGCGTCGCGCCGTCCTTGAGGTAGACCGACGCGCGCCCGGTGTGGCCCCAGCGATCCTGCACGGCGCGCAGGTTGGTCACCACGAGCAGCGCCGACCCCAGGCACACGAAGGCGACGGCCAGCGAGAAGACGCTGAGCGCGTGCAGGCGCCACTCGCGCAGCATGCCGCGGCGAGCGCGCCGCGTCGTCGAGCCGGAGATCATGCGCCTTTCCTCCTCGCTACAGGGGCAGCCGGTTGTCGTACTCGTCCGAGGCGATCCCGCCCGGGACGTCGATCGCCTTGCCCTCGTCGAGCACCACGATGCGGCGGCGGCGCCCCTCGAGCAGCGAGCGGTCGTGGGTGGCGAACAGCACCGTCGTGCCGGCCTCGTGGATCTCCTCGAACAGGCCCAGGATGTCGATCGCGAGCTGCGGGTCGAGGTTGCCCGTGGGCTCGTCGGCCAGCACCAGCGCCGGCTCGCCGACGATGGCGCGCGCGACGGCCACGCGCTGCTGCTCGCCGCCCGAGAGCACGCCGGCCGGGTCCACGCCGCGCCCGCCGAGGCCGACGCGCTCGAGCGCCTCGCCGACGCGCGCGCGGATGAGGCGCTGCGGCAGGCCGAGGACCTCGAGGACGATCGCCACGTTCTCGTAGACGCTCCAGGACCCGACGAGCTTGAAGTCCTGGAAGACGACCCCGATGTTGCGCCGGAGAAACGGCACCGCGCCGTCGCGCAGGCGGGCGACGTCGCGCCCGAGGAAGAGGATCCGCCCGTCGTCGACGGTCTCGGCCCGGTAGAGCATCCGCAGGAGCGTCGACTTGCCCGAGCCGCTCGGGCCGGTCACGAAGACGAACTCGCCGCGCTCGATGACGACGCTCATCCCGCGCAGCACGGGCGCCCCCTGTCGGTACGACTTGTAGACGTCCTCGAAGACGAGGATGGGCCGCTGCGCGGCCTCGCGAGAGAACCGGGCCCCGGCACGCAGCATGGGGCGGAAGCGTTCGCTCGGATCCACGCGGCCCATTGCACCCCGGGTACCAGGGGAGCGCCCGCGGAGACAACTTTTCGCCGACACGCCCCCCTCCCCGCCGACGCGGCCGCAGGCCGGCGCCGGGACGCGCTAGGCTCGCCCCGCGTGAAGACCGCCGCGGAGTGGAGGACGTTCTACGCCCACGAGCGCGAGGCGCTCGGCGCCGCGGGCCTGGCCGAGCGGCTCGAGCGGGCCCCCGACGTCGCGCTGCCCGAAGCGGGTGCGCTCGTGTTCCCGCACACGATGCTGTCGGCGACGGGGCACATGACGGCGGCGGTCGCGCGCGCGGTCGTGCGCTCGGGCGCCGACGAGGTGCTCGC
>JAJYCT010000067.1 GCA_021778125.1 Myxococcales bacterium
GAGCCGGCGGTACTAGGCCGCGCCGCGCCGACCCGGCCGGGTCAGTCCTCGTCGTCGACGTGCTTGAAGCCGCTCTCCTTGACGACCTTGTCGGTCGTGAACGGCGAGCAGTAGTCGTAGTGATCGAACGACAGCGCGAACGTCCCGCGGCCGCTCGTGAGGCTCGTGAGCTTGGGCTCGTAGTCGCTGGTAGACGCCAGCGGGATGAGGGCCTCGATGACGCTGGTCGAGCCCTCGCCGTCGGTGCCGGTGACGCGGCCGCCGCGCGCGTTGATGTCCCCGATGACGTCGCCGAGGTAGTCGCCCGGGACGGTCACCTGGAGCTTCGCGATCGGCTCGAGCAGCGCCGGCTGCGACGCCTGCAGCGCGGCGCGCAGCGCGCGCCCTCCCGCCATCTGGAACGCGGCGTCCGAGGAGTCGACCGCGTGGAACTTGCCGTCCACCAGGCGCACCTTGAAGTCGACGACCGGGTAGCCCGCCAGCACGCCGCGCTCGAGCGCCTTGCGCACGCCCTTCTCGACGCTGGGGATGAACTGCCGCGGGATGACGCCGCCGACGATCGCGTCCTCGAAGACGAACCCGGAGCCGCGCGGCAGGGGCTCGAGGTCGATGTAGCAGACGGCGAACTGGCCGTGCCCGCCGGTCTGCTTCTTGAGCTTGCCCTCCACGCTCGCGGCCCTGCCGCGCACCGTCTCGCGGTAGGCAATGCGCGGCGGGCCCAGGCGGCAGTCGATCGAAGCGCGCTTGCGCAGGCGCTCCACCGTGATGTCGAGGTGCAGCGCGCCGAGCCCCTCGAGCAGCATCTCGCGGCTCAGCGGGTCGTGCTTGAAGACCAGGCCCGGGTCCTCCTCGCAGATGCGCTGTAGCGTCTGCGCTGCCTTGTCCTCGACCCCCTTGCCCTCGACGAGCAGCGTGCGGGCGTAGAGCGCCGGGGGCATGGCCGGTAGCTTCGCCGTAAACGGGCGCCTCTCATCGCCGAGCGTGTCGCCTGTCCGCGAGACCTTGAGCTTGGCCACGGCGCAGATGTCTCCGGCCACGGCCTCGGCCAGGGGCCTGGTCTCCTTCCAGGTGCCCTGCGAGAGGGCGCCGATGCGCTCCTTCTGCCCGGTCGACGCGACGACGACGCTCGCGTCGGGCCGCAGCGTGCCCGAGATCACCCGGACGTAGCTCAGGCGGCCCGCGTGCGGGTCCACGTGCGTCTTGAAGACGATCGCGGCGAGAGGGCCGTCGCTCCGGGCCTCGCGGACGTCGTCTCCCGACGCCGCCGCGAACGCCGGGCGCTCCCAGGGGGAGGGCAGCAGGTCCACGACGCCGTCGAGCAGCGCGATGATCCCGCTCGGCATCGTGCACGACGCCTCGTAGACGGGGATGAGCTTGCAGTCGTCGACGGCGCGGCGCGCGCCCTCGTCGAGCTCCCGCTGCGAGAGGTCGCCGTCGCTGAGGTACTTCTCGGTCAGCGCGTCGTCGGTGCCGGCGACGTCGTCGATCAGGTGCGCCCGCGCCTCGTCCACTCGCGGCCTGGACGTCGGCGGCACGGGGACGCCCGCCGTCGCGCCCGGGGCCTCGGGCCTGTCGATCCACGCCTTGCCCGTGCGCACGGCGATGACCCCGTGGAACGTCGTGCCCACGCCGTCGGGCACCTCCATCACGGTGATGGGCGTCTTGAGGTGGTGCTTGACGTCGGCGATGACCTCGTCGGGCCTCGCGTGCGGGTCGTCCATCTTGGTGAGCAGCACCAGGCAGGGCATGCGCAGCTCGCGCACCCAGGTGAGCGCCCGCTCGGTGCCCGTCTGCACCCCGTCGCGCGCGCTCACGCACACGATCGCCGCGTCGCACGCGCCGAGGGCCAGCCGCGCGTCCGCGACGAAGCTCGCCTCGCCTGGCGTGTCGACCAGATTGATCTTGGCGCCGTTCCAGCGAAGCGTCACCGGCCGAGCCTCGAGCGTCGTCGAGTGGGCGCGCTCCTCGGGCGAGTCGTCCAGGCCGCTCGCCCGATCCCCGGCTTTTCCCAGCCTGGGCGTCACGCGCGCGATGTACAGGGCCGCCTCGACCAGCGAGGTCTTGCCCGAGCCCTTGTGTCCCAGGACCGCGACGTTGCGGATCTCACCCTCGATGGTCATCGGGATCTCCCTCGGTGTGGGGTGAGGAAAGCGTGGATCGTGTCGCACCGACTCGGCAACCTGCACGCCCGGGAGGGCTGTGCGCGGTCATCGGCCCAGGTCGCTGGTGATGCTCCCCCCTTGCACCACACTTCCCTAGCGAAAGGAGGGCCGGGGGGCCGTGGCCCTCGACGAAGGCAGCACGTTGACGCTTTAAGAAGACAGGGGAGCTCGTGGTACCAATCGTTCCATGAGGAACAAGCTCATCTCCTGGCTGCCGGTCGTGTGTCTCGGCGTCGTCGTCCCCCTGCTCGGGGGATGTGGGGGCGGTGCGGGCGGCGCGGCGAAGGGCGCGGAGTCGGCGGAGTCTGCGGATCTGGTGGGCAACCCGGCCCCCGAGTTCACCGTCAAGCTGCTCGTGGGCGGCAAGGGCTCGCTCTCGCTCGCAGCCCTGCGCGGCCAGGTCGTCCTGGTCGACTTCTGGGGCACGTTCTGCGAGCCCTGCAAGAAGTCGTTCCCGAAGCTGCAGGACCTCCACGCCAAGTACGGGGGCAGCGGGCTGCGGATCGTGGGCATCAGCGAGGACGAGGCCGACGACAAGGACAAGATCTCCGGCTTCGCCGACACCTACGGCGCCAGGTTCGCGATCGGGTGGGACGAGGACAAGTCGATCGCGCGGTCGTACAAGCCGCAGACCATGCCGTCGTCCTTCCTCATCGACAAGATGGGCGTCGTCCGCTTCGCGCACGTCGGCTACCACGACGGCGAGGAGGTCGAGATCGAGAAGGAGATCAAGGAGCTGCTGGCGCCGTAGCCAGCCGAGGAGGTCGAGCGGATGACGGTGAGCGGGGACGGGAGACTGACGCGGCGCGCGCTCGTGGGGGCGATCGTCGTGGGCCTCGTCGCCATGGCCGGCGCCGCGGGCGCGCAGGACGTCGCCACGGCGCTGCGCGACGTCGCCGCGTCGCCCGACTTCCGCGTTCGCCTGAGCGCGGCGCTCGTCCTCGGCCGCCTCAAGCCTGCCGGGGCCCGGGAGGCCCTGGATCGCGCGGCGTCGGACGTCCACCCGGCGGTGCGCGTCGCTGCGGTCATGGCGCTCGGAGCGCTGGGCGATCCGTCGGCGGTGGCGGCGCTGACGCGGCGCCTCGCGGTGGAGCCCTCCGCCAGCGTCCGGGCGCAGATCCAGACCACGATCGACCAGCTTCGTCACGCCGTCGCGCCCGACGCGCCGGCCGCCGGGGCGGGCGCCCTCCCCATCGCCGGGAACGTGCGCTACGTGGTCAGGCTCGGGGCGATGCGCAACCCGACCGGCGTCCGGGGCGACGAGCTGCGGCGCGTCCTCAACGACGCGGCGCGGTCCCGGGCGCGCCTGCTCAAGGGGGCGGCCGTGGTCGAAGACGCCGCCGGCCTGGCGCAGGCGGCGCAGCGGCACCTGCCCGTCATCACCCTCGACGGCTCGCTGAGGCAGCTCGTCGAGTCGCGCGTCGAGGGCAACGTGCAGGTCCAGGCGCGCGTCGAGTTCGCCGTGCGGCGCGACCAGGTCCTCAAGGGCACCATCTCCGGCGCGGCGACGACGTTCGGGGCGGGGCCGTCGGTGACCGAGCAGGCGCGGCGGCGGCTCCAGGACGACGCGGTCGACGGGGCCGTGCAGAGCGCGCTCCGGGGTGCGGAGTCCGGCCTGATCGCGGCGCTCTGACGGCGCCCGGCGGGGGGCCGTCTCCGCGCGCGCTCGTGCTATGGAGCGTCCTCCGCCATGTCCCTTCGCCGCACGTCCGCCGAGGTCCGGCGCGCCTTCCTCGAGTTCTTCTCCCGCCACGGGCACGAGCCCGTCGCGAGCTCGCCGCTCGTTCCGCAGAACGACCCGACGCTCATGTTCGTCAACGCCGGGATGGTCCAGTTCAAGGACCTGTTCGTGGGCAAGGAGGAGCGCGCGTACCGGCGGGCCACGTCGAGCCAGAAGTGCATCCGCATCAGCGGCAAGCACAACGACCTCGAGAACGTCGGCGTCACGGCGCGCCACCACACATTCTTCGAGATGCTCGGCAACTTCTCCTTCGGGGACTACTTCAAGGAGGAGGCGATCGTCTTCGCGTGGGAGCTCCTGACGCGGGAGCTGGCCCTCGACCCCTCGCGCCTGATGATCACCGTCTTCGGCGGCGCCGAGGGCATCGGCGCCGACGACGAGGCGCGCGCGCTCTGGAAGAAGGTGACCGGCCTGTCTGACGACCGCGTCGTCGGCCTGGGGATGAAGGACAACTTCTGGCAGATGGGCGAGACCGGCCCCTGCGGACCGTGCACCGAGATCCACTGGTTCAACGGCGACGCGTCGGGCGGCGTCCCGTACGCGGCGTTCGGCGACGAGCCCTCGCCGGACGGGCTTGGGTGGATGGAGATCTGGAACCTGGTCTTCATGCAGTTCGAGCGCACGCTCGGCGAGGGCGGCGAGGCGAAGCTGTCGCCCCTGCCGCGGCCGTGCGTCGACACCGGGGCGGGGCTCGAGCGGCTCTCGAGCGTCCTGCAGGGGGTCACCAGCAACTACGAGACGGACCTTCTGCGCGCCCTCGTCGACAAGGCCAGCGAGATCAGCGGCAAGCGCTACGGCGGCTCCCAGGCCGACGACGACGTGTCGATGCGCGTCATCGCCGATCACGCGCGCACGACCGCGTTCCTCGTGGCCGAGGGGATCTTCCCGGACCGCGCGGGGCGCGAGTACGTGCTCCGCCGCGTGATGCGACGGGCCATCCGCCACGGCCACCGGCTGGGCATCCGCGAGCCGTTCCTGCACGAGGTGGCCCTCGAGGTCGTGGCGCTGATGGGCGAGCAGTACCCGGAGCTCGTCGCGCGGCGCGAGCTCGTGGCGACCGTCGCCCGGCAGGAGGAGGTGCGCTTCCGCGAGACGATCGAGCGCGGCCTGCGGATCCTCGAGGACGAGGTGCAGACGGCCAAGGGCCGGGGCGAGACCGTGCTGCGCGGCGACACCGCGTTCAAGCTCTACGACACGTACGGCTTCCCCCTGGACCTCACGCAGGTCATCGCGCAGGAGCGCGGCCTGAGGGTCGACGAGGCCGCCTACGACAGGGCGCTCGAGGAGCAGCGCGCCCGCAGCGAGGGCTCGAAGGTCGGCGAGGCCGCCGTGGAGCACGTGTGGCGCGACGTCCTCGACGCCCTCGTGAAGGCGGGGGCGCCCGGAGTCTCCTTCTCCGGCTACGAGCGCGAGGAGGGCGAGGGGAGGGTCGTCGCGATCGTCAAGGACGGCCAGCTCGTGGCTCACGCCGCCGCGGGCGACGAGGCGATCCTCGTCACCGACGTCACGCCGTTCTATGGCGAGTCGGGTGGGCAGGCGGGCGATCGCGGCGTCATCACGGGGCGCGAAGGCACCCCCTCGCGCTTTGACGTCGACGACACCCGCAAGCCCCTCGGCGGCGTCGTGGCCCACGTCGGCAAGGTCGCCCTGGGCGCCGTCGCGGTGGGAGACGCCGTGCGCCTCGAGGTCGACCACGCCGCGCGGACGGCCACGCGTCGCAACCACTCGGCGACGCACCTGCTGCACTGGGCGCTGCGCACCGTCCTCGGCGAGCAGGCCACGCAGAAGGGCTCGCTCGTCGGCCCGGACCGCCTCCGCTTCGACTTCGCCCACGGCAAGCCCCTCGCCCCGGAGGAGCTGGCGAGGATCGAGGATCTGGTCAACGCCAAGGTGCTCACCGACGCGCCGGTGCTCACGGAGGTGCTCCCCATCGACGAGGCGCGCAAGCGCGGCGCGATGGCCATCTTCGAGGAAAAGTACGGCGACGTCGTGCGCGTGCTGACGATGACGAAGGACTCCGTCGAGCTCTGCGGGGGCACGCACGCGCGCGCGCTGGGCGAGATCGGCCTGTTCAAGATCACGAGCGAGCAGGGGCTCGCCGCGGGCGTGCGGCGCATCGAGGCGTCGACGGGGCTCAACGCCCTCGGCTACGTGCGCTCGGTCGAGGGGGCCCTGCGGGGCGCGGCGCGGCTGGTCAAGGCCGGCCCCGGCGAGGTCGCCGAGAAGATCGAGCGCGTCCTCGAGCGCGAGCGGCAGCTCGAGCGCGAGGTGGGGGAGCTCAAGAGGCAGCTGGCCATGGGCGGCAGCGCCTCGGGCGGCGGCGTCGACGCCATGCTCGCCGGCGCGCGCGAGATCCCGGGGGGTAAGGCCCTGGCCGTGAGGGCCACCGTCGGCGACGCGTCGACGCTTCGCGAGCTGGCCGAGAAGCTGCGCGATCAGCTCGGCGACGCGGTCGTGCTGGTGGGTGCGCCGGGCAAGGACAAGGCGATGCTCGTCCTCACGGTGTCCAGGACGCTGATCGACCGCTACAAGGCCGGTGACCTCATCCGCGGCATCGCGCAGATGCTCGGCGGGTCCGGGGGCGGGCGGCCCGACATGGCGCAGGCCGGAGGCGCCGACGTCGCCCGGCTCGACGAGGCGCTCGAGAGCCTCTACGCGCGCCTCGCGTGACGCTCCGTCGCGTGCGCGCGTTGGCGCGCCGACCTGCGTGGAGGCACGTTCACCGCCGGGGCTTCGCGCGGGCCAGACCGGGGCGCGTGGGCTTGCGGGGGGGCCTGCGTCGCGGCGGGGCACGGGCGGCGTCGATCGCCTCGCGCACGAACGTGGCGAGGTCCTCGCCTTCGAGATCGAAGCGCGCGAGCGCCCCGGCGAGCAGCACGATCCGGTCGGGCGTCGGCAGCGTCTCGTCCATGACGACGAGGGGGCGACCGTCGACCCAGCAGAGGCCCCCCTTGCCGCGCAGCAGCCCCTTGCCGAAGGCCTCCGCGCGCACCTCGACGCCCAGGCGAGAGGCGAGCGACTCGAGCTCCGCGAGGACCCTGCGGGGAGTCACCCGCGCGATCCTACGCCGCACGTGGGGCCGTGTGGAGGAGGGTGGACGGAGCCGCGCGCACTGTGACACCCTACAGAGAGGATGACCGAACGGAGCGGCGTCCCGCCGCTGGGCAGTGGCGCGGTCGTCAACGACCGGTACGAGATTCGTCAGAGCCTCGGCAAGGGGGGCATGGGCGAGGTCTTCCTCGCGTACGACCGCACCACGCAGCAGCCCGTCGCGCTCAAGGTCGTGCGCGAAGAGTCACGGATGCCCGGCGACGACGAGGCGCTGCGCCAGGAGCTGCTCCTGGCCCGCTCGGTCAGTCACCCGAACGTGTGCCGTGTGCACGATCTCGCGCCGAGCCCGTACGGGCCGATCCTCGTGATGGAGTACATCACCGGGCAGACGCTTCACACGCACATCCGTCGAAGGAAGGCCCAGGGCGGCTACACGGGCGACGAGTTCCGGCGCATCGCGCACGACGTCGCGTCGGGCGTGGCGGCCATCCACGCGCAGGGGCTCGTGCACGGGGACCTCAAGCCCGGCAACGTCATGGTCACCACCGATCCGGACGGCTCGTTCGGGAAGGCGATGGTCCTCGACTTCGGGTTCGCCAAGGAGCGCGCGCGCTCCTCGGCGCGCCGGCCCGGAGCGCCGCCCGACGGCGGGACGCCGAACTACATGAGTCCCGAGCGCATCCGGTCGGGCGGGGCGAGCCCCGAGGACGACGTGTACGCGCTCGGCCTCACGCTGCTCGAGATGTGGACCTGCCGCGTGCCCGAGCCGGGGTACAAGCCGCGCGCCAAGACGATGCGGCAGCAGATCATGTTCGACGTGCCCGCGGGGCTGTCGATCGACGAGATCAAGCAAGTGTTCCGCTGCCTGTCCGAGGACGCGCAGCAGCGCCTGCCGGCGCGCCACCTGCGCTTCTTTAACCCCGTCACGCTGACGACCAACCCGATCCAGGTCCCCCGCGAGCGCCTGGATCCGGGGCCGCCGCCGGGACGGAGCGCGTCGCAGTCGTTCGCGCCCGGCACCCAGGGACTCCTGGCGACCTTCGCGACCAACGCCCCCGAGTTCGTGGGGGAGCTCCTGAGCCTCGACAAGCTCACCGTGACGCTCGGCCGGCGCCCCGAGAACGATCTCTGCGTCCCGGAGGCCACGGTGAGCGGGCAGCACGCGCAGCTCAAGTGGCAGAGCGCCACGTGGGTCGTCGAGGATATGGGCTCCACCAACGGCACGTACGTCGATCACAACTACGAGCGCCGCAAGGTCCTGAACCTCATGCACGGCGGTGAGGTGCAGTTCGGCGAGCTGCGCCTCAAGCTCGTCAGCTTCGCGAAGGACAGCGCGAATCACAAGCGCGCGTGCGCGTACCTGGCCAAGCGCGACGGCCTGACGGGCCTGCTGACGCGCGATCAGCTCCTGCGGGCCCTCGACGAGGAGGCCGCGTTCGCGGACTGGGTCGAGGCTCCGCTCACGATCGCCCGCTATGATCTGCGCGGGCCCAACCGCCTGGTGAGCGACCGCCCGACGATCCACGAGATGCTGGCGCTCCGCCGCGCGGCCACGCGGGTCGTCGAGCTGACCGACATGCTCCTGCTGTCGCTCATCGCCGTGACGGCCGGGCGGAGCGGGCCGCTGCGCTTCTGCGTCGCCATGGTCGGTCCCGGCCAGCAGGAGGCGCGCAATCTCGTCGAGCAGGTGGTCGGGCAGGTCAAGGGGATGCTGCCGGAAGGGCTCGAGCTCGTCTCGACGATCGAGCGGTACGAGCCCGGCGTCATCGTTCGCACGCTCGTCGACGCGTGACCGCGCACGGGCCCCCCGTTTTCGTGTAGGTTTCGGCCGGCCGCCGCATGCAACGTCGCGAGCCTTCCCACCCCCCGTCCGATCCGCGCCCGCTCCTCGCGAGCGGCGCCGCGCTGGGGGGGAGCGATCGTCCCGACAGGACGCAGCTCGTCGTGGCCTTCGTGCTCGGGCTCGTCCTCGTGGGCAGCGGCCTGTACCTCTGGCGTCGCCCGCAGGCGCCCGCCGACTCCGCCGCGGGCGAGGCCGCCTCGGCCTCTGCGGGCTCACTGGCCATCCTGGCGCCCGACGGAGGCGCCGCCGGCGCGTCCGCGGCCGCCGACTCCGGGGCGTCCTCGCCGCCCGTGGCGCTCTCCGAGGCACGGGTGATTTCCTGTCAAGATCGCGGCAGCGGCCACACCGCGCCGGACGCGTGCGACCGCCTGTCCGGGGTCGAGCAGGCCCTCGCCGGCGCGATCACGCAGGCCGCGGCGTGCGCCCCCGGCGGCGGCACGATCGAGTACCTCGCCGACGTGAGCTTCTCGCGCCACAAGATCGGCCTGAGCTTGCCGCGCGCGGGCCGGTCCGTGAAGGACCGCAAGGAGCTGCGCGCGTGCGCCTCTGCCGTCCGCGGCAGTCTGCAGGGGCTCGGGCTCGACGGGTTCGACCACCAGCACGCCCGCTACAAGATCGCCGTGACGGCGACGTACCGCTCCTCGACGCCCGGGCGCTGAGAAGCTAGGTTCCGGGCGTCATGTGCGGCGTCTTCGGCATCTACGGGCACCCCGAGTCGGCCAACATGACGTACCTCGGGCTGCACGCGCTGCAGCACCGCGGCCAGGAGTCGGCGGGGATCGTCACGACCGACGGCGAGCAGCTCTACGCGCACCGGTCGATGGGGCTCGTGCAGGACTCCTTCTCGCAGGAGCAGCTCGCGAGGCTCCCCGGCCGCGCCGCCATCGGGCACGTGCGCTACTCGACCGCGGGCGGATCGCACATCAAGAACGCGCAGCCCCTCGCCGTCGCGTACGCCCATGGGTCGCTCGCGGTGTGCCACAACGGCAACCTCACCAACGCCGACGAGCTGAGGGCCGAGCTCGAGGGACGCGGCTCGATCTTCCAGAGCGACAGCGACACGGAGGTGTTCGTCCACCTCGTCGCGATCAGCAAGGAGATCGCGTTCGAGGACCGCATCGCTGACGCTCTGTCTCGCGTCAAGGGCGCGTACTCTCTGCTCTTCATGACGGAAGACGCCGTGATCGCCGTCCGCGACCCGATGGGGATCCGGCCGCTATGCCTCGGCCTTCTTCCGTCGAAGCGCGACGCCCACGTGGTAGCCAGCGAGCCGTGCGCCTTCGACCTCATCGGCGCCGAGTACGTCCGCGACATCGAGCCCGGGGAGATGGTCATCATCGACGCCGCGGGGATCCGGAGCGTGCGCCCGACGCCTCCGGCACCTCACCGCATGTGCGTCTTCGAGTACGTGTACTTCGCGCGCCCGGACTCGAAGCTGGAGGGTCGCAGCGTCTATGACATCCGCAAGAGCTTTGGACGGAAGCTTGCGCGTGAGCACGGCATTGACGCCGACGTCGTGGTCCCCGTGCCCGACTCCGGCGTCCCGGCGGCGATCGGGTACGCCTCCGAGCGCGGCGTGCCCTTCGAGATGGGCCTCATCCGCTCGCACTACGTGGGGCGCACCTTCATCGAGCCGCAGCAGAGCATCCGGCACTTCGGGGTGCGCCTGAAGCTCAACCCCGTCGAGCCCGTTCTCCGCGGAAAGCGGGTCGTCGTCATCGACGACTCGATCGTCCGGGGGACCACGTCGCGCAAGATCGTGAAGATGATCCGCGACGCGGGGGCGCGCGAGGTGCACCTGCGCATCTCGAGCCCTCCAACCCAGTGGCCCTGCTACTACGGCATCGACACGCCCACGCGGCGCGAGCTCATCGCGTCGAGCCATACGGTCGACGAGATCGCGCGCTACGTCACGGCCGACTCGCTCGGCTACCTGTCGCTCGAGGGGATGATCGACGCGCTCGGTGGCGGCGACGGCTTCTGTCACGCGTGCTTCTCGGGGCAGTACGCCATCCCGTTCACGCCCAGCGCGAACACCAACAAGCGCTCGCTGCGCCTGGTGGGCGTGTAAGCGCGTCCGGAAACGCGCCCCGGGGAGCGTCTCCGAGGCTTCTCCGAGGCTAGTGACAGCTAGTGACAGGTCGAGGGGGTGGGCAGCGTGCAGCGGGCCGCGGTCGTGCAGACCGCCGGCGCCATGCACGAGATGTCCGGTCCGCACACGGCGCCGTCCGCGGCCGGCTGGTGGCACGTGCCCTGCCCCGTGCTCGACGAGATGTTGCCGCACGTCGCGCCGGCGACGCAGGCGACGACCGCTCCGTTCACGAGCCCGCAGGGCTGGCCGGCGGACGCCGTCCCGAGCGTCATACAGGTCTTCGACTGCGCGTTGCAGTAGCCGCCGTGGGCGGCGTCGCACTCGTTGCCGCTGGGGCAGCCGCTCCCGGCGGGCAGCGGGGCGACGCACGTCCCCCCGCTGCACACGAGCGACCGGAGGCAGGGCTGGGAGGTCCCGCAGCTCGCGCCCTTGGCGGCGGGAGACACGCACGTGCCTGCGTTGCAGACGAGCGTGGCCATGCAGTCGGTGTCGACGGCGCAGAGAGGACCCCCGTCGGGGGCGGTCTCGCCGGCCGAGACGCGGCTCTGGCAGGTGCCGCAGGTGCTCCCGAGGCCCACCCGACAGTACCCGCTTTGGCACTGCGCGTTGTCCCCGCACGCGGCGCTGGCCGCGAGGGTGCCGGTGAAGGCGCACGCGGACGGCTGCGCGTTGTCGAGCCACTCGTCGCACGTCTGCCCGCTCATCGCCTGCGCGCACTGGTCGATCTGCGCAGGAGTGGCCGCGCTCCCGGGCACGCCCACGGTCGCGGCGCAGGCCAGCGCCGCGCGCTGCGCGCACGTCGTCTTGTCGCCGTAGGCGACCTGGAGCCCAAAGGGCGTGCACGCATTCAGGCGTCCGCAGACCGCGCCCGCGACGTCGGCGCACGCCTGCGTCGGCGTGATCGTCTGCCCCGAGTCGCCGCCCCCGCTGCCGCTTCCGCCGCTGCTGCTTCCGCTGCTGCTGCCCCCTCCGTCCCCCGACGGGAAGCCCTTCGCGGTCGAGCTGGAGCAACTCGAGCAGGCAGCAAGCATGATCGTCGCCGCCGAGAGCCAGATGCACGATACTCGCATGGACAGCAGCCTCCTCCGGTTCCCGACGCGCCCGCCGTTCAGGCGCCGGGAACCTCGACGTCTTCGTAGACCCTCACGGCCCGCAGCTTGCCGCTGTCGCCACGCTCGTACACCGCCAGGCCGGCCTGCGGCGCCACGCCCTTGCCGTGGACCCTGACGACCGTGTACTCGAGCGCGCACGTGGTCCCGTCGTCGGCGCGGGCCCCGTTGAGGACCTCGATCCCGCCGCCACCCGGCCGGAAGAGGGCCCCGTAGAAGGCCAGCAGCTCCTTGCCGTCCTCGTCGCGGGTCCGGACGGTGCCGGCTGGATCGCGCAGCGTCCCCCCCACCTCGTACGTCGCGACCATGGACGCCGCGTCGCCGCGGCGCAGCGCGTCGAGGTGGGCGGCGACCGGCGGTGGCACGGCGATGGAGTCGTCCTGCGGCAGGAGCGGCGAGCGCACGGCGTGCGTCCCCTTGATGGGGCGCGTCGAGTAGTAGAGGCGCAGCTCGACCTCGCGCTCCTTGCGGCGCTCGGCGACGATGGCGACCGGAACCGAGACGCGACGTCCCTCGAACGTGAGCCCGAGCGTGCCTTCGGTCACGTCGCGATCGGGACCCATCGTGAAGGCGACGCGCTCGAACGAGGCGGAGTGCTTCGCCAGCCACGCGGCCACCTCCTCCAGGTACCTCCGGAGCGCCGGCATTCCGCTCGTGCGCCCGAAGATGGGGTCGTCGACCGTGGCTCGGTCCCCGAGGCGCAGCGACAGCGGTTCGGGCCGCGACGCCACCAGCTCCGGCAGGTACACCTCGGACAGCCATCCTCGCAGGCTGGACGGTGCGCCGCGCTCGGAGGCCTCCTCCATCGCCAGGAAGGATACCACGCACTATCCTCCCGATGTGGCCCTCTTCGAGCACATTCCCACCGAGGTGTCCGTCTACGAGGTCTCGCTGCGCGACGGCCTTCAGAACGAGCGGGCGACGGTGCCGCTGCGCGGCAAGCTACGCCTCGTCGACGCCCTGGTCGCCTCGGGGCTGCGGCGCATCGAGATCACCAGCTTCGTGTCCCCGAAGTGGATCCCCCAGCTCGCCGACGCCGACGAGGTCGCGGAGCACGCGAAGGCCCCCGAGGCCGTCACCTTCAGCGCCCTGTGCCCTAACGCGCAGGGCCTCGAGCGCGCGCGCAAGGCGGGGATCCGCGAGATCGCCGTCTTCATCTCCGCCAGCGAGACGCACAACAGGAAGAACGTGAACAAGACCATCGCCGACACGCTGGCGGCGTTCGTCGAGACCGTGATCCCGGCGCGCGAGGCCGGGATGCGCGTGCGCGGCTACGTGTCGACCGTCTGGGGATGTCCCTACGAGGGCGACGTGGACCCCCGGCGCGCCCTCGAGATCGCGCGCAAGCTCCTCGAGATGGGCGTCTACCAGGTGTCGCTGAGCGACACGATCGGCGTCGGTACGCCGCGCCAGACCGAGCGGATCCTGAAGATGGCGCTCGCCGAGTTCCCGGCGCGGAGCCTCGCGATGCACATGCACGACACCCGCGGCACGGCGCTCGCGAACGTGCTCGTGGGGCTCGCGCACGACATCCGCGACTTCGACGCCAGCGTCGGCGGGATGGGGGGGTGCCCGTACGCCCCCGGCGCGGCGGGCAACCTTGCGACCGAGGACCTGGTGTTCATGCTCCACGGCATGGGCGTGGCCACGGGCGTCGACCTCGAGCGCCTGTGGGAGGCCGGGAAGGTCGCCGAGAGCATCGTCGGGCGCCCCCTTCCGGGCAAGGTGCACCAGGCGGGTGTGCGCAGCTTGAAGGCGTGAGGTTGGAGCGGACGATCGGAGTCCGGCTGGCGCCACTCTGACCCCCCGGCGATGGCGACGAGGATCGTGCTGGTCGCGTGCCTCACCGCGGTCGCGGCGTGCGGTCAGCCTCCGCGTCTCGCCGACCGCGAGGAGGAGCCGCCTCCGTGGTGGATCGACGGCGGCACGGCTCGCTGCCGCCACGTGCCGTACGTCGCGGGCGACTTCCTTCGCACGTACGTCCCGTCGGGCTCGCGGTACGTCAACGACCACACGCTCGTCGTCGGGCCCGACGGCACCTGGCACCTCTTCGGCATCACGAACGACTCGCCCGGCGATCCCGAGGCCGAGCATCAGTTCCTTCACGCGACGGCGCCCACCCCCCTCGGCCCCTGGGCGGAGCAGGCCGACGCGCTCGTTGCCGACGCGCACATGAACGAGAAGGTGCTCTGGGCGCCCCACGTCGTCGAGCGCCAGCCAGGCCGCTGGACGCTCGTCTATTACGCCGACCTGCTCGACGACGATCCGACGCGCGGCCTTCGCGTGGCCGAGAGCACCGATCTCTGGCACTGGCGGCGCGTGCCTGCGACGGCCTTCCCGGCGGGACGCCCTCCGGGCGGACGCGACCCGTTCCTCCTTCGGGACTCGGGTCGCTGGCTGCTCTACTCGGTCGGAGCCGACGCCACGTCACACGGCCAGATCCTGGTCGCCGAGAGTCGGGACCGGACTTTCGATACGTGGTCCCCTCCGGCGCCCGTCCTCACGGATCCCGTGGCCGTGGGCCCCTGGCGGCGCGGCAACCTGCAAAGCCCGTTCGTCGTGGTCTACGACAAGCAGTTCTACTTGTTCGTGACGCGCAAGTCGCCGTCGCCCATCGACTACGTGCACACGAACGTCTTCTGCTCCGACGACCCGCGCCACTTCGACTGGCAACCGATCGCCGAGCTGCGGGCGCATGCGGCCGAGGTCATCGCGGATCACGGGCGGTACTTCATCACGTCGGCTGGCTGGACCAAGATGATCGGCGAGGAGCATCGAGGTCTGTCGATCGCGCCGCTCGGATGGGCGCCCCCGTAGTCACCGCCTTCCGGTCACGAGGAGGCAGGCTGCAGGAGGAAGTGCACGTGCGCACGTGCAGCGTGAACGGTCCCCGGCGAGGTCAAGCGCCGGTGCCCGATGCGTCGAAGCGTGAATCGAGGGATACCGTGTGCTCGGTCGCGCAGGCACGAGGCTCGCGCTCACCTTCTCGTAAGGGATGCCCGCACCCATCCCGAGCGGTCTCCGGACCGGCCGGCGGGCCCCCGCCAGGCTGCTACTCCAGGTGGACCTCGATCTTCTCGACTGGCGCGCCGTGGTCGGGCGTCTTGAGGAAGAGGAGCAGCGGGAGCACCGTGAGGAACGCGAGGCCCGCGGCGAGGAAGACGCGATCGAAGGCGAGGAGCATCGACTGCCGCTGGACGATCCCGTCGAGCGCGCGCAGCGCCATGTCGCGCGCCGCCCCGACGTCCACCCCCCTCGCCACGAGCGCGCCGGTCATCTGCTGCAGGCGGGCCAGGGCGACGGGGTTGTCGGGCGAGAGGTGGGCGATGAGCGCGGCGCGCGCCTGATCGCCGTAGCGCGTCAGGAGCGTCGCCCCGACCGCGAGCCCGATCGAGCCGCCGACCTGCCGGAACAGCGAGTTGAGGCCCGTGGCGTCGGCCATCTTGTGCCGCGGGATGGCCGAGAGCGCGACCGTGGACAGGGGGACGAACAGGCACGAGAAGCCCATGCCCTGCGTGATGATCGCCCAGATGACGTCGCGCTGCCCGCTCTCGAGCGTGAAGTGGCTCATCGAGTAGGCGCCCGCGGCGATGAACACCACGCCGATGGCGATGATAACCCGCGGCGAGACCTTGTTGTAGATGCGCCCCACGATCGGCGTCGCGATCATCATCACGAACACTCGCGGCATGAGCGCGAAGCCGGCGTCGGTCGCCGTGAAGCCGAGGAGCTGCTGCATGAACAGCGGCAGCAGGAACATCGTCGCCATCAGCAACGAGAACATGAGCGCGCCGATGAGCGTGCCCGACAGGAAGACCGGGTCGCGGAACAGGCGGATGTTGACCGCGGGCACCGCGCACGTGAGCTCGCGCACCACGAACGCGGCGAGCATGGCGAGGGCCGCCCAGAAGCCGAGCGTGATCGCGCGCGACTCGAACCAGTCGTTCTGCTGGCCCTCCTCGAGCACGTACTGCAAGGCGCAGAGGCCGCCGACGAGCAGGCCGATGCCCCACCAGTCCATGTCCTTGCGCTGCGCCTCCGCGAGGGCGCGGTTCTGGGCGACGATCTCCTCGTCCTCGTGGACGAACGCCGCCACCATGCCCAGCCCCAGGATGCCCACGGGGACGTTGATGTAGAAGATCCACGGCCACGCGTAGTTGTCGACGATCCACCCGCCGAGCGTGGGGCCGATGGCCGGGCCCAGCATGACGGCCATGCCGAAGAGGGCCATCGCCATGCCCTGCTCCTTGGGCGGGAACGTCTGGCGCAGGATGGCCTGCTCGGTGGGCTGCAGCGCTCCGGCGCCGAGACCCTGCACCACGCGGTACACGATGAGCGCGGGCAGCGAGTGGGCCGTGCCGCAGAGGATGGAGCCAAAGAGAAAGAGCACCAGGCACGCCATGTAGACGCGCTTCTGCCCGAACATCCGGCCGAGCAGCGCCGTGAGCGGCATGACGACGACGTTCGCGATGATGTACCCGGTGCTGATCCAGGTGATCTCCTGCACCGTCGCACCGAGCGTCCCCATCATGTGGGGTAGCGCGACGCTCACGATCGACGAGTCGATCGCGCCCATGAGCGTGCCGAACGTGATGGAGAGCGTCACCAGCCACTTGTTCGGTCGCGGCCGGGCGACGGGCAGAGCCAGCGCGGGGAGCGTCGAGGCGCTCATGGGGCGGTCATGGGAGCTACCGTTTTGTACACGAGCGGCGCCCCGTTGGGATGCCCGGAGGCTCCCGACGTTGCGCTCGCGCCGCCGCGGGCGCCGCGTCCTCGGGCCCGCCAGTTTCACTTCTGCAAGCGTGAAGTGGGCATTCTTGCGTGGCTGCACGGCGTGTGCGCGCAAGTGCCCGTGATCCCGTGCTCAAAGTGTTGGCACGAGGGTCGCATTAGCTCCCTGCGGCACCGCGTAGGCCGGCTCTCCCCCCCCGGGCCCCTATGCGGTGCCGTTTTCTTTTTGTCGTCCGGATGCGGCTCGCGGTACCACGGAGGGCCATGCGTCGCGCGCTCCTGGCTCTTGCGGTCATGTCGGCTCCGGCCTGCTCCAGGACGCCGGCCGAGGACTTCCCGGCCCGCAGCGGGGCCGAGGGCAGCGCGGTGGCTCCGGCTGCGCCCAGGGCGAGCCTCGCGCCGCCGGGCCCCGGCGCCAGCCCCCTCGCGGGGAGGTGCGTGCGACCAACCCCGGCCGCAGCGCCAGCCCCCGCGCCGCCGGGGCCTGCGCCGGGATGTCCGGCGGATCCCGAGGGCGGACCGCCGTCGGTGCCGGTCGTGCGCGTCGCCGTGCGCGACGCCGGCGCGCGCGTCGACGCGGAGCTGGTGAGCAGCCCGCACGACGCGGCGCGCGGGCTCATGTACCGCCGATCGATGCCCGAGGACCGCGGGATGCTCTTCGATCTCGGTTCGCGCGACGACCACCAGTTCTGGATGCACAACACGTGTATCCCGCTCGATCTGCTCTACATCGATCAGGATGGCCTCATCGTCGGGATCGTCGAGAACGCCCCGACGCTCGATGACACCTCACGGGGTGTCGGGTGTCCCTCGACGCTCGTGCTCGAGGTCAACGCCGGCTGGGCCAGGCGCCACGGGGTGCGCGCCGGGCAGTTCATCGAGCTCCCTCCCGAGGTCACCCACTAGCTTGACGAGCAGGAGCCCGCGGCGGCGACGCGAGGCAGGAGCCGCGTCAGTGCGAGAACGTGCCCATCAGTGCGCCCTCGCCGAGGAGGTGCCCGTTCATCGCGGCTTGCAGGTCGTCGGACGTCGCGTTCGCGCGCGGCGGCAGCGTCACGTCGAGCGCATAGACATGGAACATGTACGAGTGCTCCTCGAACTTGGGCGGGCAGGGGCCGCTGTAGCCGGGGCGCCCGAAGCCGTTGATCCCGGTGATGCCGCCGAGCTCCGTGACGTCCTTGCCCTCGGCGAGCGACATCGTGTCCGCGGGGAGGTTGTACGCGACCCAGTGCACGATGTCGCCGCCCGGCGCGTCGGGATCGTCGGCGATCACGGCCAGCGAGCGCGTCCCGGGCGGCAGCGCGCTGAGTGTCAGGTTCGGCGACCGATCCGCGCCGTCGCACGTGTAGTCGACGGGGATGGGCCCGTTGGCCGAAAACGAGCGGCTCGTCACCGCGATGCGCCGCGCCACGACGCCCGGTGGAGTGGCCAGGCTGGCGCTCGGGGCGGGGCGGCAAGAGGCGAGGCACACGAGGGCGAGCGCGGAGAGCGGCGTTTTCATCGGGTTCAGTCCGGCTGGTAGACGATGGTCTGCGAACCGTCGCGGAAGTAGAAGCGATCGAAGACGCCTTTGTCGAATGTCGCGGCGCCGAACAGGTTCCACGCGACGCTCCAGGTCGCCGCGACCACGAAGGCCTTGCGCATCGGGCGCTCGGCGAGCGCGAGCGCGACGAAGAGCAGGACGGCATAGTCGTTCGAGAACCGGTAGCCGAACTGGCGCCACCCGGAGTTCTGGTAGAGCAGGTCCATCGTCGCCGGCAGCGCAGCCGCGAGCAGGACCACGACGTAGAGCCATCTCCGGTCGGGCTGTCCGTCGAAGCGCTTCGGCCAGAGAAGCCAGAGGTAGAGCGGCGTCGTGAACCAGAGCGCCAGACCGTGCTCGTTGATCTTGAAGGGCGCGCCGAAGGCGGCCGACTCCCCGCGCGGCGAGAGCCACGGAAGGCTGGTCAGGGCGATGCCCAGGTTCTTCGGCAGGAAGTGGTAGTTGATCATCCCCCACTTGCCCATCCGCGTGCGCCAGGCCACCGTGAGAAGCTCGTGGTCGAAGTAGAGCGGGCTCGCGCGGTGGTAGCGCGCGAAGTTCATCCACGCGACGAGCGCGAACGACGCCACGATCGGGGCCGAGAAGAGCGCGTAGCGCCGGAGGAGCGCCCTCGCGTCGAGCCGCTCGATCGTCACGCGGAGCCTCTGCCGCCACGAGCCTCCGGTCGGCAGCCCCCCGGCGGCCGAGGCGCGCACCGCCTCGAGCGCGAAGAGCAAGGCGGAGAGGACGACGGGGGGCCGGCTGAGGTACGCGAGGCCGATCATCAGACCTGCCAGCAACGGGCGCTCCGCGTCGAGCGCGAAGAGCGCGTACGCCGCCGACACGCCCGTCGCGACGACCATGGCGGCGAACCAGACGGTCCCCTCGACCGCCGTGAAGAAGTAGACCGTGCCGAAGCCGAAGAGCGCCGCCAGGACGAGGTTCTCCCGCTCGCTGCGCTGCGCGCGGCCCGTGCGGCGGAGCTTCTCGAGGACGAGGAACAGGATCGCAGGCGCGAGGCCCGCCAGCCAGATGACGAACTGTCCGTCGCGGAAGTTCTCGGCGCCCCCCGAGAGCTTCACCAGTGGCAGCATGAGCATCGCGGGCAGGGGCGGGAAGCTGATGTACGTCTTGCCGTCGAACGCGACGAAGTCGTTGTTCTGCGCGTAGGCCGGAGGTCCGCCGGCGATGTCCCAGCGGCCGTGTAGCCAGGCATCGGCCAGCAGCGCGTAGTGGTTGTACTGGGTGTGCTCGACGAGGCGCTGCGGGCCGGCCGCCGCCGCGTAGGCCACGGTGCACGCGACGTACAGGAGCGCTGCGAACAGGACCCGGCGCGGGCGCGATCCGGGCCGCGCCCAGCGCGCGAGGAGGCCGGGTACGTTCATGCGGGCGCGCAACCTATCACCTGTCGCGGTGCGCCGCGCACGCGCCGCCGTGCGCCGCGGCGCGTACCGGGCTTCGCGAGCCGGAGGGGGGCTGGCGCGCAAGGTCGTTCGCACTCGGCGCGCAAGGGCGTGTATTTTGTCCCTCTGCGCCCGGGCGAGGGGGTGGCACGTGGCTTGTACCCGCCCTGCGCCCACGACGCCGCGAGCCTTGCCGCAGCGCGCAACGAGAGAGCGGAGATCGTTCATGGCGCTACCCTTC
>JAJYCT010000457.1 GCA_021778125.1 Myxococcales bacterium
CACCAGCGACATCGACGCCTTGAACGCGTCGCGATCGATCGCGCGCGAGAAGACCGAGAAGGGCGTGCCCGTGCGGCCGGCGACGTCGTGCGAGTGTCCGTAGCCGAGCAGCAGCGTGGCGTTCTTGTTGAAGAGGTCGAGCGTGAGGGCGCCGCCCGCGGACCACGAGAGGTAGTCGGGCTCGCTCGAGACCGAGGCGTCGACCGCCCCCCCCAGGGCGCCGGGCTTGTAGTCGCCGTGCAGGTTGCCCTCCTGCCGGACCTCGTTCCAGTGTCGGGACGCGGTCGACACGATGTCGACCGAGGCCGCCGACACGACGTCGACGAGGTAGTCGCCGCCGAACGACCAGCCGGCGGTGGGGTCCGAGACGGTCCCGGCGATCGACGGGGTCTCGACGAAGACGTGGTCGGAGTCCACGTACTGCCCGTACGCGAGGCCGACGTGCTCGGTGAGGTTCGACGACGACGGCGGAGGCGGCGGCGGGGCCTGCGGCGGAGGTGGCGGCGGAGGTGGCGGCGAGGCCTGCGGCGACGACGGCGGCTCCGCGCGAGCGTCGCCACCGCCCGCGATCCCCGCCATCAAGCCCGCGGCGAGCGCCGCGACCAGGACCCTCAGTTGCAGCCGCACCCGCCCCCCGCGGACGCTCCGCCTCCAACCGCGCCCTCCTGGACCGCCCACACGTGCTGCTCGCTGGGCGACGCCAGATCGGACGACGTCATCGTGGGGTGCGCCAGGCTGCCCCGCTCGTAGGGAGCGACGCGTGCGCAGGCGGAGAGGAGCGCGAGCGAAAGGATGAGGAGTACGAGCTTCATGCTAGCCAGCGGAGGTGCGGACCCTTGTTGTTGCCCCGCGAGGCCCCGTTCGTTCAACGGCGTCGCGTGAGCGAAGGCTCGACCGGCGGGGAACCACGAGCGTGAAGGTCCGAGTGTCCGCCTCGTCCGTCGCCTGCGCGTGCGCCATGCTCGCGCTCGCGTCCGGAGGGCAAGCCCACGCGCAGGAGTGGGACGCCAATCCGCAGGAGTCCGACGGCCCGCCCCCCGCCGAGCCGGTGCACGAGGCGCCCGCCGCGGCGGCGCCCTCGCCGGGCGGTGGCGTCGACTGGGAGCTCGGAGGCGAGGCGGCGTACCTCTCGGCTCCCATCCACGGCGGGACGAACCCGTTCGGGGCGGGCTTCGGGGGGCGCGTCGGTCTGACGTTCCGCGACGTCTACGTGGGGGCGACGATCGTCGACTTCCTCGGCGGCAGCGACGTCGACGTGAGCTACCGCGCGCTCCTCTACGGCGTGCAGCTCGGCTACGGCGTCCGGCTCCCGCTCACCCCGGGCGCCACGCTGACGCTGCGCCCGATGATCGGGCTCGGCGCCGCGTCCGTGAGCTACACCGATCCGTCCCTCGCCGTCGACGTCGTGACGACGGCGAGCGGCTCCTCGTCGAGCTCGGGCTCCGACACCATCAGCGTCAGCGCGCTCTACCTGCAGCCGGAGCTGCTCGCGATGGTCCGGTCGGGCGTGCACTTCGTCGCCGTGGGGGCGAGCATGCTCGAGATCCCGAACATCACGTACGGCGGCGCGGGGGCCGCCGAGTGGCGCTCGTACGGGGTGCACGCCCAGCTGGGGTTCGTGTTCTGAACCGGCCATGATGCCCGTCGCCTCACGGTCCGGACCCTGAATGGGGAGCTCGGCGCCGGGGACGCCGCTCGTCTCGACCCGCCTCGGGTGGGGCCTGCTCGCCGTCGTCACGATGACGATGCTGCTCGTCACGTACGCGTTCGCACGCTGGAAGGCGTGGAAGACGCTCGAGGGGTTCCTGGTCGCCGAGCGCGACACCACGTGGTGGCCACCGGGCCGAGCATCGCTGCCGGCACTCGCGCGCGGCGATGCTCGGGATCTCCGCGCTGGGGATCGCGACCTCGGCGGCCGTCTCCGCGCCCACGGTCCTCAGCCTGTACGGCGACCGCTTGAACGAGCGCGCCGTCTTCTGGGGCAGCCTCGCGGCGCGGGCCCTGGGGATCCCGCTGGTCTTCTACGGCAACGCGATGCGGAGCGACCGGTTGATTGCGGCCGCATCGCTGCTCATGATAACGCGTCACCGGCTCGCGGTCGCAGCCTCGCACGAGACGAGCGTCGGGTAGTCGCCCTGCTGATTCGGCGTGCGGGGATGGTGACAGGCGAGGATCGTGGTGTGACCACACCCCGTCACCTCGAACACCTCGTAGTCCGCGTATTGCGCCGCCTGTTGCTGTCGCACCCCGGCTTGGTGCTTCTCCCATTCGGCGTAGCGGCCCGGATCCTTCTTCACCTCGTCGGGCGGCTGCACCTCCGGTTGCTGCCCGGCACCGATGACATCCTGCGCGCGCAGATCCGTCCGAGCCTTCCCGCTGATCCTCTCCTCCGGGCAACTGTAGCGGCGAGCGAAGTCCTCGCGAGCGCCCGTGCTCAAGCGCTTGCAGCCGGACAGGAGCGCAGGCAGCAGCGCACCGAAGACGACCCAGAGGAGGAAGCGGCGCATGACCCTTGCGCCGACGAAGGTACCAGAACGGGGGAGGCCCCAGGAGGGGGATCGAAACAGCCGCAAGCCGGGGAGTTGGACCCCGCTGGCCTCATCGGCGCCCTCTCGGGCCCCGGAACCGCCGGGCGGCTTGCGAGGAACGTCTTATTCGCTTCGCTTGGCGTCTCTTGACCCCTGGAGAAGCAGGCGGCGGGCCAAAGCCTCTCGGTCGCCTACCGCCGCGATTCGACGCGGGCGACCGGACGAGGCTTGCGCACGGGCAGGCCTCTGGACGCATAAAATGCGGTCGAGAGGGCCAGGCTCGAGCGGGCGCATCTTGTCGCGAGCGTCGTTCTGCGAATGCGGAATCGAGACCCCTCCGTGACCTTACCGCGCGGAGAAAGTCAGGCGATACTCCGGCCTTGCCGAGAGGGGAGCCCGGGGTGACGCACCGAACGTTCCAAGGGGGAATCGCCCCGCTCGTGCTTGCGGCAGTGGCCGCCGCAGCCACCGCGAGCTGCGGCTCCGACTTCGTCACGACCCGCAACGTCCCGCCGCGCGGGACGCTGGGGCGCGAGCTCTTCATCGGCCTCTGCGACCGCGTCGCGGCCCAGGCGCTGCCCGAGGACGTCACCGGCTGGTCGTGGCACGCCGTCTGTCACCCCGACGACGGCGGCAACTACGCGACGAAGGTGGACGCCGCCCGGCTTCCGCCCCTCGATCCGAACGCGGTCGACGTGCACGGCTCGCCCGTCCCGCTCGCGACCCAGCAGGCCGACCGGGCCTACCGCGTCGCCCGCATCGAGGCGCTCGCGAAAGACCGCGTCGAGACGATCACAGCGCTCGACGCCGCCCTGCCCGACATCTCGATCGCGCTCAAGAACCTCGGCAGCTCGGACCCGACCCAGTCGTGTGCCGCAGCGGGAACCGGCCCGCTGCACGACGAGCTCGCGAACGTGCTCGGCCGCCTCGTCTCCCTCTACGACGACGACACGATCCCCCTCTTCACCGAGGCGCTGGCGCGCGTGATGGACGCGATCAAGGCCGCCCCCGACGCGCAGGCGGCGCTCGCGCGGTTCGACGCGCGCCAGGGCTACCGGCCGCTCGACATCGCCCTGGGCGCGGCGCGTCCGGTCCTGTCGTACCCCCAGCTCGTGCCGATGGTGCAGACGCTGCTGTCGCTGCTCGCCTCGGACTCCGATCCGTACAACCCGGCGGGGATCGTCGACCCGTCCAGGCCGCTCGGGCCCGGCAACCGCAAGGCGATCCCCGGCAGGGACGCCGCGCAGATGCAGCAGCTCCTCGAGGTCGGGCGCGACGAGATGCGCGCCGCCGCCGCACCGACGCCGCTCGCCGCGCTGACCTCGACGGCCGACGCGCAGATGCCGACCTGGCAGCGGCTCTCCCGCCCGCGGACGACGCTCGAGCTGACGCGTCAGATCATGCTCCAGACCGGCACTCCGTTCGACGTGGGCCTCTCGCCCGACCGCTACGTCGTGCAGCGCGATCCGCGCGCGTACGCGGCGGTGCCCCTCGTCAACGGGGCGGTGCCCGCGCCGTTCGTCGACTCGAACGGCGACGCCCTGCCCGACATCGACGCCCTCGGGCAGTTCGTCACGACGGGGCCCGCCGTCGCCTCCCCCTTCTTCTCGCCGGACGCGGGCGACGGG
>JAJYCT010000068.1 GCA_021778125.1 Myxococcales bacterium
AGAAGGTGCCCGTGCAGGCCTACCTCACCTGGGCCTTCGAGCGGCTGGGCACCCACCGCGACGCCTTCGCCTTGCCCCTCGACCACCTGACGCCGGCCGCCTTCAAGAAGTCCTTGCGCTGACCGCTACCGGGCGACCGGGCGACCGGGCGACCGCGTACGTGCCCGACCTCGACCGCGCGCACCTCCGCCTCGCCCAAGTCTGCGCCGTCCGGGGATGGATTTCATCCCGGCGTCGCTGATGGGTCACATCCCGAGTCACCTCGAAGCCGAGGTGCACGAGCTACGGCCCGACGCGTGCGCCGCCTGCGGCGCCACCGCTCTGGACGTCGTCGACGAGCTCGTGGACGACAAGCTCCACGTCGTCAAGGAGCATCAGCGCCGGCGTGTCGTTCGTCGATACACCTGTCGGTGCCGTGCCTGCGGTGAGCGTACGACACTGCGCTCCCTGCATCGACGGCCTGCACTGGAAGCAGTTGCTCGCGGGCTCGTGGATGGCCACCGACGGCACGGGGTTGAAAGTCCTGGTGCCCGGACTCCCCGCCGCGCACAACGGCTACGTCGAGCTCTATCGAAACGACCAGGTCGCGGTCTGGTCCGACGGTGCGGGCGGCGGGGCGGACGATCGCAGGGCCGCGGAGGTTCGCGCTTGGTCGTGGATCATGCCGCGCGACGGATGCGGGCCGGGTGTTGGTCATGGACGCCGGCCTTGCGCCGGTGCACCATGGCGAGAGCGTGGACGGTTCTCATTTCAAGCTGGCGCACGCGCGCGACGCCGTCGGGCGCGCCGAGCGCGGAGAGACGATGCAGGTGGACGCGGGAGTCGACCCCCGGGCGCTGCTCGGCGACCTGCTGACCGAGGGCGTGCTCTCGCGCGCGCTCGTCCTGCTCGACCGGGAGGGCCCCGAGGGCCGCATCGTGGTCCTGCCACGCCGCGCCGGCGGGGCCCTCACGCTCGCCGAGCTGCTCGAGGAGGACCACCGCCGCCTCGACGAGCTCGCGGAGCGGGCGTGCGAGCATCTCACCGTGGACCCGCCCCTGGCGGTCGAGTGCGCCCTCGATTTCGCCAGGGGCCTCCGCCGCCACATGGCCGCCGAAGAGGCCATCCTCTTTCCCCCGTACGAGGCCCACTTCGGCCTGTCGCGCACCAGCACGACGGCCGTCGTCGAGCGCGAGCACAAGGCCGCCCTGCACTACGTCGATCGCCTGGTCCACGCGGCTCAGGGGGTCGCGCGAGCGAGCGAGGCAGCCCGCGACGCGGCGGTCGCCGGGGCGCTTCGCGTGCACAAGGCCCTGGTCACGCTCCTCCAGGCCCACGCCGAGAAGGAGGAGCGCGCGATGTTCCCCCAGCTCGACGAGCGTCTGGGCCAGCGAGCCAGGGACGAGGCCATACGGAGGCTGGTGCTGTTCTAGGCAGGCCTTCGCCGCGCCCAGCCGCGCGTGGCCCGCGCGCGCCGGCAGCGGCACGCGCACGAGCGCGCCCCGGCGCGCTACTCTCCGGTCGTGCCGAACGTCCCTCCCGCCTTCGCCGTCCAGGGCACCGCGCCCGGCGCCGGGCCGCGCCTCCGGCCGCTGCGCGTGCGCGCGACCAAGTACGAGCAGCGCGACGCGACGGTGCTCGGGGACGTCCGTCTTCGCTACATCGACGTCCGCCCCGACGCCGAGCGCGGCCCGCCCGTGGTGCTGCTGCACGGCATCGCGTCGCGCCTCGAGGAGTACGAGCAGCTCGTGGACGGGCTGCGCGCCGGCCGCCGCGTCATCGTGATGGACCTGCCGGGCAACGGCTACTCCGACAAGCCCGACGGCCCCTACACCCTCGCGCTGCTCGAGGACGCGACGCTCGATCTGCTCGATCACCTCGCCGTGACCCGCGCCGATCTCGCCGGCGGGAGCCTCGGCGGCAACCTCGTCCTGCGCCTCGGGCACCGCGTGCCCGGACGCTTCCGCAGGCTCGTCGCGTGGTCCCCGGCCGGCGCCTGGAGACCCATGCGCGTGCTCGGCGCCCTCGGGCACCTGCTCGCGCCGCTGCACGCGACCCCCGGCCTGTTCTGGCCGGTCGTCTGGGTCCAGTCGCGCTACTGGTACCACCCGGCGTGGAGCGGCCGGCGGAGCGCGCTCGCGGAGGCCTTCGAGCACTACCGCGAGATCCACGGTCCGCCCTTCGTGCGCATGTACTTCGACCTGGCGCGCGAGCAGGTGACGACGTCGCTCTTCCCGATCGCGCCGGCCATCGCGCAGCCCACGCTGCTGCTCTGGGGAGACGCGGATCACGCCCTCGGGATGGGCGACGGGATGAAGCGCCTCGCCGCGCTGCTGCCGGACGCGCGCCTGCGCGTGGTCCCGGGCGCACGCCACTCGCTGGCCATCGAGGTGCCCGAGCAGCTGGCGCGCGAGGTCGACGCGTTCCTCAGCTCCTGAAGCGTGGCGGATCGCGCCGGTCGCGCCCGTCGACTCGGCGCTCAGCGCCGCGGGAAGCACCCCGGCACGCACAGCCGGTAGGCCTTGTCGCACGCGTCGCACGCGCCGTCCTTTCACGACTGCCGGCACGCCTTCCAGTACTCCACGCAGCCGTCGGCGCACTCCTCGCCCGGCGCGCCCGCGGTGCCCGCGCGGGGGTGCGAGGCGCTCGCCGCAGGGGCGGCGGACGGCTCGGCGGCCAGCTTCTCGGCGAGGCTGGGCGGCGGCGCGAACGCGCTGGTCGGCGCGGGAGCGGCGGTCGACCGGACGCGCTTGGCGCTGGCCGTGTCCTCGCTGGGGAGCTGCGCGTCGAGCGAGAGCGCGCTGAAGCGCATGGCGGCGTACTCGACCCGGTCGCGCGACTGGCCGTACGTGTAGCCGTGCAGCCACTCGCGCCAGCAGTCCTTCTTGGCGTCGCCCGACACCGGGCGCTGGTCGAGGGCGTAGCAGTGCTCGAAGTGCACGTCGCACTCGTAGACCGCCTGGAAGCTCGGCCCGCACGCCACCGTCGCGGCGGCGACCGCGGCGAGGGAGAGCAGTCGGCGGGGAGCCACAGCCGGTAGTGTCGGACGAGCGGGCGCTCCGCGCAACTGCACTGGACGGAGCTGCCCCGTGTCACTACACCCGGTGCCCGTGTTCACAGGCCTCGTGGAGACCACCGGCAAGCTCGCGGCGCGCGAGGCGCGCGGGCCGGGCGCGCGCCTCGTCGTGGACGCCGCGCTGGCCGGCGAGCCGCTGGCGCTGGGCGAGTCGATCGCGATCGACGGGGCGTGCCTGTCGGTCGTCGAGACCACGCCGCGCGGCTTCGCGGTCGACGCCACGGCCGAGACGCTCGCCCGCACGACGCTGGGGGGCCTGCGGCTGGGCCGCGGGGTCAACCTCGAGCGGGCGCTGCGCGCGAGCGACCGGCTGGGGGGCCACATCGTGACCGGGCACGTCGACGCCGTCGGGGCCCTGGTGGAGCGGCGGCCCGTGGGTGAGGCCGAGGCGGTCACGTTCTCGCTGCCGGCCGAGCTCTCGCGCTACGTCGCCGAGAAGGGGTCGATCGCCGTCAGCGGCGTCAGCCTGACGGTCAACGCGGTCCGGGGCAGCACCTTCGAGGTCATGCTCATCCCCATCACGCTGCGCGTGACCAGCCTGGGCGAGCTCACGCCGGGCGATCCGGTCAACCTCGAGGTGGACCTGGTCGCGCGGTACGTGGCACGGTGGATCGGTCCCTCATGACGCGCGCGATCGATCCCCGCCTCACCGAGCGCATCGCGGGCGCCATCGCCGACGTCCGCGCGGGCAAGATGGTCATCCTCGTCGACGACGAGGACCGCGAGAACGAGGGCGACCTGACGATGGCCGCCCAGTTCGTGACGCCCGAGGCCATCAACTTCATGGCGACGCACGGGCGGGGGCTCATCTGCGTGACGCTCACCGAAGAGCACGTCGAGCGCCTGAAGCTGCCGATGATGCAGGCGCCCGGCCGTCCGGGGCCGCCGCTCGGCACGGCCTTCACCGTGAGCATCGAGGCCCGCCACGGCGTGACGACGGGCATCAGCGCCGCCGATCGCGCGCACACGATCCGCGTGGCGGCCAACCCCGCGGCGCGCCCCGACGACATCGTGACGCCGGGCCACGTCTTCCCGCTGCGCGCGCGCACGGGAGGCGTGCTCGTGCGCACCGGGCAGACCGAGGGGTCGGTCGATCTCGCGCGCCTCGCCGACCTGACGCCCGCGGGCGTCATCTGCGAGATCATGAAAGAGGACGGCACGATGGCCCGGATGCCGGACCTCGAGGCCTTCGCGGCGAAGCACTCGCTGCGCATCCTGACGATCGCAGACCTCATCCAGTACCGCCTCTTCACCGAGCGGCTCGTCCGCCGCGTCGCCGAGGCGACGATCGTGCTCGACCACACGGGCACCGAGTGGAAGGCCGTCGTGTACGAGACGGCGCTCATCGGCGGCCGCCAGTTCCTCGCGCTGGTCAAGGGCGACCTCTCGGGCGATCCCCCGCCCCTCTGCCGCATGCACGCGGGCTCCGGCCTGGGCGACGTCTTCGCGTCGACGCCGCGCGACGGCGGGCGGCACCTCAAGGAGGCGCTGACGCAGATCGAGAAGGAGGGCCGCGGCGCGGTCGTCTACATCGCCGCGACGGGCGACCTGCGCGCCGAGCTCGCGACGTGGACGTCGATGCACCAGGCCCCGCCGCCGACGGCCGCCGACGCGCCGCTGCGCGAGTTCGGGCTCGGCGCGCAGGTGCTGACCGATCTGGGGCTGAAGAAGATCCGGCTCCTGACGAACAACCCCCGCAAGATCGTCGGGCTGAACGGCTTCGGCCTCGAGGTCGTCGAGCGCGTGCCGCTGCACGCCATGGGCCGCGGCGGGAGCTGACGGAGGCGGGCGATGGGCGCGAGACACTCGGGCCGCGAGGCGGCGCTGCAGATGCTCTTCCAGATCGAGGCGTCCGGGGTCGACGCCGACGAGGCGATCACACTCTTCTGGCGCAGCTTCGGCGCCGACGCCGATCCGGAGTCGCGCGCGTACGCCGACGCGTGCGTGCGCGGCGTGTCGAGCGCCCGCGAGGCGCTCGACGAGCGGATCGCGAAGGCGTCGCACCACTGGCGCGTCGAGCGCATGACGCGCGTCGACCGCAACGTGCTGCGCCTCGGGGCGTGGGAGCTGGCCGAGCGGCCCGATGTCCCGCGGGCCGTCGTGCTCGACGAGGCCGTCGAGCTGGCCAAGGCCTACGGCAACGACGACTCGAGCAGCTTCGTCAACGGAGTGCTCGATCGGGTGGCCGAGGCCCTCGGTCGACGCGGCGACGGGCCCCGCGCGGGCTAGGCCGTGGACATCCGCTTCGTGGCGCCGGACCTGCGAAGGCTCGACGAGACCAGCGTCGAGCTGTGCGCCTGCGGGTTCTTCCGCGACGAGCGGCCCGTGCGCGGGCTCGCGGGCCTGCTCGACTGGCGGCTCGCCGGCCGCCTGAGCGCCCTGCTCGCGTCCGGCTTCGTGCGAGGCGACCCGGGCGAGGCGCTGCTCGTGCCGGGCAAGCCGCAGCTGCCCTTCGAGAAGCTGCTGCTGGTGGGCCTCGGCGACCGCGCGGCATTCGACGACGGGGCGTTCCGCGCCGGCCTGTTGCGCATCGCGACCACGCTCGAGGGGCTCCGGGTGCGGCGCGCGGTGGTCGAGCTGCCCGGACGCGGCGTGGAGGCGATCGAGCCCGAGCGCGCGATCGTCCTGGCGCTCGAGCTCCTGGGGCCCGCCCCGGAGCACGACGCCTGGTGGCTCGTCGAGGACGCGGCGTCGCAGAAGGTCGTCGAGCAGCGCGTGCGGTCGAGCCAGCGCGTGGCGAGCCTCGTCGACCCCTGAGCGCAGGGCAGCGCGCGCGGTATGCTCACGCCATGCTCGACCTCGATCCGTCTCGCGCGATCGTCCCGCCCAGGGACGCCGCCACGCTGGTCGTCGTGCGCGACGCGCCCGCCGGCCTCGAGGTGTTCTGCGTGGAGCGCCAGAAGGTCGGCTTTCTCGGCGGCGCGATCGTGTTTCCGGGCGGCAAGCTCGACGCGGGCGACCTCGACGCGACCTGGCGCGAGCGCACGACCGGCCTCGCCGCGACGTCGGCCGGGCTCGGCGGCGACGAGACCACGCAGCGGGGCCTGGCGGTCGCGGCGTGCCGCGAGGCGCTCGAGGAGGCGGCGATCCTGCCGCTCGAGGGGCGCGCGCTGACGCACGGCGACCTGCTCGCGTGGCGCGAGCGCGTGGCGAGGAGGGAGGCGACGCTGCTGTCGCTGCTGGCCGAGCGCGGCGCCCGGCTCGACCTCGCCGCGCTGCGGCCCATGGCGCGGTGGGTCACCCCCGCGGCCGAGTCGCGCCGGTTCGATACGCGCTTCTACCTCTACGTCGCCCGGCAGGCCATCACCGGCGCGCACGACGACGTCGAGACGACCGCGAGCTTCTGGGCGAGGCCGGACGAGGTGCTGCGCCGCTTCGGCGCGGGGGAGCTGCGGCTTGCGCCGCCGACGCACCGCACGCTCGAGATCCTCGCGTCGTCGCCCGACGCCGCGACCGCGGCCGCGTGGGCCGACGGGTCGTGCCTGGACCCGGTCTGTCCGCAGCTCGTGAACCACCGCGACGCGCGCGGCGAGACCGTGGCGTTCGTGCTGCCGGGCGATCCGGAGCACGACGTGAAGGAGGTCCGCACCCGGGGCTCGTCGCGCTACGTGCTGCGCGGTGACCGGTTCGTGCCGGAGGCGGCCCCTTCGTGAAGCTGCGCGGCGGCCGCCACCTCTCGGCGACGCTCGTGGCCCGGATGTGCGGCGTGGACCTCAAGACGATCCACAACTGGGTCGACCGGGGGAAGCTCCCGGCGCTGCGCACGCGCGGCGGGCACCACCGGTTCTGGCTCCTCGACGTCGCGGAGTTCCTGCGGGCCTACGAGCTCGGCGTCCCCGAGGAGCTCGCCCATGCGCGCTTGCACGTCGTGGTCATCGACGGGGACGCCGGGACGCTGCTCGCGGCCCGCCGCGCGCTGGCACGGCGCTTCGAGGTGGTCTCCGCGGGCGGGGTCGTCGAGGGCCTGGTCGCGACGGCGACGCTCCGCCCGGACGTGCTCGTCGCGGGCGACGTCGCACCGCTCGACGTGCCCGCGCTGGGGCGAGGGCTGCTCGCCGCGGAGGCGACGCGCCACGTGCGCGTGCTGGCCTGCAGCGACGTGGGCACCCTGCGCGAGCGGATCGAGGCGCTGCTCACCGGATGACGCGCCCTCCGGGCCGGTTCAGCGGCCCTGTCGGTACGCCTTGACGGCGTTCGCGATGGCGTCCGCCAGGAGCTGCCGGTACTCGGGGGACGCGAGCCTCTGCTCCTCGGTCGGGTTGGAGACGTACGAGGTCTCGAAGAGCACGCTCGGCATGCGCGCGCCGACGAGGACGTAGAAGCCGGCCGTGTGGACGCCGCCGTCGACGGCGTCGCCGTAGCGCGCCCCCTCGGCGCTCGTGGCCGCCCGCTGCAGGAGCTGGGCGAAGCGCGTCGAGCGAGCCGCCACGTCGGCCATGCGCATGTCGCCCAGGATGGAGGCGAGCTCGCTGCTGGCCGCCTGCGTCGTCGCGTTCTCGCGCGCCGCGACGCGCGCGGCGATCTCGTCGCGCGTCGTGTCGAGCACGTACGTCTCGACGCCGCGGCGCCCCCGGCTCTCGCTGGCGTTGCAGTGGATGGAGACGAAGAGGTCGGCCCCGAACGCGTTCGCCCGGGCGGTGCGCTCCTCGAGCGCCACGAAGCGATCGTCGTCGCGCGTGAGGACGACCTGGAGGCCCTGCGCGGCGAGGATGGGCGCCACGCGGTGCGCGACGTCGAGCGTCACGTCCTTCTCGCGCGTCCCGCCGGGGCCGACGGCCCCGGTGTCCCTGCCGCCGTGGCCCGGGTCGAGCACGACGCGGGCGACGCTGCGGGCGCGGCGCCCCTGCAGGCCCGGGGGGTTTCGCGCCACGTCGACGACGAGGCGATGGGGCTCGTGCATGTAGAAGACGCGCCGGTAGGCCTGTCCGTCGAGGTCGAGGGCGACGCGCGACCCGGTCGTCGTGGCCTCGGCGCGCACGTGCTCGACGACTCCCGAGAGGGGCGTGTCGCGAGGCGCCGGGCCGACGTCCACGCCGTCGAGGTCGAGGACGACGCGCGGCGCGCCGCCCGCCTGCGCCTCGTCGCCGACCCGGTAGGACGCGGGTCGATCGAGCACGACGACGACGCGGGTCGCGTCGCGCCCCGGCCAGGCGTCGATCCGGACGATCCGGGGCGGGGCGACCGCGGTGACGGCGCCGGCGTCGAGCGCGCCCGCGAGCGCGGCGGCGAGCGCCCCCTCGCCGGCCAGCCCCTCGTCGATGGCCTCGAGGACGCGCTGCGGGGGCCGGAAGGCCACGAGCAGACGCAGGGCGTCGGCGAGGTCGCGGCGGCAGGAGCCCGGCCCGCCCGCGTCCGACGGCGTCCCCACGAATCGACGCTCCGCGCGGTAGAGCTCCGCGTAGGTGGTGCTGGCGTCGTGGGCGACCTCGCCGGCCAGCCGCGCGCCGGCGAGGGCCGCCTCGCAGGCGCCGGGGATATCGCCGTCCTTCGCGGCGGCGCGATAGAGGTCGAGCGCCTCGGCGGCGTCCTGCGGGCGGGCCTCGACGCGGAAGACGCGCTCGACGATCTGCGCCGCGAGGGTGTGCAGCCGGACGGCGCGCGCGCCGGTCCCTTCTCGCGTCGCCCGGGCCTCGAGCGACTCTGCGCGCGCGAGCGCCTCGGCCCGCGGCGGAAGGGGCTCCCGTCCCGCCGCGATGGCGGCGGCGTGGTCCGGGGCGACGGCCTCGGACGGCCCCGCGCCGGCGTCGCCCGCGTGCGAGCCTCCCGAGCACGCGACGACCAGCGCGAACGCAGAAACCATGACGGCGGCTCCCTTGCGGCGCTCAACGGCGCTATCCTGGTCGGAGAGGAGAGCCACGTGTCCGAGCCTCAGACGACCCAACAACCCATATACGCGGACCGCGCGACCGGCCAGACGTTCGCCGACGCACGTACCATGGTCAACGCCTACATCGCGCGGTTCGGCGAGCGGGCCGGCGCGAAGCTCGAGGGGCTCGACGCCAGCGGCTACACGCTCATCAAGAAGGGCTCCGCGAGCGTCGGGGTGAACGTGCTCGAGGACCACGGCGTGCTCCTCTTCGTCGCGCCCGTCCTGCCGGTGCCGGTGACCGGGCGCGAATCGCTCTACCGCAGGCTCCTCGAGCTCTCCTTCCTCACGACGTCCGACGCCGCCTTCGCCGTCGACGCGCACCGCGACGAGATCGTCGTCCGGGCCCTGCGCCGCCTCTCGGGGCTGGACTACGAGGAGTTCGAGGACCTGCTCGACACCGTGGGCAAGGTTGCCGACGAGTGGGATGACGTGTTGAAGGCCGAATTCGGCCGGTAACGCACGGATTTCGGCCCCGTTCGGCCCGTGCGTGCCTCGTTTGTTCGAGGCGCACTCGGGTGTTACCCTCTCTCGCGTCATCATGGCGCACCCTGCCCCTCCCGCCCCGCGGGGGGCCGCGTTCACCCACGCGCGGCTCTCTCCGGAAGAAGCGGATCGCCTGGCTTCGACCTTCCGGCCTTCGTGGGAGCTGGACGAGGCGCCCTTCACGGGCGCCGGTGCCCTCTCTCCGGCCGACGTGCAGGCGCTGGGCGGCGGCGGCGTGCGTGCCGACGTGCGCGCGGCCACGGCCGCGACGTTCGCGGGCAACGCGCCGCCACCTGCGGCCCCCGTCGCCGTCGCCGTCGCGCCCGCGCCCGCGCCCGCGCCCGTTCCGATGCCGGTCGAGGAGTCCGTGGTGATCGACAACTCCCCCGAGCCGGCTGCGCCACCGCCTCTGGCGCCCGTCGTCGGGGCAAAGACGGTGCTGGGGCTCCAGTCCCCCGCGCTCGCTCCCCCGGTGGAAGCGCCCGCTGTGGCACGGCCGTCGCAGCGCCCTTCGGCTCCCGATTTCGTCCTCGGCCCGCCGGCGGCGCGCCAGGCTCAGCGCCCCACACCCGTCGCGGCTCGTCCGGCACCGGCGTTCGAGGAGCCGATCGAGCCGCCGAAGAAGTCGAAGACGGGCCTCTGGGTGGGCATCGCCGCCGCCGCCGCGATCTCGCTCGGCGTGGGCATCTGGGCGGCCTCGTCGGGAGGCGGCGAGAAGAGCGCGCCCCCGGCAGCTTCGGGCACCGAGGCCCCGACCGCGGACAGGCTGTCGGCCATCCCGCCGCCACCGCCGGCCACCACCGCTCCCACGGCGACACCTGCGCCGCCGCCTCCGCCGGCGACGACCACCGCCGCTCCGATCCCCGCGACGCCCGTGGCGGCGCTGCCGCAGGCCCCGCCCCCGCTCGCCCCGCAGCCGGCCCCGCCGCCGCGGTCGTACGCGCCTCCGGCTTCTCCGGCGCCTGCCCCCAAGCCGAAGAAGAGCGGCCAGACGATCGTCCGCGACGTCCCGTTCTGAGATGGCGCTTTACATACGGCCGGCCGAGCGGTCACATTCGCGTGGAGTCGCGAATATGAAGACCCCCCGCCTCGCCGCCGCGCTGCTCATCGCTCTCGCTCCGTGCACGTTGATCCCCCCCGCGTTCGCGCAGGCTACCGCCGACGACCCGATGACCGCCATGGCGCGGGCGCGCTTCAAGGAGGGGGTCGAGTTCTACGACAAGGGGCAGTACGAGCAGGCGCGTGCGTCGTTCCTGCAGGCCTACGCCCTGAAGAAGCACCCGGCGGTGCTCCTCAACCTCGCGTGGAGCTGCCTCAAGAGCGGGCACGTCATCGAGGGCAAGAAATACTTCGAGCAGTTCCTGGCGGAGTCCAAGGACGCCACCGACAAGCAGAAGGCCGACGCCAGCGACGGGCTGACGCAGGCGCGCGCGAAGCTCGGGCGCATCGAGGTGCAGGCCGCGGCGGGCACGGACGTGACCGTGGACGGTGACCGTGTGGGGACGGCGCCCCTGGCCGACGCCATCGTGGTCGAGGCGGGCGCGCACACGGTGAAGTTCAAGGGGCCCGATGGCACGACCGACACGCAGAGCGTGAGCGTGCTGGGCGGGCAGAGGGCGGTCGCGAAGTTCGGCGCGCCGCCGTCGGCCGCCACCGCCGCTCCAACGCCCGCGCCCAAGGAAGCCGGGAGCCCTGCGGCCCCCCCCGCGGCCGAGACCTCGTCGCGAGGCGCTCCGGCGGAAGAGGCCACCAGGCCCGCGGAGGCCAAGCACCAGAACATCCCGGTGGTGGAGAGCTCGCCGGGCCCGTTCGCCAAGCCAGCGAATCCGGTCCCCGCGTACATCCTCGGGGGCGTCGGTCTGGTGGGGATCGGCACCGGCATCGTGATGTACTTCCAGAAGCAGTCGGCGCAGAGCAACGCCGACAACGTCGCGTCGCAGATCATCGCGAACGGGGGAAGTTCCGCCTCGTGCTCGCCGCCGAGCGGCAAGTTCGTGGCCGCATGCAGCGCGTACAACTCGGACCTGAACGACGTGAACATGGACGCGACTGTGGCGAACATCGCCGCGGGCGTGGGCCTGGCGGCGCTGGCAGGTGCGGTCATCTACTGGGTGGTGGCCCCCAAAGAGGACAGCGGAAGCGCGGCGCTGCACCCCCTGCCGGTGCTGACGCCGGCGATCGGCCACTCGAGCGGCGGACTGTCGCTCTCGGGCCAGTTCTGAGCCCGGCGCGGGCTCAGGGATAGGCGAGCACCCGGATCGAGCCGGGCTGCATCCCGTCGCCGTCCCTGGGGCGGACCAGCGCGGCGAGAGAGCAGCCGCGCTCGTCGCAGCCGGCGTCGACGAGGGCATCGGCCGCCTGATCGAGCCGCTTCGCCTGGACGCCCGCGGGGCCGAGCACGCGGAGCGCGGCCCCGGTCACGGGCGCCGAGGCGCCGGAGGGCCGCATGCGGCGCTCGACCCACGCGAGGGTCGTGGGGCCGGACGGTGAGGCGGCGATCCAGAACGGACCGGGCGCGTGGTCACAGTCGGGGGGCGCGAGGTCCAGGACGGACTCGTCGCCCGTCTTGCGGACCACGCGCAGGGCGTGGACGCTCTCGGCGGTCGCGCCCGCGCCGGGGCATGCGGCGTCGGCGTCCTCCGTGTAGACGACGACGGTGGCGTCGGCGTCGCCGTCGACGGCCACGACGTCGTCGTCGGCCGGGATGGTGTGCCGCAGCGTGCGCCACGGGGTCGGCCCCGCGCCTTGCGGGATCTCTCGCAGAGAGATCGCGCCGGACGCGCCGACGCGGACGAGGCCCAGGTCGTCGCCGACCGTGTACGCGTCGTGCTCGCGCTCCTCGTCCTCCCCGAAGTCCGCGTCCCGCAGCGCGACGGCGGCGGGGCGCGCCGCCGGCTCGCCCGGCCTCACCGCGGCCGCGGTGAGATCGTCGTCGCCGTCCCCGAGCACGAAGACGTCGTGATCGCCGCAGACGAGCGCCGGATCCCGATCGCTGCCCACGACCGCGACCGGCCGGGGGGACGCCTCGGCCCAGCCTCGGGCGAGGACGTGCGCGGCCCCTGTCGTTCGGGCGTCCAGCCAGGCCACCCCCGCGCCCGTCGCGCAGAATGCAGAGCCGACCGGGACGGGCTGCTCGCGCGCCTCTCCGTGCGGGCCGAGGAGCACGAGGGTGCGTCCGATCTTGCCGCCGTGGGGACCGCGCCACAGGAGGGCGATGCCTGCGCCGGCCGCCTGCATGCGCAGCTCGGCATCCGGCGCCCACGCGACGTCGCGGAGCGCGTCGGTCGTCCAGGCGATCGTGCCTCCGGTCATCCCCATGACGCGGATGACGCCAGCCGTCGCGACCAGCCCCGCGACGACGTCGGAGCCTCCGAGGCGCGCCGCGGCGATGGGCGCCGAGAACGAGGCTGTGTCCGCAGGAGGCGAGAGAGGGGACGCGGTCGCCCCGGAGGCCAGGGCCGTGGGTGCGCCGACCCCGTCGTCGCGGCTCGCCGAGGATTTCGATCCGCAGGTGCACCCCTGCGCGGCGAGGAGCCCGAGCAGGAGGGTCGACGCGCGGCGCGCCATGATGGTGGTCGTGACAGTACCACCCGCCCGGCCTAGCCCCCGAGCAACTTGCGGAACGAGGTGCGCGGGATACCCGCCTCGCGTGCCGCGGCGCTGAGGTTGCCCTCGCGCTCGCGCAGCAGGGCGCGCGCCCCCTCGCCGGTCAGTCCGCGTCCCTTTCCGCGGGCGGCGGGGCGCAGGGCGGCGTCCACGTCCCCGACGTCGATCGCGGCACCACGCGCCGTGATGTCTGCCGCACGGCAGAGGACGTTGCGCAGCTCGCGAACGTTGCCTGGCCAGTCGTGCGAGCTGAGCCTGGCGAGGGCTGACGGGGTCAACGTGCGAGGCCCCACCTGGTGCGCCAGCTGGGACAGCAGCTCCCGCGCGATGGCGCCGATGTCGCCTCGCCGCTCGCGCAGCGGTGGGACGTGCACCACGAAGCACTCGAGGCGGTGAAACAGGTCGCGGCGGAAGAGGCCGGCCGTCACACGCTCCTCGAGAGGGGCATGCGTCGCGGCGACGACTCGCACGTCGGTCTTGCGCCCCGAGCCGGCCGCGCCCACGCGCCTCACTTCGTAGCCGTCGAGGGCTCGCAGGAGCTTGGGCTGCGCGTCCAGCGGCAGATCGCCCACCTCGTCGAGGAACAGCGTTCCCCCTTCCGCCTCCGCGAACGCGCCCAGCCTCCGGGCGTGCGCTCCGGTGAACGCTCCACGCTCGTGCCCGAACAGCTCACTCTCGACGAGCTCCCGAGGGAGCGCGGTGACGTTGATGGCGACGAACGGACGCTCCCGACGAGGGCCTTCGAGGTGGAGCGCACGCGCGATCAGCTCCTTGCCCGACCCGCTCTCCCCCGACACCAGGACCGGCAACCCGTGGCGTGCGAGGCGGCGGACCTGATCGGCGAGTCTGCGCATGGAGATCGACGCCCCGGCCACTCCCGGCAGCGGCGCGCCGACCGCGGCGAGGCCGTCGCGCCGGTCCTCGGACACGACGACCAGGGTGGAGTAGCCGATCGACACGGCCGTGCCCGCACGGCCCCACGCCTCCTTGACGCGGGCGCTCCCCACGAACGTCCCGTTCCGGGAGCCAAGATCCTCGATGGCCACGCCATCGCCAAGAACGCACAGGGTGCAGTGCCGGGAGCTGACGGTCGCGTCCCGGAGCACGACGTCCGCCGCGGAGGACGAGCCCACGACCAGCGGCTCCCGACCCAGCGCGAAGCGCCTCGCGCCCCCTTCGTCCTGGACTTCGACCAACCAGGCGTCGCCCGTGCCGTGAATGACGATCTCCAGGGTCGTGGACGACGGCGCAGGCTCCTCGACATTCGCGGGCATGGCGACCTCTCTGGCCCCCCATCGGTCGGCCACGCCCCGAGTTGCGCGAAACGGCTCGCGACGCCGTCAGCCGACGGCGATGCCGAGCGTCTTGCGGAGGGCGAAGTACTGCTCGCTGACCGAGAAGACGAGGAGCTCCTTCATCTTGTCGGCCGGCGGCAGGTCGCCCGGGAGCTGCGGCTCCGCGCTGATAATCTTCTTCGCGATCTCCAGGTCGGCGCACAGCAACAGCCCCGCGCGAGTCGCCGTGATCTCGATGGCTTGCATCCAGCGCTTGAGGTCAGCCTTGGCGCCGTCCTCCATCCACTTCTGCACGACGATTCGCAGCGACTCGCGCTGGACAGGCGCCATGTGCTTCACCAGCTCCATGGCGGTCGCGTTCACCGCCTGCGCCATCTCGCCCGGAACGCTGAAGTCCGAGAGGACGATCTTCACGCCTGCGAAGAGGATGACCTTCAGCTCGTTCAGCGTCGGGAACAAGTTCTTGATGTAGTGCTCACCGCGATAGCTCGACAGGTGCTTGCCGACGATGAAGGTCAGCTCCTGGGGAGTGAACCCCGTGAGCACGGTCTGTCCCGCGACGCTCGCGGGCGGAGTCGCCGGAACGGCCATGAGCGCGCCCGGCACGTCGTTGCGAACGTACAGGTCCGGCATCGGCACGCCGAGCACCTGCGCCGCCCACCCGAACGTCTTGGCAAAGGTCACGGTGCTCGTCGCCGGGTCCTGCCGGAACCGGCGGTCCAGACTCGGGAGCTGCTTCTGCGTGCGGAGCTGGTTGGTCTTCGCGACGATCGCCGCCGGCGTCAGCATCTCGAAGATCTTGCCGATGAAGAGGTTCTCGTCCTTGTGGAACAGGCTCCTGACCCACGCCTCGTTGTCGAGGCGGCTCTTCACCTGGATCATCCCCCGCGGACGGTAGTCCTCGAAGAACCGCTGCTCCTCTTCGTCCGTCTTGCGGAGAAACGCGAGCGCCGCGCACATGCACCACGCGCGGTCGTACTCGTGCATCCGGAGGTACAGCTTGTACAGGCTGCGGTACGGGTCGACGCGCAGCGGATCCTTCTGCAGGACGAGCGCGTGCTCGCCTACTGCGGCCTCGGTCTGGTCCGTTGCCTCGTACAGCTCGGCGAGGATCTGCCGCTCCACGGCCTCGTCGGGCTTGAAGCGCGTGGCCATCTTGAAGGCCTCGATGCCGCTCGTCATGTCCTTGAGACGATCGCGGTAGATGAGCCCCAGGTTGTGCCAGAGGTTGAACTCGAGATCGGGGTTCGAGATGTTCGCGGTCGACATCCGCCGGAGCATCTTGCGGAACGCGCGCTCGAGCGCCTTCCAGTCCTTCTTGGCGGTGAGCAGCTTGTTGATGCGCTCGAACGCCTCGAGGTAGGTCGGGTTCAGGTCGAGCGCCTCGCTGAACAGCTCGACGGCCTTGTCCTGATCCCCCTCCTTGTCGCGATAGAGCTGCGCCATCGTGTACAGGAACTTGCTCTTGCGACCAGGGTCCTTCTCGTCGTCGGCGATCGTCTGCAGCGTGTCGATCATCTTCGACCAGTTCTCGGTCGCCTGGTAGAGCGCGATGAGCTTGTGCAGCAGGCCCGGGTTGAGCGGCTGAAGCTCCCGCGCCTCCTCGAGCGCCTCGATGGCCTTGAGCGGGCTCTTGTCCTGGTCGTTCCAGACGTCCGCGATCTCGTTGAGCATGCGGAACCGCTCTTCGCCCTCGAACACGTTGTCGAGGATCTGACGGCGGTACGCGACGACCTGCTTCCAGTCCTTGAGCTCCGTGTAGAGGGAAACGAGCGCTTCGAGCGTCGGCTTGTGGGCCGCGTCGACCGCGAGCGCCTTCTCGAAGTTGTTGATCGCCTGCTTCGCCTGCCCCTGCTCGCGCTTGACGCAGCCGAGCCGGTAGTAGACGTCCGCCCGCGCCTCCGCCTCGTCCTCCCCGAGCGCAGTCAGCACCTTCTGGTAGTTCGTGAGCGCCGAGCCCCAGTCCTTCAGACGGAAGCTCACGTCGGCCAGGCCGCGAATGGTCACCTGGTCGGTCAGGTCGAGCTGGTGCGCCGCCGTGTACGCCTTGAGGGCCTTCTCGTCCTTCTCCAGCGCGGCGCAGACCTGCCCGAGTTTGTTCTGCAGCGCGTGCTGCTCGCCGCGCTCGCGCTTTCCGCTCTTGCGGACCAGCATGTCGAGCAGCGGCTCGGCGCGGACCCAGTCGGACTTGACGATGTACTCGTCGACGAGAGGAAGCGCGGCCTCCTCGTTCTCCGGATCGGCCTCGTACGCCGCCTCCCAGGCGAGAACCGCGCTCGGATGATCCTGCAGCATCTCCTCGCGCAGCTTGCCGAGGTCGACGAGCAGACGGGCACGCTGGCGCGGCGCCTGCGTGTAGCTCTGCTCCTGGTCGAGGTAGCGCGCGGCCTTGTCGTAGTCGGCCGTGTCGATGGCGATCTGGCGCAGCGCCGCGAGGCTCGGCACGTGTGACGGCTCGAGGTCCAGCGCCGTCTCGTACCGCTCCTGGGCGGCGACGCGATCGCCGAGCTTCTCGTCGAGCGCCTTGCCGATTCGATAGAACGCCTCGACCCGCTGCTTCGAGTCCTGCGTCAGCTCGGCAACGCGCGTCATGAAGTCGATCGACTGCGACGCGTCGCCGAGCTTGTCGTAGAGCCTGGCCAGCGCCTCGAGCGCCGGGACGTTGTTCTCGTCGAGGTCGACGATGTTGCGGTACGCATCGACCGCACGCTCGGAATCCTCGACCTCCTCCGAATAGACCTGCGCGATGGCCCCGAAGAGGTCGACCTTGGTCTTGCGGTCCTGAGTCGCCGCGATGTGGCGGTCGTACGTGTTGATGAGGTCCAGCCACTGGCGGAGCTTGCGGTAACTGCGCTCCAGCTTGAAGTAGGCGTCCTCGTTGTTCGGATCGATCTCGAGCACCTGCTCGAGGCGCTGCGCCGCCAGGTCCGGCTTGAAGAAGTGCTCTTCATGGAGCGACGCGAGGTGCATGAGCGCCTCGATCTTCTCTCGCTCCGTCGCCACGACCTCGAGCTGCCGCTCGAGCACCTCGACGAGATCCGTCCACTGCTCGAGCGCCTCGCACACGCGGCCGAGGCCGCGCAGACCGAGCAGGTTCGTACCGTCGAGTTCGACGACCTCACGGTACGCCTGCACCGCGCGCGGCAGCTCGGCCAGCGTCGTCTCGAAGAGCTGCGCGATCCGCAGCTTGGTCGAGATGACCTCCGCCACGTCCTTCAGCGCCGGAACCTTGCGCAGCAGGACGTCGACGAGCTCGCGGTTCTGGCCGCGGGCCGCGTAGATGCGCTCCAGGTTCTCGATGGCCGGAAGGAAGTGGCCGTCGACCTCCAGCGCACGCTGGAAGTAGCCGATCGCCTGGTCGGTCTGGTTCATCTGCGCGTCGAGCAGCTCGCCGAGGTCGTTGAGGACCTCCTTGCGGTCGACGTCGCTGGAGGCCACGTCGAGCGCGCGCGTCAGCGTCGCGCCCATTTGCTGCCAGTTGCTCGCCTTCTTGTAGAGGCTTGCGAGCTGGCGCATCGCCCCGACGTTGTGGGGATCGAGCTGGATGATCTGGGCGTAGTAGGGCTGCGCGTACTCGGGGTGCCCGAGGTCGTCGCCGTACCACTTGGCGAGGTGGAGGCAGAGGCGGATCTTCTCCTGGGGCTCGGTCTGCTGTTTGAGCCACCCGTTGACCGTCTGGATCACCTCGCCCCAGCGCCCCGTGGCCTGGGCGATGCGCTCGAGGTACCGGGCGGTCTCGCGATCGTGGAAGTCGAGCGACAGAGCGTTGACCAGGGCGTCGAGCGCCTGGTTCTTGTCGTCGAGCTTCTCCTCGAACACTCGCGCGATCCGCCTCAGGAGATCCGTCTGCTCCGGGGCCTCCTCGCGCGTCTCGAAGCGCGCGAGCAAAAGCTCCACGAGGGGCTCCCACCGCCCGGCGGCGCTGTGGAGCTTCTCGAGCTCCGCGAACGCCTCGTCGTGCGTCGGCTCGAGGGCCAGGATGCGCTCGTAGGCAGAGCGGGCCCCGTCGGGATCACCGACCGGGTCCTTCCAGAGCGCCGCCACGCTCCGCAGCTCGGCGATTGCCTCGGAGGGCTCCGCGAGCGCGTCGGCACGCCGCATCTTGACGTCGATGACGTCGGTCCACTTCTCGTCGGCGCGGTAGATGGCCTCGAGCGAGCCCATCGCCTCGAAGTCGGGGCCGACGTCGAGCAGCCGTCGCCACGCATCCGCGGCCTCGTACGGCTGCTGGAGCTGCTCGCCGTAGGTCTTGCCGAGCTCGCGGAAGACCTCCTTGAGTTCCTCTCCGTCGAGCAGCGACGCGGCACGATCGACGAGCTGGTGCAGGGACGTCACCAGCTCGTTCGAATCCCCCTGGCGCCGCCGGATGTCCGCGATCGCCCGGAGCGCGGCCAGGTTCGCGTAGTCGATGTCGAGCGCACGGCTCCAGTCCTCGAGCGCGGCCTCGTCGCGCCCGAGCTTGTCGCTCATCGTGCGCGCGCGGCGGGTGAGGATGTTGACGCGATCCTCGTCGGTTGCGGCGACGTCGTACTCGCGCTCGAGGATGTCGACGAGCTTTGCCCACTGCGCCTGCGCCTCGTAGAGGTTCGCGAGCTCGTGGAGAGCCTCGGGATCCTCGCCACGCAGGTCGAGCACGGCCTTCCAGGTCTCGATGGCCCGGTCCGGCTGGCCGAGCTTGCCCGCCGCGATGCGCGCGATCTTGGCGCGGATCTCGGCCTCGGCCGCGTCGCCCGCCGCGTTCTCGAGCTCTCGCTGGTAGACCCCGTCCAGCTCGGGCCAGGCGCCCTGCTGCTCGTAGATGCGCCCGAGCGCGACGATCGCACCGTCGTGCGTCTTCTCGAGGTCGTCGAAGATCCGGCGGTACGCGCGGATCGCGCTGGCCAGATCGCCGACCTTGGTCTCGTAGAGCTCCCCGAGCCGCGCGTAGAGGTCGACGAGCTCGTGCGCCTCGGCCGGTGCCTTCACGCGCATCTCGAGGATCTGCGCGAGCTCCGGCCACGACTCGAGCGACAGGTAAATGCGATCGAGGTTGGCAAGCGCCTCGACGTCGGTCGCGTCCACGCCGAGGACGTACTTGTACGTCTCCTCGGCCTTGCCGATGTCGCCGAGCTCGTCTTCGAAGGTCCGCGCCAGGCGCAAGCCAATCGTGCGCTGGACGGTCGGATCCTCGTGGGCGCTCAGCACGTCCGCGTAGGCGTTCGCGAGCGTCTCCCAGCCGCCGTCGACCGACCCCGCGAGCCGCGGCGCCTCCTCGCCCGACTTCTCGTCGAGCGGGAATTCCTTGAGGACCCGCACGTAGACCTCGAGGGTCTTCGCCGGATCCAGGAGCTTCTCCTCGAAGAGCTCCGCGAGCCGATAGTAGGACTGGACCCGCTCGTCGGGAGCGCGCGTATGGGCGAGCTGGGCCTCGTAGACCCGCGCCAGCTTCTCCCATTCGCCCATCGATCGATAGAGCGGCTCGAGGATCTCGCCGACCTCAGGCTGCTTGGCACCGCTCGCGAACAGGCTCTCGAGCGCCTCTACCGTCGCCTGGTGCTCGGGCGCCGCAGATCGGAA
>JAJYCT010000069.1 GCA_021778125.1 Myxococcales bacterium
AGCGCGAGACGACCCCCGAGACGCTCCGGGCGCGCGCCGACGTCGCGAAGGCGCGGGGCAACAGAGCGCGCGCCCTCGCCGACTTCGAGGCCCTGGCCGCGGGCGTGGACGACCCGTCGGTCCGCCTCGAGCTCGCGAAGCTCTACGAGCACTGGGTCAAGGAGCCCGCGCGGGCGCTGGCGTGGGCCACGCAAGGAACCGGCGAGGACGCGCAGCGGGCGTCGCGCCGGGCCGCGCGCCTCGCGCGCAAGGCCGAGAAGGCGCGTCAGACCTCGCGGCCGAGGGGGCGCTGAGCGGATCGCCGGGGGCCCGCCGTGGATCGCCGGCGATCCGGGTGCGCGCGTCTCCTCCGCGGGAGAAGGTGAACGGCGAAGGGCTTGCAGCGTGGCGCGATCGTTGCCATAGCGGTGCGCATGCGTCGAGCTGGAATCGCCTTCGTCGTGGCGTCGGTGGCCGTGACGGTCGGTGCGCTGGGGGCGGGGTGCGGCTCCAACCAGGGATCGTCCGGCGGCGACGACGGTGGGGCGGGCGACGTCACGACGAGCGACGTCGTGACCGACGTCCGCCTCCTCGGGGACGCGGCGGCCTGCACGGCCGCGGGCGCCTGCGAGGGCGGCACGTGCGTCTCGGGCCAGTGCTGCGCGAGCCAGGACGTGTGCGGAAGCTCGTGCTGCACGGGGGGCAGCGTCTGCCTCTTCGACACGTGCGTCGTCCCGGGCGCGCCGTGCCAGACGAGCGACCAGTGCGGGATGGGGCAGTACTGCGAGCCCGCCCTCGGTGGCGGTGCCGACGGGGGGACCGCGCCCGCGGCGGATAGCGGGTGCACCTCGCTCGCCTCGAGCGGGCGGTGCGTGCCGATCCCTCCGTCGTGCCCGGGCGACGCCGGCGTGACCGCGGACGGGGGCGCGTGCCTCGAGCAGTGCGAGTATCACCCGAGCGGCACCGGGGCGCTCAACGCGACGATGCGATGGCAGTGGGGGCCGACGGCCAAGACCAGGCCGTCGGACACCGACGTCTGGTCCACGCCGACCGTGGGCCGGATGTACGACACCAACTGCGACGGCAAGATCGACGCGCTGGACACGCCGGTTATCGTCTTCATCTCCGGGGACGTCGGCGGCACGTGCTGCGGGTGCAACGGCGCGACCGTGAGCACCTGCGAGACCGGCGTCGTGCGCATGATCAACGGCCAGAGCGGCGAGGAGATCTGGACCCTCGCGAAGGCGAGCGCGACCTCCGTCGGCTTCATGGGGTCCACACCCGCGCTCGGGGACGTCGACAAGGACGGCGTCATGGACATCGTCACGATGACCGGCGAGGGCGACGTGGTCCTCATCGATCACCTGGGCAACGTCACCCGCACGAGCGACAAGCCCTATCCCCACGCGACGGCCCTGGGGAGCGGGACCGGGACGGGCTGGGGCGGCGGGCTCGCAATCGCCGACATGGACCTCGACGGCTACCCCGAGATCTCCTTCGGGGACACCGTGTGGACGACGACGGGCGGGAAGATCACGCGGCGCTTCGTCGGCGGCGACGGGACCGGCGGCGGGGCGTCCAAGGAGACGAGCGCGCTCAGCGACATGGACCTCGCGCCCAACGGTCACCTCGAGCTCCTTGCGGGCAACACCTGCTACAAGGACGACGGCACCGTCCTCTGGCACGACGCGACCCTCCCCGACGGCTTCCCGGGCGTGGGCGACTTCAACAAGGACGGGAATCCCGAGGCGGTCCTGGTGGGCAGCGGCCAGGTGTGGCTCCTCGACGGCGCGACGGGGGCCGTGCAGCTCGGCCCGATCACGCTCCCGGGCAACGGCAGCGGCGGCGCGCCCACGGTGGCCGACTTCGACGGCGACGGCCGCCCGGAGATCGGCGTGGCCCAGATGAACAAGTACACGGTGGTCAAGCCGAACTACACGACCAAGACGCTCGGCGTCCTCTGGAGCGTCGACAACCACGACTTCAGCTCGTCGGTCACCGGGTCGACCGTGTTCGACTTCGAAGGCGACGGCATCGCGGAGGTCGTCTACGCGGACGAGTGCTGGCTGTGGGTCTTCGAGGGGCCGACGGGCGCGGTGCGCCTGGCCTACTCGCACTCGTCGTTCACCGGGACCGAGGCAGCCATGGTGGCGGACATCGACGGCGACGGGCACGCCGAGATGCTCATCCCCTCCAACGGCATCGACGTGAGCTCCAGCGGCTGGAAGTGCGCTCCCTACGAGACCACCAAGATGAACGGGCAGACGTGGACGCCCGGCCCCGCGCCCAACTCGTGGTACCGGGGCCTCGTGGCCCTGGGCGACAGCGCGGACTCGTGGGTCGGTACGCGCACGCTCTGGACCGAGCACACGTATCACGTGACCAACGTGTGCGACGACACCGACAACGCCTGCACCTCCCCGAACGCCTACGGGTCGATCCCCACTCCCGAGACGAACAACTGGACGGTGTCGTGGCTGAACGACTTCCGCCAGAACGTGCAGGACAAGGGCATCTTCAACGCGCCCGATGCCGTCGTGGCGCTGTCGATCGCGTGCGGCTCGCCCACCGTCGCGATGGTGTCGGTCCGGAACATCGGTCAGGCCGGCCTGCCGGCGGGGATCGAGGCGGACGTCTTCACGTCGCCGGGCAACCAGAAGGTCGGGTCGGTGACCACCACGCAGAGCCTCCTGCCCGGCCAGACGCAGTCGCTGACGACGACGCTCGCGGCCGGCGGGCAGGGCACCTTCTACGCCAAGATCTACGTGGATCCGACGATGCCGAAGTTCCACGAGTGCAACTCGAACAACGACACGAGCCCCACGGCGACCGCCCACTGCGCGCAGTGAGCGGCGAGCTACGTCGCGTCCGACTCGTCGTGGATCCCGCCGGGCACCCGCGCAGTGCCCGCCGCGACGCGCTCGTTCCACGTCTGCTTCGGACCGCCGGGGAGCTCCTGCATCGTGATGCACCCGGAGACCGGGCACACGAGCTGGCACAGGTTGCAGCCGACGCACTCCGGCTCGTCCACCCACGGGACCCGGTCGCCCGCGACGGCGCCGAAGGGGAAGGGGACGGGCGCCCTGGCCTTGCCCGGCGCGTGGGCGTGAGGCGGGCGCGCGCGGTCGCCGGGGCCCGTGAAGATGCACTGGTGGGCGCCGTCCTGGCACGCCACGACGCACTTCTGGCAGCCGATGCACGTCGTGGGGTCGATGTGCGCCACGACCTTGTAGTTGATGTCGAGGTCGCCCCACTCGCGGTACGCGGGCACGGCTCGGCCCACGAGCTCGCGCGCGCTCGCCATCCCGTGCGCGTCGAGCCACTCGTTCAGGCCGTCGATCATGTCGGCCACGATGCGGTAGCCGAGGTGCATCACCGCCGTGCAGACCTGCACCGTCGACGACCCGAGCGCCATGAACTCCGCCGCGTCGCGCCAGGTGGCGACGCCGCCAATCCCGGAGATCGGATAGCGCGGCATGCCGCGCGCGATCGCCGCCACCATGTGCAGCGCGATCGGCTTGACCGCGGGGCCGCAGTAGCCGCCGTTGGTCGAGCCGTCACCGACCCGCGGATTGGGGACCATCCGCTCGAGGTCGACGCCCATCAGGCTCTTGATCGTGTTGATGAGCGACACGCCGTCGGCGCCGCCCTGGCGTGCCGCCGCCGCCGCCTCGACGATATCGCCCGTGTTCGGCGTCAGCTTCACGAGCACCGGCGTGCGCGCGACGGCCTTCACCCAGCTCGCGATCTCGGCGATGAGCTTGGGCTCCTGGCCGATGCTCGAGCCCATCCCGCGCTCGCACATCCCGTGCGGGCAGCCGAAGTTGAGCTCGAGCCCGTCGCAGCCGGCGTCCTCGACCTTGCGCACCAGCGTCTGCCAGTCGCGCTTCGTCTCGGTCATCAGCGACACGACGACGGCGTGCTTGGGGTACCGCCGCTTCACCTCGCGGATCTCGCGGAGGTTCACGGCGAGCGGCCGGTCCGTGATGAGCTCGATGTTGTTCAGGCCCATCACCTTGCCGCCGGCGTAGTCGAGCGCGCCGAAGCGGCTGGACGTGTTGACGATGGGATCGCCCAGCGTCTTCCACACGGCGCCGCCCCAGCCCGCGTCGAACGCGCGCATCACCTGGTCGCCGGTGTTGGCCGGAGGCGCCGACGCCAGCCAGAAGGGGTTGGGGCTCGCGATGCCCGCGACGTCGATGCTGAGATCAGCCATGGGTTCCGCTCCACGTACGCAGGAGATGCCGGGCCGCGTTTCGCCCCTCGGCCACCGCGTTGACGACCTCCTTGCCACCGTTGACGCAGTCGCCCCCGGAGAACACCTTGGGGTGGCCGGTGGTGCCCGTCGTGGGATCGGCCACCACGCAGCCCCGCGCGTCGAGCGCCACGCCCGGGAACTGCGTCGCCACCGCGCGCAGCTTCGACTGGCCGATGGCCATCGCGACGAGGTCGCACGAGAGGTCGCGCTCGGCGCCGGCGACCGTGACGCGAAGGGCCTTCACGACCCCCGCCGCGTCGCGGATCACGGCCGAGGGCCGGGCGTGGGCTACGAGCGCGACGCCGTCCTTGCGCGCGGCCTCCATCTCGTGCGCGTAGCCGCTCATGTCGGCGGGCGCCCGCCGGTAGACCATCGTGACGCTCGCCGCCCCGAGCTGCGCGCACTCGCGCGCGACGTCGATCGCCGTGTTGCCGCCGCCCACGACGACGACGTGCCCGAGGGGGGGCTGCGCGCAGCCGCGAAGCTTCACGTCCTCGATCCACGCCGTCGCGCCGACGACGCCGGGGCCGTCCTCGCCCGGGATGCCGAGCTTCGTGTCCTCGCCCAGGCCCAGGCCCAGGAACACGGCGTCGTGCTCGGCCAGCAGCTGCGCGGCGGCGACGTCGCGCCCGATCTCGACGCTGGTGCGGATGCGCACGCCGAGCGAGGCGACCCAGTCGACCTCCGCGAGCGCCGCGTCGGCGTGCAGCTTGTACGGTGCGACGCCGGTCGTGTTCAGGCCCCCGGGAAGCGCGCGCCTCTCGTAGACCGTCGCCTCGTGGCCCTCGAGGGCCAGCGTGGCGGCGAAGGCGAGCGACGCCGGCCCGCTCCCCACGCACGCCACGCGCTTGCCCCCGCGCGCCCCGGGCGCGAGCAGCCCCGGCGCCTCGCGGCGCGCGGTCTCGGTCGCGAAGCGCTGCAATCGCCCGATCGCGATCGGCTTGTGCTGCCACGCCTCCAGCACGCACGCGCCCTCGCAGAGGACCTCAACGGGGCACACGCGCGAGCACGACGTGCCGAGAAGGTTCTGCGCGAAGATGAGGCGCGCGCTGCCGCAGACGTTGCCGCTCGCGATCCGCTTGATGAAGCCGGGCACGTCGATCGACGTGGGGCAGGCCTGCGTGCACGGCGCGTCGGCGCAGTACAGGCACCGCTCGGCCTCGAGCTTCGCCTCGGCCGCCGACATCGGCGGCTTCTTGTCCGGCAGCGCCGCCTCGGCGCGCCCGGCGGGGAGCTTGGCTAGAAACGTCGACATGGGGGGCGTGACAATCACCGCGTGGAGAGCGCGGCGAACGACTCGTCGAGGATGCGCAGCGCGTCGTCGATCTCGGCCTTGCCGACGACGAGCGCGGGCGCGATGCGCAGGACGTTGCCGTGAAGGCCCCCGCGCCCGATGAGCAGGCCGCGCTTCTTGGTCTCCTCGAAGAGCCGGAGCGTCGCGTCGACCGCCGGCGTGCGGTCGCCGCCTTTCTCGTCCTTCACGAGCTCGACGCCCTGCATGAGACCGCGGCCGCGAACGTCGCCGATGACGGTGTACCTGGCCTTGAGCGCCTCGAGCCCGGCGCGCAGCAGCGTGCCCGTCGTGGCGGCGTTGTCCGCCAGGCGGCCCTCGACGATCTGGTCGATCGTCGCGTTGGCCGCGGCCGACGAGATCGGGTTCCCGCCGAACGTCGAGATGTTGCCGCCCTTCCACGCGCCGGCGATCGCGCTCGTCGCGAGCACGGCGCTGATGGGGTAGCCGTTGGCGATCCCCTTGGCCATCGTCATCACGTCGGGCACCACGCCCTCGTGCTCGATGCCCCACATCGCGCCGCCCGTGCGCCCGAAGCCCGTCTGCACCTCGTCGGCGATGAAGATGCCGCCGTACTTGCGGATGATCCCGACGAACTCCTTCATCCAGCCCTCGGGCGGGGTGATGAACCCGCCGACGCCCATGATCGGCTCGACGATCGCGCCGGCGATCTGGCCCATCGTCGTCGTCTGGATCAGCTCCTCGACGTCGCGCGCGCACTTGAGGTCGCAGCTCGGGTACGAGAGCGAGAAGGGACACCGGTAGCAGTACGGCGCGTGCGCGTGCTTGACCGCCGCGACCTGCGTCGTGATGACGCGGTACTTCGCGTGACCGACGAGCGACTGCGCGAGCAGGCTGCGACCCGAGTAGCCGTGTCGCAGCGCGACGAGCTCCTGCCGCCCCGTGTGCGCCTGGGCGAGCGCGTAGGCCGTCTCGTCGGCCTCGGTGCCGCTGGCGCAGAAGAACGCCTTGTCGAGCTTGCCCGGCGCGAGCTTCACCAGGCGCTCCGCCAGCTCCACGATCGGCAGCGTCGGGTAGACCGTCGACACGTGGCCGAGGCGGTCCATCTGCGCGCGGACCGCCGCGTTCACCTTGTCGTTGGCGTGGCCGACGCTGACCGTCAGGATGCCGCCGAAGAAGTCGAGGTAGCGGTTGCCGTCGAAGTCCTGGACGTGGCAGCCCTTGCCGCTCTCGAGCGCGACGGGCTGCTCGTAGTACGTGGCAGTGCTGGCGAAGAGGTGCTGGCGGTGCTTCGCGGTGACGTCGGCGTTGGTCAGCTTCTTGTCGGTCACGGGAGCCTTCCTTTATCGCGCTGCGGTCAGGTCACCGTACATCTCGGGGCGACGGTCGCGGAAGAACTGCCAGGTGCGGCGGACCTCCTCGATCATGTCGAGATCGCACGCCGCCACGACCAGCTCGTCCTTGTCCTCGCTGCCGATGGCGAGGAAGTTGCCGCGGGGATCAACCACGTAGCTGGTGCCGTAGAACTTGCCGATGTTCCACGGCGCCTCGGTGCCGACGCGGTTGCTCGCGGCGACGAAGTAGCCGTTGGCCACCGCGTGCGCCGGCTGCTCGAGCTTCCAGAGGTACTGCGACAGCCCGGCGACCGTGGCCGACGGGTTGAACACGATCTCGGCGCCGTTGAGGCCGAGAGCGCGCGCGCCCTCGGGGAAGTGCCGATCGTAGCAGATGTAGACGCCCACCTTCGCGTAGCGCGTCTGGAAGACCGGGTAGCCGAGGTTCCCGGGCTTGAAGAAGTACTTCTCCCAGAAGCCGCTCGTGTGCGGGATGTGGGTCTTGCGGTACTTGCCGAGGAACGTCCCGTCGGCGTCGATGACCGCGGCGGTGTTGTAGTAGACGCCCGCCTGCTCGCGCTCGTAGAGCGGCACGACGATGACCATCTGGTGCTTGCGGGCGAGCGCCTGCATCACCTCGGTCGTCGGGCCGGGCACGGGCTCGGCGGCGTCGTACCAGCGAGAGTCCTGGCTCGGGCAGAAGTACGGCCCGTTGAAGATCTCCTGCAGGCCGAGGATCTGCACCCCCTTCTTGCCGGCCTCTTCGATCATCGGCAGGTGACGCTCGAGCGACACCTGTTTGATCTTCTCGACGCTCCACGCATCCTCGAACGGCGTCGAGGCCTGGATCAGACCGACCGTCACCTTGCGCGACATCACCACCACCTCACGATGCTCGTCTTGGTCTGCGTGTAGAACTGGATCTGCTCGCGGCCGTGCGCCTTGAGGTCTCCGAAGAAGGAGCCCTTGGCGCCGCCGAAGCCGAAGTACGCCATGGGCGCGGCGACGCCGATGTTGACGCCGACCATCGCGGCGTCGACGTCGCGGCAGTAGCGCCGCGCGTGGCCGCCGTGGCTCGTGAAGATGCTCGACGCGTTCGCGAGCGGGTGCGCCTTGACGATGCGCAGCGCCTCGTCCAGGTCCTTGGCCTGCATGAGGCAGAGGACCGGGCCGAAGATCTCCTCGCGCGCGATCGTCATCTCCGGCCGCACGCCCGTGAAGAGCGAGGGCCCCAGGAAGTGGCCCCTGGGGTGCGCCCCGACCCGCAGCGACCGGCCGTCGACGACGAGCTTCGCGCCCTCGGCGACGCCCTTCTCGAGGTACGAGGCCACGCGCTCCTTGTGGCGCGCGCTGATGACCGGGCCCATCGTCACGCCCGGCTCCACGCCGTAGCCGACCTTCACCTTCGCGAGCGCCTCGGGCAGGCGCCTCTCGAGCTCCGCGTAGGCCTTGCCGACGCCGATGACGACGCTCAGCGCCAGGCAGCGCTGCCCCGCGCAGCCCATCGAGCTGTCGACGACGTTGGCGACCGTCTTGTCCCAGTCGCAGTCGTCCAGGACGACGCCGAAGTTCTTGGCGCCGCCGAGCGCCTGCACGCGCTTCTGCGTGGCGCCGCAGCGCGCGTAGACGTGCTCGGCCACGGGCGACGAGCCCACGAACGACACGCCCGCGATGTCCTGGTGCTCGAGGATGCCGTTCACGACGTCGCGGGCGCCGTGGACCATGTTCACGACGCCGGGGGGCAGCCCGATCTCGTCCAGGAGCTGGAAGAGGCGCACCTGCGAGAAGGGCACCTGCTCGCTCGGCTTGACGACGACCGTGTTGCCCGTCGCGATCGCGTACGGCAGAAACCAGAACGGCACCATCGAGGGGAAGTTGTAGGGCGCGATGATGGCGAACACGCCCATCGGCTGGCGGATGGCCGTCGAGTCGATGCCGCTGGCGATCTGGTCGAGGACCGAGCCGGCGTTCATCATGAGCGTCGGCATGCCGCACGCGACCTCGACGTTGTCGACGCCGCGCCGGACGTCGCCCTTGCTCTCCTCGAGCGTCTTGCCGTGCTCCTCGGTGCAGATCTCGAGCAGCTCGTCGTAGTGCTGCTCCATCTTCTCGCGCAGGGCGAAGAGGTACCGGGCGCGCGCCTGGGCCGTCAGCTCGCGCCAGGCGGGGAAGGCGGCCTTCGCGGCGGCGACGGCGGCGTCGACGTCGCGGGCGCTGCCCATCGGGACGCTGCCGAGCAGCTCGCCCGTGGCCGGGTTGTGGACGGGGACGTGCTCGGGGTTCGCGGAATCCCGCCACGTGCCGCCGATGTAGTTCTGGACGCGCTCGACGAAGAGCTTCTTGTTCATGGCCGTGCGTGGAGCAAACGCCCGCGACTGCCTCCGGTCAACGCGACCCCGGGGCGCGTGTGTGCAATGTTGCCGTTGGAGCTGTACGCGTCCGCTGGAGGTGTGACCGGTGCGGGACCGGGAGGGGGCGGGTCGCGGGGGGTCGAAGCCCGGGGAGGCCCGCGGGCCTAGCGTGGTCCGACCGCCTCGCCCTTCGCCCGCCACGTCCACCGATCGATCAGCCACGGCCCGTCGCTCTTCAGCGGATCGTCCTTGCCGATCACCCACGCGTCGACCGTCCCGTCGGGCGACACGCGCATGCGCACGAAGTGCTTGAAGCCCGGGTGCCCCAGCACCGTGAAGACCTGCTGCATCTCCAGGCCTCCCAGAGCGCAGAGCGCGAGGAACGACCCGAACAGCAGCGCCGCCACGAAGGCGTAGACGAGCGTGACGACGGCGTCGCGCCCGAGCAGCGGCACGACGTGCGCCGCCCTGTGCAGCGCCACCGACAGGATCATGGGTAGCAGGCCCAGGGCCGCGGCGAAGGGGAGCGCGAGCGCCAGGACGCGCCGCGGATGCGCGCGCTGGTGGCCGGCGATCGCGTAGAGCGCCCAGGCAATGGCCGTCGTGGCGAGCAGCGACGTCGCGAGCAGGCGCCGCCAGCTGTGCCAGCCGACCGCCAGCTCGAGCGACGCCAGCAGCGCCGCGGCCATGTGCACGAGGTAGCCGGCGCGGCCGAGCAGCAGCTTGAGCGGGACCTCGAGGGCCAGGCGCCTCGACGCCGCCCCGTCCGGGTACGCGCACGCGGCCGGCTCCGGATCGGCGACGATCCGGGTGCCGTGCAGGAACGCGCCGCCGCCGCCCGCGATGACGTGCAGCGACGCGCCGCGGCCCCGCCGCTCGTACTGGTGCATGTCGCCGCACTGGTAGAGGATGCGATCGCGCTCGAGCGACAGGCCGCACGCCGCGAGCATCTTCCGGCCGAACTCCCACGGCTCGCCGAACGCGATCGCGGGGTCGGGCGCGACGAACCAGATGGCCGCGTCGTCGCCGAGGGCCCGGCGGCGTGCCTGGAAGTAGCCGCGCTGGCGGAAGTCGAGCCGCCCGAGCTGCCGGTCGACGCCCCAGAGATCGAGCCCCGGCGCGAGCGGCAGCGCCCAGTAGCTCGACTCCTGCACCGGCTCGTAGCCGCGCAGGGCCAGGCGCCCGCGGCGCTTGACGTTCGCGCCGCGCCAGAAGGCGCGCAGCGCGCGCGCGGCGTTGCCGAACATGCGGACCGCGGTGCCGACCTCGTCGAGGTGCAGCTCGCGCGCGACCACGCCCACGGTCCGGGGCCGCTTCGGGCTCTGCCTCGACTCGGGCGGGCGAGAGGCGGCGACGTCGTGCGTCGCGGGCCGTCGGCGGAAGAAGCGCCCGAAGCCGTCGAGCCCGTCGTACCAGTCGTGGTTGCCCGGGATGCCCAGCAGCGCGCGGGGGCGCGCGTCGCCCAGCTCGGCGAGCAGCTCGTTCCACGGCTGCACGAGCCGGCGGTGGATCTCGTCGGCGGTGGCCACGGGGTACGCCGTGTCGCCCCCGAAGAGCAGCACGTCGCCGCGGGGAAGCGCGAGCGCGGCGCCGTCCTCGTCGACCGCGTACTCCGACAGCAGCATCCGGCCGACCGCCTGGCTCACGTCGCGGTCATCGCCCGTGTCGGCGACCCAGTCGATCCACAGCGGCCGGCCGATCGACTCGGCGAGCGTCGCGCGCCTCGGGAGCCCGAGCACGCGCGTGAGGCCGTCGAGCATCTCGCCCGGGTCGAGCGGCCGCATCCAGTCGCGCGTGTCGACCGACTCCGACGCGATCGCGCTCGCGACGAAGTTGCGGAAGTGCCCGAAGAGCGACGTGGCCCCGTACCACCGGATGGCGTACGGGGGGTGGGCGCCCTGGGTGAAGACGAGCGGCGCGCTCCGGGCGCCGCGGGGGTGGAGGGGGACGGGGGCGGCCATGGTCGGCTCCTGCGTGCGGCGGGGCCGTCAGCGCCCCGCGTACCTGTCGATCCACGCCAGCACCTCCTCGTGCCAGCGCTTGGAGTGCAGCGGCTTCAAGACCCAGTGGTTCTCGTCGGGGAAGTAGAGCAGGCGCGAGGGCACGCCGCGGCGCTGCAGCGCGGTGAAGGTGCCGAGGCCCTGCGTGTCGACGACGCGGTAGTCGCGCCCGCCGTGCACGACGAGCGTCGGCGTCTTCCACTGGCCGACGAAGCGCATCGGGCTGTCCCTGGAGTAGCCGCCGGGGTTGTCCCACGGCGTGCCGCCGTGCTCCCACTCGGGAAACCATAGCTCCTCGGTGTCGTAGTAGGCGCTCGTCTCGTCGAGGTTGCCGTCGTGGCAGACGAGCGCCTTGAAGCGGTCGGTGTGGCCGTTGATCCAGTTGATCATGTAGCCGCCGTACGACGCGCCGAGCGCCACCGCGCGGTTGCCGTCGAGCTGTGGGTACTTCGCAAGGGCGACGTCGAGGCCCTTCATCAGGTCCTCGAAGGGCGCGCCGCCCCAGTCGCCGCGGATCGCGTCGGTGAAGGCCTGACCGTAGCCGGTGGAGCCGTGGAAGTCGATCATGAGCGCCGCGTACCCGTGGCCGGTGAAGACCTCGGCGTTCCACCGGTAGTGGAAGTCGTCGGCGAACGAGCCCTGCGGGCCCCCGTGGATGAGCAGCGCGACCGGGACCTTGTCGGTCGCCTTCATCCCCGGCGGCCTGACGAGCCAGCCGTGGACGGTGTCGCCGTGGGCCCCCGGAAACGCGAGCGCCTCGGGCTCGCCCCAGGCGACGGCCGCGGCGCGCGCGTCGTCGAGGTGCGTGACGGCGCGGGCGCGCCTGCCGTCGGCGTCGGACACCCAGAGCTCGGCCGGGCTGCGCAGGTCGTCGTGCAGCCACGCGAGGCGGCCCCCCGCGGCGACCACGTCGTGCGTCGAGCCGGCGTCGCGCAGCGTCGTCACGGCGCCGCCCGGCGCGATCGCGAAGAGCGCGCGCCGCCCGAGGTTGTCGGCCGTCGCGAGGATCGTCCTGCCGTCGGGCGCGAACGCGATCTCGAGCGGCGAGCGGTCCCACGCCTCGGTCCGCACGGTCTTCGTCTTCGTCTTCCAGTCCATGACGACGACGCGCTGGCGGTCGGACTCGAAGCCGGGGCGGGCCATCGCGAGGTAGGCGAGCTGCGCGCCGTCGCGCGAGAACACCGGCTCGCCGTCGTGGGCCTTGTTGTCGGCCGTGAGCGCGCGCGGCCTGGCCGAGCCGTCGGCGGGCACGACCCACAGGTCGTCGTTGGTCGACCACGCGGCCTCGCGCCCCGCGCTCTTGGCCGTGTAGACGACCTCCCGGCCGCTCGGGGCGATCGCGACCTCCTCGAGCCCGCCGAACGGCCTGGGCGGCGCGTCGTCGGGGAGGCCCTTCATCAGGTCGACCGGATCGGCGCCGTCCTTCGACCAGACGAGCAGGTGGCTGCGCTTGCCGTCGTCCCAGGTGTCCCAGTGGCGCACGGGGAGCGCGTCGTACGCCCGCACGCGCGTCTTGCCCCTGGCCTTCGCGTCGTCGCGCGCGGCGCCGTCGGCGAGGCTCGCGGCGTCCGGGTAGACCGAGACCACGAGCAGCAGGCGCCGGCCGTCGGGGAAGGGCATGACCGCGTCGACGTCCACGGGCAGGTGCGTCACCTGCGTCGCCTCGCCGCCGTCGACGGCGATGCGCCACACCTGCGCGGAGCCGCCCCGGTCGGACACGAAGACCAGGCTCTTGCCGTCGGGCGCGAAGCGCGGGCCGACGTCGGCGGCCGGATCGCTCGTCAGGCGGCGCACCGAGGCGCCGTCGGTCGACGCGATCCACACGTCGCTGCGGAGCTTGTTGGCCTCGAGGTCCGGCGTGCGCACCGTGAACGCCACGAGCTTGCCGTCGGGCGACGCGCTCGGCTCGCCGAGGCGATCGAACGAGAGCAGATCGTCGACGGTGAAGGGGTGCCGGGGCCCGGAGGGCAGGAGCCTCGCGTCCGGCACCGAGCCCTCGGCCGCCCCGACCTCGAGGGCGCCGGGGGCCCGGGCGGGCGCGGCCGGAGCGCAGGCCAGCACGACCAGCGAGAAGGCCGCGAGGAGTCGTCGCATGGCCGCTTCCCTTAGCACCGGATCGGGGGCCGGCGGAGCCCCTCGGCGCGCGCCTGGCTCTGGTCGCTCGCCCGACCACCGTGCGGCCTGCAGGCCGCAGCGAGTCGGTGCGCCGTCGCGCAGTTGCGCGCGCTTCGCCCCTGGCACGCGGGTTGATAAGAGACGGCCATGCTCTCGACCGTCTCCCGCTTCCTCGCCCTCCCCGCCGTCCTCTCCGGCCTGCTCCTCGGCCTCGGCTGCTCCGGCTCCGCGTCGGGCACGGGCCTCACCTGCAGCGGCGCGTGCGCGTGCAGCGGCTCGACGTGCACGTGCGCGTCGGGCGGCACCTGCGCGCTCGGCGGGGGCGCCGAGGGCGGAGCCGCGGCCGCGCCGCCCAGCAACGCGACGTTCGACTGCACCTCGAAGAACTCGTGCAACGTCAGCTGCGGCACCGGCTGCACCACGAGCTGCGCGGGCCAGTCGCAGTGCGGCGGCACGTGCGGGTCGAACTGCACGTCGACCTGCGGCGGCGGCAGCAGCTGCCAGCTCTCGGCCGGGGCCAACAGCAGCGTCACGTGCGACGGCACGAGCACCTGCACCCTGAGCGTCGGCACGGGCGGCACGGTGACCTGCAAGGGCAGCAGCGGGTGCGAGGTCGCGTGCCCCGAGGGCGGGTGCACCGTCGACTGCTCGGGCTCGACCCGGTGCAGCGTCGCGTGCGCCGTCGCCCCCGTCGACGGCGGCGCCGACGGCGGCGCGGCCGGTCCCGCCACGTCGTGCGAGCTCCAGTGCGCCCCCGGCGCGGCGCCCGGCGCCCGGAAAACGTGCGCCCCCGGCAGCACGTGCTCGTGCTGACGCGGGCTACGCCGGCTCGCGGCGCCGCCACATCCACGCGCCGTACACCGCGCCGGACGTGAGCGTCCCGGAAAACCACGCGGCGTCGTAGAGCCAGTGCAGCGCCGGGACGAGGAGCCCGATCCACGCCACCAGGCACCCGGCCGCCGTCGCCGTGACGGCGGCCCAGTTCGTCCCGAGCGGCGAGCCGTACGCGTACGCGCCGTCGCGCCGGTAGAGATCCGGCAGGCGCAGGCGCGTGCGCCGGATGAGCCAGTAGTCGCAGACGAGCACCCCGGCGATCGACCCCAGGCCGCCCGAGTACCCGAGCAGCCAGCCGTTGATGTACCGGTCGCTGTTCTCGAGCAGCTTCCAGGGCATCATCGCCGTGGCCAGCAGGCCCGTGAGCAGGCCCCCCGTGCGGAACGAGATCCGCCGCGGCGCGAGGTTGGAGAAGTCGTTGGCGGGCGAGACGACGTTGGCGGCGATGTTCATCGCGAGCGTCGCGACGACCGCCGTCAGCTCCGCCAGCGCGACGAGCCCGCGCGACTCGAGGCGCGCGCCGAGGTCGATGGGGTCCCAGATCGCCTCGCCGAAGACCTGCGCGCTCGCGCTCGTGATGAAGACGCCCATCGCCGCGAACACCGTCATCGTCGTCGGCAGCGCCACGATCTGCCCCACGGCCTGCTCGCGCTGCGACCGCCCGAAGCGCGTGAAGTCCGGCATGTTGAGCGAGAGCGTCGCCCAGAAGCCGACCATCGCCGTGACGCTCGGAACGAACACGGGCAGAAACGAGGCGAAATCGGGGAACTTGCTCGGCTGCGAGACGATCTCGCCGACGCCGTGGCCCGCCGCGCCCGCGCGCCGCACGATCCACAGGAGCAAGGCCAGCGTCATGACGAGCACGTACGGGGCGGCCCAGCTCTCCACCCGGCGCAGCAGGTCCATGCCCCGGTACACGATGAGGATGTTGATCCCCCAGAAGACGGCGTACGCGAGCCACTGGGTCGGCGGGTAGCCGCCGAGCGTGCCCTCGCCGAGCGCCGCCGGCCAGCCCGGCCAGAGCGACCCGGCGAAGCGCTGCAGCGCGTGGCCGCCGATCCAGCACTGGATGCCGAACCAGCCGCACGCGACCACGGCGCGCATCACCGCCGGCACGTTGGCGCCGAAGACGCCGTACGCGGCGCGCGCGAAGACGGGGAAGGGGATGCCGTACTTGGTGCCCGGGTGCGAGTTGAGCAGGATGGGCACGAGCACGATGCTGTTGCCGAGCAGGATCGTCAGCAGCGCCTGCCCCCAGCTCATCCCCGCCTTGATGAGGCCCGACGCCAGGATGTACGTCGGGATGCAGTGGGCCATCGAGATCCACAGCGCCGCGAACGCGTACGTGCCCCAGGTGCGCCCCGCGACGCGCGTGGGCGCGAGGTCCTCGTTGTAGAGGCGCGCGTCGTCGAGGACGACGTCGCCCGCGAGCTCGACGCGACCGTCGGCGCTCGTCGTCTGCTCTTCGATCGGCATCTCCACCGGGGGCCCCTCCGCGGCGCTCGGGCGCGCGCGCCGCCTACGTCTTGGCGGGCAAGAGCCGCCCGCGCGACTGTGCCGCCCCGGCCACCGGCTTGTGAAGCACGATCGTGCGCCCCGCCTCGCGCCCGCGCGCCCAGGCGTCGGTGCGCCGCTGACCGGCGTGGCGCACGTGGCGCACGTACGGGTGGCGGCGGCGGAAGTAGACGGCCAGATCGCCGTCGCGCACCCAGACCAGGCCCTCCTGCTCGCTCCGCTGCGCCTGGCGCGCGAGCGTGTCGGCGAAGCCCACCATCACGCCCGCCAGGTACGTGCGCCGGTCGCGGTCGGAGCGGATGCCGAGGGCGAGGCGGTGCTCGCGCCAGAGGCGCTCCGCCGTGGCGAGCAGGAAGCCGTGGACGTACTCGGCGATCGCGAGGTTGGCGCGGCCGCCGACGATCTCGAGCACGCTGCCGCGCTTGCCCTCGCGCGGGCGGTAGACGGGCACCCAGATGGCCTCGACGAAGAAGTGCGCGCCGAGGATCATCGCGACGACGCGCTCGTGCTCGCCCACGCGGCCCGAGGGGGCGCCGAGGTGCAGGAAGGCGTAGTCGCGCGGGGCGTGCGCGTGCACGGCCTCGAGGTTGTGGCGGAGCATCAGGCGCTGCGCGGCCGCCATCGCGGCCTCGGCCTCGTGGCGGTTGGGGCTCTCGGCCAGCGCGAGCAGGCGCGTGATGCGCTCGACGATCTTCTCCTCGCCCGCGTGCGGCGGGGCGTCGGGCACCCCCGAGGCGCGCGCGTCGACGCCCAGGCGCGCGCAAACGTCGCGGAACGCCTGGCCGTGCGGCGACTCGTCGGCGGCGCGCAGCACCTCGCTCACGTACTGGTGGGCCATCTCGTGCTTGAGGACCTCGACGACCGCGCCCCAGGGGCGCTCGAGCAGGAGCGGGCGCGAGATCTCGATCGCGCGCGTGGCCGGCTGCCACCGCCCCAGCGTCGCGCGCGTGGAGACGAGCTCCAGCGTCGGCGCCCGCAGCGCGCCCTTGAAGAACGACTCGTTGAGCTGGTGGAACGTCGCGCGCAGCTCGCGCACGAGCGCCGCCTCGAGGGCCGCGGTGAGCGCGGGATCGGCGGGGGCGTCGCGCACGGAGGCCTCACTCCTCGCCGCAGTTGCCGGGGAGGCCCGTGCTGACGTCCTGGCCGTCGGCGCAGGTGACCTCGCGGCCCTGGTCGTAGTGGTCGATCGAGAAGGCGCGGAAGGCCGTGGCGTCGAAGCAGTCGGCGCGCAGCGTCCAGCCCCAGGCGCTCGCGGCGAAGGGGACGTCGAGCTTGGGATCGGGCGTCATGACCACGCGGCGCGTGACGGTGCCGCCGGCCGACGTGCAGAGGGGATCCGCGGGCAGGGCGTCGATCATCGCCTGGGCCTGCGCGAGCTCGGCGGCGCAGCCCGTGGGGCAGTTGTACGTGAGGACGACGGCGCCGTGCTCGAGGTCGTGGACCCAGAAGCCCTCGGGGACGGGCGTCGTGTACGTCTTGTACGCGGCCCAGACGGGGTAGTGGTTGCCCGACGACGGGGGGTTGGTGTCGTAGGTGACGACCGAGCACACGGGCACGTGCGCGTAGCCCTCGATGGGGTGCTGCTGGGCGACGGCGTGGCAGGGGCCGCCGGCGTCGGTGGCGTCGTACGAGGCGTCGGCGGGGCCGACGTCGCCGGAGGACGAGGAGCTGGAGCCGCACGCGACGAGGGCGGCGGCGGGCGCGGCGAGGGCGAGGGCGAGGCGGGGACGGGAAGGCGTCACGGCACGGGGACCATGATGGACGCGGGGGCCGGCGTCCAGCGCTACGCTCGGGGGCGCCGTGAACGTGATCGGTTTCGACGACGGGCCGTTCCCGCGCGAGCACCGGGGCGACGTGTGGCTGGTGGGCGCGGTGTGCGCGGGGACGCGGCTCGACGGGGTGCTGACGGGGCGGGTGCGGCGCGAGGGGCGAACGCGACGCGGGCGATGGCGGAGCTCCTGCGCGCGAGCAAGTTCGCGCGGCACGTCGGGGCGGTGATGCTGCAGGGGGTGGCGGTGGGCGGCTTCAACGTGGTGGACGTGCACGCGCTGTCGGAGGCGCTCTCGGTGCCGGTGCTGGTGGTGATGCGGCGTCCGCCGGATCTGGAGGCGATGCGGGAGGCGCTCTTCGTGGACGTGCCGCGGCGGCGGCCGCGGGTGCGGGGGGCGGCGCGCAAGTGGCGGCTGATCGAGCGGGCGGGGACGATCGAGGCGCTGGTGGTGCGGGGCGGCGCGCGGGGGACGGCGCGGCCGACGGGGCTGCGCGAGGGGGGCCCGAGGCTATGGGTGCAGCGCGTGGGGCTGACGAGGGAGGCGGCGGCGGCGCTGGTGCGCGCGACGACGCTGCACGGGCACGTGCCGGAGCCTGTGCGGCTGGCGCATCTCATCGCGGGGGGGATCGCCGCGGGGAGCAGTCGCGGGAGGGCCTGAGGGGGACGGGCGGGCTCGTGACGCGAAGAGCGCGGCGTCGTCACGCGCGGGGGGTCGGGCAGGCTCGCGAAGGCGCTCGCCCCGCGGGCGCGCCCCTTTTCCTCGTGCTCCAACCCCTCGACACGACTCGTGTTCCCCCCGGGCCGCGAAGAAATCGTCCTCGCACGACGGCCAAACGCGGCGAGCGACCAGCCAGTTTGACGGGTGAGGCCACGAAGGAAGGGCACTGGGCCCGACCGGGAGGGCCTCGATCGAAAGAGAAGATGTCGAATACAAACAATCCCAACAAGGTCACTCGTCAGGCTCGCATCTCCAAGGTCATCACGGGCGTCCAGCAGTTCTTCATGGCGCTGCCCGTGATCGTCCTCGGGGGCAAGAGCTACCCCCCGGCAACCCTCATGGCGCTTCTCAAGGCCGTGATCGACGCCATCAACCAGACTTCGTCCGCGAAGGCCGGCTACGAGGCGGCGGTGCAGACCGAGCGCGATCAGATCGCCGCGATCGTCCCGATCCTGAGGTACATGGAGAAGTTCGTGGTGGTACAGTTCGGCGACACCCCGGACGCTGCGGCGAAGCTGGAGGTCTTCGGGTACGAGCCGCGCAAGGCCCGGACGACGAAGGTCGCGGTGAAGGCGCACGCCGTCGCGCAGGCGAAGGCGACGCGGATCGCGCGGGGGACGAAGGGTCCGAAGCAGAAGGCGCTGATCCAGGGAACGGTGCCCGCGACCGAGCCCGCGCCGGTGGCGAGCCCCGCTCCGGCGGTCAAGCCGGCGAGCTGAGGCCCCATGCGGGGGCCGCGTGGCGCGGCCCAACGGATTGCCAGGCGCCGCCCGCCGCTCGTCACCTTCCGGAGCGGGACACGGGTCTCGAACCCGCGACCTTCGGCTTGGGAAGCCGACGCTCTACCAACTGAGCTAGTCCCGCGTGAAGCGAGGGGCTGCAGTAGCACACCGCCCCGCAAATAAACAACGGCCCGGGTGGCATTGGTGGTCCACCCGGGCCGTCACCCGTGTGGCGACTCGTGAGCGCGCTCCCTCATCGGGTCGGTGGCTCGCGAGGCGCCTGACAAGGCCCAGCGAAAGGGCTCGTCACGCAGGTGGGGGGCACGTGCCCTTGCGGGCGGCGGGGCCGGACAGTGCGGTCCCGCAGGGGTGCCGGAGAGACGTCCACCTGCTGCCTGCTACGGCAGCTGCCCTCTCGGACTAGAGCCATAGGTACTTTGCATGACGGTTCCCTCCTCCGGCGCGGTGCCGGCACTCGGCGGCTCACGTTGCGAGAACGCTGCCTGGGCGAGTGTTTCCTGTTGGGTGCGTTTCCGCACGTTGACGCCCGCACATGCGACGGTGCTCCGCCGCCGAACCATTCGGGGCCTTGCGGTCCCCTGCGAGAGCCTGCGTCGATGATAACACGCGCGCGGGCGCCGTCTTCCCGGCGGCCGCGCCTTCCCGCCCGCGGCTGGGCTAACGTGGGTCAACGTGGGCGCCGCGCGGTGGACGACGTGGGACGTACGGACCTTCGGGCGCGCGGCGCGGGCGGCGCTCGCGGCGCTCGCGCTGGCGTGGTTGGTGACGGCGGCGACCGACGAGGGCGGCGTGCCGTGGGGCGAGCGGGCGGGGCGCACGCTGCCGCTCGCGCCGGTGTGCG
>JAJYCT010000458.1 GCA_021778125.1 Myxococcales bacterium
CCTCGGGGCCCGCGACGTCGACGGCGCGCGGCAGCACGATGGGCCCGCGCACGCGCGTGTCGTCCGGCTCGAGCCAGGCGCTCTTGCCCCGGCGCCGCAGCGTGCCGGCGACGCGCTTCACGCCGCGCTCGACGATCGCGACGACCTCGCCCTCGGCGCCCCGCGCGCCGCGCGCCCGCACGCGGACCTTCACGCGGTCGCCGTGCATCCCGCCGGCGAGAGCCTCGGCGGGCACGTAGACGTCGTCGCCCGCCGCGTCGAGGCTCGCCACGAACCCGAAGCCGCGCGGGTGCACGGTCAGCAGGCCCTCGCGCTCGGCGCCGCGCGTGCCTGCGGTCGCGCTCGAGACCTTGAAGCGCTGCCCAGGCCGGGCGGCGAGCACGCCCTGGAAGCTCAGATCGTCGAGCAGGCGCTGCAGACCGAGGTAGTCGACCTCGGAGACGCGCAGGCGCTTCGCGATCTCGCGGGCGTGCAGCGGCTGTGGCTCCGCGCCGAGCAGGTCGAGGATCTCGGCGCGGGTGGGCAGGCGGGTCGCCATGGACGCGCCATCCCTAGCACGCGCCCGCCCGGAACAGTTGACCGGGGCCCCTTGTTGAGGCGAAAACGCCGGCTCACGGCGCACCCCGGCGCGAGGAGGAAGCAGCATGGAGGCCAAGGGAAACGTCGGCGCGACCGGGCTCGTGGCGTCGCTGCTGCCCGTCGCGGCCGGGCTCGCGGCGAGCGCCATGCTCGCGGTCGATTACCTGCGGCCGGCCCCCGTCTTCTGCGCGGAGGACAGCGGCTGCGCTGCCCTCAAGCGCACGGTCTTCGCGATGCCGATGGGGGTGCCGACGCCGCTCCTCGGCCTGGTGGGCTTCGCGGCGCTCGGGGCGGCGGCGCTCCTCGGCGGTCGCCGCGCGCGCGCGGCGCAGCTCGGCATGGCCGCCGTGGCCGGCCTCGCGGGCGTGCTCTTCGTCGTGCTCCAGGTTCTGCTCGGGCACTTGTGCCCGTACTGCCTCGTGGCCGACACGAGCGGCCTCGCGTCGCTCGTGATCGCCGCGTGGAGGCTGCGGAGCGAGCCGGAGTCCGCGGGGCCGTCCCTGCGCTTCCGCCTGGTGGGCGGGGGAACGCTCGCCGCCGCCGCCGCCCTGCCGCTCGCGACGGGCTTCCGCGCCGACGTGACGCCCGCGGTCATCCGCGCGGAGATCGCGCGCGCGCCCAGGGGCGAGGTGACGATCGTCGACTTCGTGGACTTCGAGTGCCCCTTCTGCCGCATGACCCACGCGGAGCTCTCGCCCGTGCTGGAGTCGCACCGCGGCCGCATCCACCTGGTGCGCCGGCAGGTTCCGCTCCGGATGCACCCCCACGCGCAGGACGCGGCGCGCGCCGCCTGCTGCGCAGCGCAGCTCGGTCAGGGCGACGCGATGGCCGACGCGCTCTTCGGGGCGGACGTGGACACGCTCACGCCCGAGGGCTGCGAGAAGATCGCCGAGGGCCTGGGCCTGCCGCTCGACGCGTACCGCGAATGCGTCAAGAGCCCGGCGACCGACGCCTCGATCCAGGCCGACAAGGACGAGTTCAAGGCGGCACGCGGCTACGCCCTGCCGACGATCTGGATCGACGACACGCTGCTCGTCGGCGCGCAGCCGCGCGAGCGTCTCGCGGAGGCCCTGCACGCCGCGCTCGCCCGCGCGGGCTCGTGAAGCGCCGGATACACCTCCATGGCACGCGTGTCATCGCGAAAAGCGCTCACGCTTCGCGCAGTTGAGTTTCTACAATCCCGCGTCGTCCAACGGAACGTCGAGGTCACCATGAGCCGACTGCCGTCACTTCTCCCCTTGCTCGCCGCCGCCACGTTCGCCGCCGGGTGCGGCGGCCCCGAGTACGTCCGCGGCTCCGAGGAGCCGGGGATCGATCGCCCGGCGATGAGCACGGGGCTCGACAAGGACGACATCGAGCGCACGCTTCAGTCGCTTCTCAACCAGATGCGCGCCGCGCCCGTCATGGACCAGTGGCGCATCCAGGCCGGCCAGAACAACCGGCCGACCGTCGCCGTCGCGCCGTTCCTCAACGAGACCACCGAGCACATCGACTCGCAGCTCGACGCGATGCTGAGCGAGACCGAGACGTGGCTGGTCAACAGCGGCATCGCCCGCGTCATCAGCAGCGAGCGCCAGGACGACATGATCAAGCAGGTCGAGGGCGCGCAGCATCCCGTCTTCGACCCGCGCCACATCCCGCAGTACGGCAAGCAGCTCGGCGTGAAGTACTACATCACGGGCAAGGTCGGCGCCGCCGACGAGCGCACCGAGGATGCGCGTCGCGTGCAGTACTTCATCTTCATGCAGATCATCGACACCGAGACGAGCGAGATCCGGTGGGAGCAGAAGGCGTACATCACCAAGGCCGTGCGCTGATGCGGCTCGTGCCGCGCGCCGGGGCCGTCGTCCTCGGCCTCGCGTTGCTCGAGGGGTGCGCGAGCCACTCGGAGCGGACGGCCCCGGTGCGCTCGGCGCTCGACGCCGGCCGGGTGCACGAGGCCATCGCGCTGCTCGACAAGGAGATGGACGTGCTCGGGCCCGAGCAGCTGCCCGTCGACATGGGCGGCGACAACGCGCTGCTCGTTCTCGATCGCGGCACCATCCAGCAGAGCGTCACCGAGTTCGACGCCTCCAGGCGCGACCTCGAGGCCGCCGACAAGGCGATCGACATGCTCGACCTCGCGCACGACGCGAAGGACACGATCGGGACGTACGTCTTCTCCGGCTCGTCGGCGCGCTACCAGGCCCCGCCCTACGAGAAGCTCCTGGTCAATACGCTCGACATGATCAACTACCTCGAGCGGAGAGACCTCAGTGGCGCGCGCGTCGAGGCCCGGCGCCTCGCCGTCATGCAGCGCTACGTCGCCGACGACCTGCACGAGACGGACAACGCGGTGCTCGGCCTCGGCGGCTTCCTCGCGGGCTTCACGTTCGAGCAGAGCGACGCGGTCGACGAGGCGCTGCGCTGGTACGACGAGGCGCTGCCGTTCACGGGCTTCCAGTCGCTGCGCGATCCGGTGCGACGCCTGCTGCCGCAGGGGCGGTTCCGCTCGCCGCGCCTCTCCGAGCTGGAGAGCACCTCGCCGCCCGCGGCCGGCTCCGACGACGCGAGTCTCGGCGACGTGGTCTTCGTCGTCGGCTACGGGCGCGTGCCGCACAAGATCGCCAACCGCGTGCCGATCGGCCTCGCGCTCACGTGGATGTCCGGCGTGCTCGCCCCGAGCGACATCGCGGCGGCCAACCGCCTCGCCGCGCAGGGGCTCGTGACGTGGGTCAACTACCCCACGCTCGGCCCCGAGCGGGGCGGCTACGACGTGCCGGCGTGCGTGCTCGACGGGCAGTACGTGCAGCTCGAGCAAGCGGTCGACGTGACCGCGCAGGTGCGACGCGAGTGGAAGAAGATCGAGGGCAAGATCATCGCGAGCGCCATCACGCGCATGATCGCGCGCCTCGCGGTCGGGACGGCCGCGGGCGCGATCGCCGGCCGGAAGAACGACCTCCTCGGCGTCCTCGTGTCGCTGGGCGCGCAGGCGACCCTCACGGCGCTCGACACCCCCGACACGCGCAGCTGGGAGACGCTGCCCGCGCGGGTCGCGATCGCGCGCGTCCGCGTGCCCGCGGGACACCACACGGTCCACCTCGCGGCGCGTGGCGTGACGCGCGACGCGGCGGTCGACGTGGAGGCGGGCGGCTGGACGGTGGTGTCGCTCATGGCGTTGCGGTAGGTCGGCCCACCCGATCGCCGAGCACCGCGTCGCGGCCATGCTCGGCGCGTCGCTCGGCCGCGACGAGGCCGTCACGATCCCGGTCACGGGCCTCGCGTGCGGGTCGATGTCGAGGCGGTGCGTACAGTTCGGCTGATGCGCACCAGTGGCGCGGCGGCGCGCGTTCGTGGCACCGTGGGGTGACGATGAGTCAAGCCGGGGCCCGCGGCCCAGCATCGCCGCCCAAGCCGCCCGCCATGCCGCGCGCGGGCAAGCCCGCAACTCCCACCGCGCCGGTCGTCGCGCCCAAGCCTGCTGCCACCGCGCGCTCCGGCGCTGCGCCGACCCCGGTGAGCGCGCCCAAGGTCGCGGCG
>JAJYCT010000459.1 GCA_021778125.1 Myxococcales bacterium
AGGGCCGCCGCCGAGGCGCGCGCCGGGGGCCTCGAGCCCGCCTTCGCGTACGTCGGCGACGCCACCGCGACGTGGGGCGAGACGCGCCGGTCGGAGCTCGCCCGCGCCGCGCGCGAGAAGCTCGGCGGCGCGCCGCTGCATCTGGTCGTCCTCGGCAAGTCGACCGACGACGCCACCGCGCGCGCGCTCGCCTCGGCGACGCACGGCCTGATGACGCACCCCCGGGCGGAGGACGAGGCCCAGCGCGCGGCCGGCCGCATCCTCGCGGCGCGCGCCACGCGGCGCATCGACGACGTGACGGTGGTCGCCGATGGCGTCGACGTGCCGCTGGCCCCTCCGAGCACGCTCTACGAGGGCGACGATCTCTCGTTCGCCGCCTTCGTGCCCCAGGACAAGGTGGAGGGGGTGCGCGGCGTCGAGATCGTCGGCAGTGTCGGCGGCAAGCGCTTCGACAAGCCGATCGCGTTTGCGTCGGCCGTCGGCGCGCGTGACGTCGCCAGGCGCTGGGCAAAGGAGCGCATCGAGGCGCTGGAGAGCGACGGCGACGCGCACAAGGACGACGTCGTGAAGACGAGCCTCGCGTACGGCGTGATGAGCCGCTACACGTCCCTCCTCGTCCTCGAGAGCGACGAGGCGTACGCGAAGCTTCAGATCGCGCGCAAGGCGAAGGAGGACGGGTCCGGCGAGGCGCGCGTGACCGGCCGCGACCTCGAGGGCGCCCCGGACGAGCGCATGGCGAGCGTCACGCCGGACCACCTGCAGCCGGGCGATCCCGAGATCCGCATCCGTGCGCCCGCCGACGCCCAGAGCGTCGTCGTCGTCTTCCCGTTCGGCGAGACGAAGAGCGCGACGTGGGAAGAAGATGCGCAGGGCGGCAGCTGGGTGGCGCGCTTCCTGGTCGACGCGCACACGCCCGACGGCGCGTACGACATCGTCGCGCGCGTCACGCACGCCGACGGGCGGGTGGAGCTCCTGAGGGTGCCGTACGTCGTCGACACGCAGCGGCCCCGCCTCGACGTGCGCGTCGCGAAGCGGGCGCGCGGCAGATACGAGATCCGCGCGCGGCAGAGGCTCACCGCCGAGGAGATCGCCGCGCAGGCGCCCGGCCTGGACGACGCTCGCGCGGCCCGCGTGCTGACCGACGCCAAGCGCGTCGAGGTCGCGACGCCCGACGGGCAGACGCTCTCGCTCGTGCACGTGACGCTCGGCGAGTTCGTCGGGACCTGGAGCCCCTCGGCGCCCGTCGCGCCGGGCGCAAAGCTCCGGATCGTGGCGGTCGACCGCGCGCTGAACGAGCGGGCGATGGAGGTGGAGGTCCCGTGAGCGGCGGGCCCTCCCTGCGTGCGTGCGCGATGATCGCCGTCGCGATCGCTCTCGGATCGAGGGCACCGTCGGCCTCCGCTGGCCCCGAGTCCGGCGCGAGCCCAGCGGCCGGCACGCGCGTGCTCACCGATCTCGACGACGCGCGCGCGTGCGAGCCGCTCGACGGCGGCGGCGTCGCGGTGGGCACGGGGGGCGGCCTCGCCCTCGTCGGGACCGACGGCCGCGTGCGCGTGCTCACGTCGCTCGACGGCCTGCCCGACACGCGCGTCCACGCGCTCGCGCTGGCGCAGGGAGGCGACGCGCTCTGGGTGGGCACCGAGGCCGGCGCCGCGCTCGTGTCGCTCGCTGCCGGCGCGCCGCGCGTGCTGCGTGCCGTCGCGAGCGCCCCTGTGCAGGTGGTGCACGTCACCGGCGACGGCGCGATCCTCCTGGGCACGCGCGGCGCGGGCGTCCTTCGCCTGGCGTCGCGCGGCGCGAGCGCCGAGTCCGTGCCGAGCGCCACGCGCGCGAGGCGCGTCGCCGCGATCGCCGAGCGAGCGGGGACGGTCTACGTGGCGTACGCCGACGGGCCGCTGGCGAGGCTGGGCGGCGATCCTCCCGCGCTCCGCGCCGTCGACGGCAGCCCGACGCACGGCCAGTCGCTTGCGAGCGTCGACGGCACGATCGTGCTCGGCGATCTCGAGGGGCTCTACCGCCTCGATCCCGACGGCCTCGCCCCCATTGCGTCCGTCGACGCGCGAGGCCTCGCGGCGAGCGGCGACCGGCTGCTCGTGGCCACGTACGGGGCTGGCCTCGAGACCGGGAGCGCGCGCGGCGCGCTGCACGAGGAGGCGGGCGTGCCCCGGCTCGCGCGCGGCGTCGGCGCGCGCGGCGTCGCGCGGTGCGTCGCCACGGCCGAGGGCGTCTTCCTCGATCGAGGCGCGGGCACGTTCCGCCGCGTGGCGCTCGGCGGTCCGCCCTCGAACGACGTCACCGCGCTCGTCGTCTCGCCGTCGGGACGCGTCGCGGTCGGCACGTTCGAGGACGGCGCGGCGCTGCGCGAAGGAGGCGGGTTTCGTCCCGTGGCGGGCGTCGATCGCCGCGAGACCGTCAACGGCATGGCGTGGCAGGGAGAGGCGCTGTGGCTCGCGACGGCGCACGGCCTGGTGCGCGTCCCGAAGGACGGCGTGCCGCGCCGCTTCACGTCCGGCGACGGCCTCCCCGCGACCTTCACGCGCGCGGTGCGCGTGCTGTCGGCCGATCGCGTGCTTGTCGGCACCGACGCAGGGCCCGCCCTCGTCGAGGGGGATTGCGTCGTCCCCGTCGCTTCACCGGGAGCGAATCGCGGCGGCGCGAGCGCCCTCGCGTCGCCCATGCACGCGACGTACGCCGTCGGGGCCTCCGCCGACGGCACGCTCTTCGTCGGCACTACGGCGGGCCTGTACTACGGCACGCCGGCGCGCGGCTTCCGGCGCGCGTCGCTGGCCACCGGCGAGCTCCCCGACGACTGGGTGACCGCGCTCGCGGCCGAGGGGCGCGACGTGTTCGTCGGCACGTACGCGGAAGGCGTCACGCGCCTGCGCTTCGCGCCGGACGCCCCGAGGCCCACGGTGACGCTCCTGGGCGGCGGATACGTGAACGACGACGGCCTCGCCGTCGTCCACGGCAAGCTCTGGGCGGCCACGATGGACGGGCTGCTCGCGCGCGATCTGTCCGACGCCCCCGACGCGTCCCGCTGGGAGCTCCACGCCGGCGCGTCGACGGGCCGCGACGTCACGGCGGTCGCCTTTGCGGGCGGGGCGACGTGGGTGGCGAGCCGGCGCGGGATCGTGGTCACCGAGGGTGGCGAGCCCGCGCGCTCGCGTCGCTGACGCCTCCGGCGGCCATCGCGACGAGCCGCGTGACGCGGACGTCACTCCACCTCACGAGACGCTCGCCGCGCACGTCAATCCTCCCTGTGGAGTGATGCTGCTCGGCGCCAGGCGCGGCCCTTTTCGGGGCCGCGGCGCGTACTCTCCTCTCCCAATGACATCGGGGGTCGTCGGCGGGCGCTACCAGATCCTGCGCCTGCTCGGGCGCGGCGCGGCGTGCGTGACCTACGAGGCGGCGGCGCTGTCCGACGGGACGCACGTCGCCCTCAAGGAGCTGTCCTTCTCGCGCGTCGAGACCTGGCAGGTCGTCGACCTCTTCGAGCGCGAGGCGCGCGTGCTGGCTGGCGTCACGCACAAGTCGATTCCCCGCTACATCGATCACTTCAAGATCGAGGGAGAGGGCGGCCTGTCTTTGTACCTCGTGCAGCAGTTCGCGCCGGGCCGGTCGCTCCACGACCGGGTGGCGAGCGGCTGGCGCGCCGACGAGGCCGACGCGAAGCGCATCGCGGAGGCTCTGCTCGACGTCCTCGACTACCTGCACCTGCGCACGCCCCCGGTCTTCCACCGCGACATCAAGCCCCAGAACGTGATCGGCGACGACCACGGCTGCGTGTGGCTCGTCGACTTCGGCTCGGTGCGCGACGCCCCTCTACGTGCTGTCCGGGCAGTCGCTCGCCGACATGCCGCAGATCAGGCTGCGCGTGGACTTCCGCTCGCGCGTGCGCGTCGCCCGCGTTTGCGCGCTGGCTCGAGAGGATGCTGGAGCCGGCGCCGGAGGACCGCTTTCGGTCGGCGCAGGCGGCGCGAGCGGCGCTGCGCGATTTGGCGGCGGACGTGCCCGGGGGCGCGGGGCGCGCGCGGACGGCCGTGCTGGCCGGGGCTCTGGCCGGGCTCGTCGCGGTTGCGGGCGGCGTCGGGGC
>JAJYCT010000460.1 GCA_021778125.1 Myxococcales bacterium
ATCGCGTCGGCCCACATCGCGTCGATGAGCATCTGGGCCAGATCGGCGAGCTGCTCGTGCCAGCCGCAGATGGTGGAGCGCGCGAGGTCGAGGCCCTCGCGGCCCCAGATACGCTCGAGGCGGTAGAGCGGGAGGTGGTCGTCCCAGCGCTGGACGATGGTCCGCGCGAGGGCGCCGGGCCCGGCCAGCCCGCCCGGGACGGGCAGCTCGGCTGGCTCGGACTGCAGGACCTTGGTCTCGGCGAGCCGGTCGCGGCCCTTGGGGACGAACTTCGGCTTATGGCTGCGCACCACGACGAGCGAGCCCTTGCGGTACTCGACGGTCTCGCTGACGTCCTCGCCGATCCTCTCGAAGGCCGCCAGGCCCTTTTCCTTGACCTCGGGCGGCAGCAGCTCGATGTCGATGCGCGGCAACGAGTCGGGCAGCGGCTTGCGGCCGGTCGGCTTGGCGCGCTCATGCGCCTCGATGCGCGTCTTCTCGGGTGGGGGCTCGGGCGCCGCGGGGCGGTTGGCGAGCAGCATGTTCAGCAGCGAGAGCGTCAGCTGCTCGTCGCCGCCTGAGAGCTTCTCGCGCTTCTGGCCGATGATGCCCTGCTCGAGCTTGCGGCAGCGCTCGAGCATCTCCAGGTAGAGCTTCTTGTACTGATCGCGCTCCGAGGCGAGCGTCGCGAGCTGCTGCTTCAGCTCGGCGACCTGCGCTTGGAGCTACGGCGTCAGTCGAGGGTTGCCTGACCCGATTCGGCCTCTCTCCGGCGCGTAGCCGGCGTGGCCCGCGGTGGTCCGGTGGACGTGCGGCGCGCGGCGCGCGCCGAGGCAATGGCTCCCCAGGTCGCGCACGGTGCTATGCCAGGCGCAGCGAGCGGCTTCGCGCCGCCGCACTGACCCGGTCGTTCATCGCCTCGGTGCGCACGATGCGGCGGTCGAAGGTGGTCATGGAGCGCGTGACGGTGTCGGGTAGCTCGTTGGCCTCGGCGAGGCGGGCGGGCAGGGCAAGGTTGCGGTGGTGTGCGTCGAGGGCGGCGAAGGCCGCCGGCAGGCCCTCGAGGTCGCCGTTGCAGACGATGTCGAGGTAGTCCTGGTGCAGCAGGTTGAGGGCGAGCATCGCGTCCGGCGGGTAGACCTCGAGGTCCTGCGCGATGTTCTTGCGCCCGCTGCGTCTGCGCTCGCCGTGCTTGAGGACGTCGAAGGTGCGCTCGAGCGGGACGTTGGTGCGCTCGACCACGCGCACGCCGCCCCCTGCCGACCGCGGCAGAGCGATGACGTGGCCGAAGAGCGAGTCCCGGTGCCGGTCGAGGTGGCTGAGGATGAGGTCGATGGCGGCGCGCTTGTCCTCCCCCGGTCCACGCGCCGGGCGTTGTGCGCGGAGCGACTCGGTGAACTGCTCGAGCCCCGCCTCGATGTCACTGATTTCGCAAGCGGCTTGGCGAGCGGTGAGGGTCCAGGGGCGAGCGGTGTTGCGCCCGTGCGGATGCGCGTCCAGGCGCAGCACGGCGCGGAGGTCGTCCAGAAGCTTGGCCCGGCCGGTGAGGATCGCGGCGTGCTTTCCGAACGGGACCTCGGAGCGGACGGTGACGACGATGGCGAAGAGCCGGTGCGCGGCCTGATAGGCACGGCTGTCGTCGTGCGGTCTGGAGAGACAGGCCTCCGTCATCCGGCAGGTCTTCAGGCAGCGGGTGTAGAGGTCGAGCCAGGGTCGGTCGAACGGAAAGCCATGGTCGTGGCCGTCGGCGACCCAATCGAGCGCCCACTGCGCGAGGGCGCGCACCGCCGCGACGCCCGCTTCTCCCTCGGGTAGGCGGAAGGGGTGCTTCTCGCTCTCGAGCCAGGAAGTGACCTGGCCGCGCGCCACGTCGATCTCCGGGCCCAACTGGCGGCCCAAGTCACGCACGAGGCTGCGCAGGTCGGCGACGACCTCGAAGCGACGGAACAGCTCGCGGAGCGCCTCGTGGGACTTGCGCAGCAGATCCTTGCCGACGTCGGCGACGAAGTGCATGTGGCAGCCCAGGTTCGGGATGGGCTCGTCGAGCGAGGCGATGAAATCGCGCGAGGCCTCGATGACGGCGCGGCCATAGTCGTGCATGACGGCGCAAGGCGGGCCGAAGAGCTTGGCGCTCTCGGTGAGGCGGGGCAGGACCGCCTTGGCGTTCTCGGTGGGGATCTTCCAGGCCGCCAGCACCCAGTGGCGCCAGCCCGCCAGGATCGTCAGCAGCGTGCCGCGGCCGTCCTCGCAGGTGGAGTCGACGAGCATGGGCCAGCCGCCATCGGAGGCGAGCGCCTTGCGCAGGAGTGTGGCGTGGGCGAGGTGGAGGGCCTTGAGGTAGACGCAGAACCACGCAGCGAGCGCGCTCACCTCGCCGGTGGAGATGTCCACGCCCCAGCGCGACACGAGCTCCGCCCGGATCTCCTCGCGCTGTCGGTGGTGGATGAACCGCTCGAGGCCGACCTTCGCCAGGACGTCGTAGCCGACGCGGCAGCGGGGCAGGAGCGTCCGGGCGATCTGCGCGGGACGGCGGATGAGTGCACGACGGCCGTCATCGCCGACCCCCGGCTCGGTGCAGCCTCGGGCACAGACCCGCTCCGTCTCGCGCACGCGGAACGGACCGTGCGCCAAGGTGACGCCCCGGTGCTCTCGCGTCTTGCGCACGTGCATCGGGCCTTGGCACCTCGGGCATCGGCCGGCCGGCTCGTCGGCGCGGACGCACACGTCGCCGAGGTCGCGCAGCACGGCGGTCTGCTGCCCCTGCATGGCCCAGACGGTCTGCCTCAGCGTCGCGAGTGCTTCGAGGCAGACCGCGCCGTTTTTTTTCCAATGGAGTAGTGCGCCAGCGTCGTCTCGACCTGCTCGTCGCTGACCGCGAGGCCGCGGTGGCTCAGGAGCGCGGCGATCTGGGCAGCGGTGGCGCGGGGCTGCCGGATGACGGCCACGAGCACGTCGATCACCCGAGCGGTGTCGAGCGGCAAAGGGGGCGACGGTCGCTGGCGGGCGAGCAGGGCGCGACGCGCGGCGAGCTGGGCCTTGGCGGTGGCGGGAGCCCTCGCGAGGTAGACGTACAGCGCCTCGACGAACTCGCGCCCGACGAGCCCGGCTCCGACGAGGCTGCGCAGCGTGTCGTGAACGCGAAGCCGCACGACGGCCTGAAGCTCGTCGTGAGTACTGCCGGCCGGCGCTCGCTCGACGAGGCGGACCAGGGTGGAGCGCAGCGTCCCCTGCTGCGAGAAGCCGACATGGCCGCTGAACCAGAGCCCCTGCTGATCGAAGCGCGGAATCCCGGCGAGCGTGTAGTACCGGCCTGCGTGGCTGAAGCTGGAGAGGTAGCCGGCGCGAGCGAGCACCCGAAAGACCGAGCGAGTCGACAGACCCAGCGTCCGCCGCAGGTCGTCGAGCTCGGCGATGGGATGAACGTGGAACCAACCGCGCAGCGCGCCCACGGCGGCGTCGCCGGGCGCAGGGTCTTTGGCAGTATTACGACTCATGTAGTCGTAGTTATGCCATTTGTGGGCAGCCGTTTGCAAGCACCAAAACGCGCCCAGAGGGAAACGCCGCGCGGGATCACGGCAGAACTGCGACTACGCCGGCGTGGGGCCCACTTCTAACTGGCGGATATCAGACGGGATTTCGGGCTCCCAACCGTCGCCTGACGCCGTAGGGCGGTCTCGATGTTCGACCGCGACCGGTTGCTGACCCGCTGGGCGTAACAATCCCCCGGCAAAGCCGGGGGCCTTCATGATGTGAGCCGCTCAAAGCGGCTAGCGACGGCTAGCGAGGGCCGCTGTCGCGGCCCTCAAGGTTGTTGGCCACCATTCGGTGGCTGCCTACTGCCACAGCCTCAGCTGGTCCAGGCGCTTGTCTTCCTCCTGCCTCCGGATGTACTCGCGAATCACTGTCTCGTCCCGGCCGACAGTCGAAACGAAGTAGCCCCGTGCCCAGAAGCTCTGCCCCACGAAGTTCCTCCGCTTCTCTCCGTAGACCCGAGCCAGGTGGATGGCGCTCTTCCCCTTGATGAACCCCATCACATGCGCCACCGAGTACTTCGGCGGAATCGCGATCAGCATGTGCACGTG
>JAJYCT010000070.1 GCA_021778125.1 Myxococcales bacterium
CCCACGGCCCCCGCCGCGCCAACCGTCACGGCGATCGCGGCGCCGTCGCCCGCCCCGATGATCGACGCGGGCGCGCCCGCCACCGCGACGACCGCCGCGATCGCCGCCGGGTCCACCCCGGCGCAGCCCGCCGGCGACGCGACCGACGCGATGCGCGCGTGCAAGATGGACTCGGACTGCGTCGCGGTCGATCGCGTCGGCTGCTGCAAGACCGGCAACAAGGAGGCCGTCGCCTCCACGCAGGCGAGTGCGTACGCGCAGTCGTTCAAGTGCCCCGAGGCGCACCCCGTCTGCGCGATGCGCCTGGTGATCGATTCGCGCGTGCCTGAGTGCGACAACGCCGCGCACGCGTGCACGATGGTCAAGCCCGAGGACATCACGTGCGGGGGCTTCATCAAGAACCAGCACGCGTGCCCCAGCGGTATGCACTGCCAGCTCGGCAAGATCGCCGACGCCGGCGGCAAGTGCGTGGCCGGCGCGGCGCCCTGAGGGGGCGCGAGGATCGTCCGGAGGCCCTGATCACGCGCCCACTACGGGTGAATCACCACGATCGTCGCCGGCGCGTCGTCGCCGTCACCCGCGCGCACTGCGTGCCATCCCTCGGGGAGCTTGGGCTCCGTCCAGCCAAAAAGCCACCTGGCGTCGACGGGGGAAAGGTTCACGCAGCCGCCGCTGTGCCCCTCGCCCCACTGGTCGTGCCAGTACGCCGTGTGCAGGAGGTACTTGTCGAGGAAGCGCTGGCTCCAGGGGACCTGCGCGTGTACGTACTCGGTGCCGTCGTCGAGATCGCTCTGCAGCGTCGCGGTCAGCAGCTTCTCGCGGATGCGCCAGGTGCCGATCGGCGTCGTCGCGGGCGGCTGGTGAGGCTCGCGGTCGGGATCGGGGCGCGCGGCGCCGAGCTTGCCGGCCGAGATCATCGTCGCGTAGACGGGCGCGTCGTTCTCGAACGCCACGAGCCAGCCCTGCAAGGCCGCGACCTCGATCCACGTCGGGTGCGGCCCCGACGGCGCGACGCCCTCGGGCGAGACGATCGCCGCGTCGCGCGCGTCGATCCACACGCCCGGCTCGCGCGTCTCCCAGAGCGCGTGGCCGCCGGGCTTCTCGGTCTGGCCGGTGAGCCCCACCCAGGCGAGGCGCGGCCACGTCTCGCCCGTGGGCACGAGGCGCCCCTGCGCGTCGCGCGCGTACCTGGCGTGGGGGCCGCGCTTGAAGAAAGCGAGCGGCAGCGCCGCCTCGGTCCCGAGCGCGACGCCGTGGAAGTCACTGCGCTCGTAGGGCGTGACGCGATCCTTGCGCACGAAGGTCTGGTCGTCGGCGCGTAGCCACGTCGTGCCGCCGGCCTCGACCTCGTCGAACCAGGCCACCGTCGAGCGGCGCGGGATCTCGACGTGCGTGTCGAGCACCAGGGGAGGCCACGCGGGAGACGCGACCCCCGGCACGGCCTTGTGCCGCCGCGCGCCGCGCGACTCGCCGTAGGTGTACGGCCAGGGCGACGCGTAGTCCGGTGCGTGCGCGCGCAGCGCGAGCCACACCGGATCGTGGTCGTCGAGCGTCGCGGCGTCGCTCGCGGCGCACACCCAGCCGCGCGGCGCGACGGCGCGCATCGCGTCGCACCCGGCGATTGACCGCGGCGCCTCGCCCCGCAGCGCGACTGCGTCGCCCGAGACGAGCGTGCCCAGGAGCTTGCCCTTCATCGACGGCTCGGCGTGGATTGGCAGCGCGCGCGCGCGCACGTACAGGCGCGGCGGCGCGGGGGTGGCGGGCGCGCTCGAGGTTGACGGCAAGGGCGTCGTGGAGGCGACCGCGCTGGCCGACGCCGCGAGCGCGACGCCCGCCCCGGGGCGCTCGCCGCACGCCCCTGATGACAGCGCGAGCGCGAGGAGCAGGACGGCGCGACGCATGCGGCGGCCGAAGCATGCCCGCGCCGCGCCGGAATGCAAACTACGCGGTGGTCAGCTGTCGACGATCCCGCACCGCCGGGCGAAGAGCTGCGCGAACTCCTCGTGACGTGCGCGCGCGTCCTCGCGCCCGGTCTCGATGAGCTGCCCGCAGAACTCGCCGTCGAAGAGCAGGTACGAGAGCAGGTCCGCCTCGCGCTCGCCGTCGGCGATGCGCCGCAGGACTCGCCCTGTCAGCCCCTTGACGCGCCGGGCGAACGCCGGCGACCGCACGTACTCGGCGGCCATCACGCCGATGTCGCGCGCGGCGCGGACGTACACGACCTCGAGCGGCCGCAGCATCCCGACGCCCATCGCCTTGAGCTCCTCGTTGAGCCCGTCGGCAAAGGTCGGGCCATAGCGGCGCGTGCCCGCCTCGAGCACGGCGTTGAGGCGCTGGAGGCGATCGATGTCGTTCTCGATGCGATCGAGCAGCAGGGCGTTCATCGCCTTGCCGACGACGAAGAGCGGATCGGGGTAGTCGCGCTCGCGCGCCTCGGCGACGTCGGGCTCGGGCTCGGCCTCGCGGATGAAGCGCGGGTTGACGACGATGAGCGAGTCGGCCCCCAGGCGCCGCGCGGGCGACAGCGGCACGTTCTGCCGCAGCCCGCCGTCGCAGTAGTACTGGCCGTCCACCGCGACCGCGGGGAAGAGCAGCGGCACGGCGGCCGACGCGAGCACGTGCTCGGCGCGGATCTCGGCGGCGCGCCCGACCATCGTCGGATCGCCGCCCCACCATGGAACGCCGCCCTGCGCGCGCTGCACGAAGACCACCGTGCGTCCGCTCGAGACGTGCGTCGCGGAGATGGACAGCCCCGAGAGGCGCCCCGCGCGCATGTGCGTCGCGACGCGGTCGAACGGGATCGCGTCGCGCACGATGCCCTCGATGCCGCGCGGGTCGAGGATGCCGCCGCGGCGCATGCCGTCCTCGTCGCGCATGCCCTTGCGCGCGCGCCCCACGAGGCGCCCCGCGAGCGAGAGCAACTCGCCCGCCGACGGCTTGACGATCTCGTCGAGCTTGAGGTCCGTCCAGTGCTTGGCGAGGATCTGCCCGCGTGCGATCGGCTGGTCGGCGTGCGCGGCGAGCATGCACGCGTTGATGCTCCCCGCCGACGTGCCGCAGAGGACGTCGAGCGGCACGTCGCACCCGAGCGTGCGCGAGACCTCCTCGAGCACGTAGCGTACGACGCCCACCTCGTACGCGCCGCGCGACGAGCCCCCCGCCAGCACGAGCCCCACGCGATGAAGCGGGCCCGTGTGCGTGGCGCGCGAGGGCGGCGAGGACGTGCTGGGCATGCGGCTGTCGTGGACGATTCTAGGCGCCCCGCGTTCGTGTGGCACCCGCTCCCACGAATCGCGGATGAGCCTCGGCGATTCGGGGTTCTCAGTCGGCAGGCCGCGGGCTAGCTCTCGATAGGTTAGCGCCATGCGAGACGCGGTCATCGTCCTGCCTGCGGAGGTTTCAAGTGCTGGTGTTCCCGATGCTGGCGGCCTCGCTCGTCCTGTCGACGAGCGCTGATCTTCTTCCGGCTTTCGGGCCTGCTTACTCCTCCGCGCCTGTTTCTTCCGACGGTGGCCGCTGCGCCAAGCGGCCCGCGCCGTCTGCCAAGGTCGAGCTCCTCTCCGCCAAGCAGCCGTCGCGCGGTCGGGGGTCGCTCGCCGCGCAGAAAGCGTTCGCGGCCGGCGACGCGAACGTCGAGGAGGTCGCCGTCGCCGCGCCGCCGACGCGTGAGAGCAAGTACGTGTGCCCCTCGGACATGGCGATGATCGGCAGCGGCTTCTGCATCGACGTCTACGAGGCGTCGCTCCTGCAGGTGGAGCGCGACGGCCACGAGTCGCCGTGGCCGTACTACTCGACGGTTCCAAAGGGCGTCACGGTGCGCGCGGTCAGCCAGGAGGGCGTCTTTCCGCAGGGCTACGTCAGCGGCGAGCAGGCCGCGGCGGCGTGCGAGCAGAGCGGCAAGCGCCTGTGCAAGCCCGACGAGTGGCGGAGCGCCTGCATGGGCCCGAGGAACACGACGTTTCCCTACGGCAACACGCGCGAGACCGGGCGCTGCAACGACAACGGCCGGAGCGCGATGCACTTCTTCAACCCGGCGCTCGACGACAAGCCGGAGCACCGCTGGATGTGGGGCGCCGCGGGGAACATGATCGACCCGCGCCTCAACCAGCTCGACGGGACGCTTACTCGCACCGGCGAGCGCGCGGGGTGCACGAACGAGTACGGCGTGTTCGACATGGTCGGCAACCTGCACGAGTGGATCGACGACCCCGACGGCACGTTCCAGGGCGGCTACTACCTGGACACGCACCTCAACGGCGACGGCTGCTACTACCGCACGACGGCCCACCCGGTGTCGCACCTGGACTACTCGACGGGCTTCCGCTGCTGCGCGGACGTCGAAGATCCCTGACACGCGCGAGCCTGGGGCGTCAGATCCCGAGGTCGACCTCCGCCGGCTTCTTCGTCGGCTTGGCTGGGGCGGGCTTGCTCGGCGCTCCGGGGGACGCCGCGCCTCCGTGGACCTTGGGCGCCACGCGCACCGGCGCGGGCGCTGGAGTCGCCGCGACCGACTTCGACGGAGCCGGGACGGGCGGAGGCTCCACGAGCGCGACCGACGAGGCCGCGGGGGGCGTGACCGCCGTGACCGCCGAGGCGCCGCCCGCCGCCGCCGCGTCGTGCTTGCCCCCCGAGAGCGTGACAGCGACCACGATCCCAACGACCGCGAGCACGCCCACCCCGCCGAGGACGGCGAACAACACCGCGTTCTTCTTGGGCGGCGCGGGCACCGCCTCGCCGGGGAACGTACGTGCCATCGGTGCGCCCGTCGTGAGGTTGGCTCCCAGCTGCCCCGGCTGCGGCGTCGCCTGCAGCGGCAACCCTCCCGGCTGCGGCGTCATGTACGGCGCCGGCGACGCCCCGTAGGGCGCGGGCGAGTGGGCGTACGGTGCCGGTGACGCGCCGTAGGGCGCCGGCGAGTTGCCGTACGGCGCAGGCGACGCGGCCAGAGCCGCCGCCGCCCCGGGCGCGTTGACCGGCAGCGTGGCGCCCTTCCCGTGGCGCGCCATCGCCGCCATGATCTCGCCCCGGTCCATCACGTCGGTGGCCGACGAGTTGCCGAACGCGAGGTTCAGCCCATCGCTCATTTCCTTGGCGCTCTGGTAGCGAAGGTTCGGATCTCGGTTGGCGGCCTTGCCCCACCACCTGTCGAACGCGAGCGGAAGGTCCGGCGCCACCTGCGACGGCACGGGGATCGGCGAGACGATGATCTTGACGAGCAGATCGCCCAGCGCCTCGCTCTCGAACGGGAGCCTCCCGGTGAGCAGCTGGTAGACGATGACGGCCAGCGACCAGAGATCGCTGCGGTGGTCGACCGCCTTCGTCCCCTGCGCCTGCTCGGGGCTCATGTAGTAAGGCGTTCCGAGCATCGCGCCGGTCTTCGTCGCGCTGCCGTCGATCGTGTGGCCAGCCTGCTTCGCGATCCCGAAGTCGAGCACCTTGACGATCTCGCGATCGTCGTCCTTCACGAGGAAGATGTTGTCGGGCTTGAGGTCGCGGTGAACGACGCCCGCGGCGTGCGCCTTGGTGAGCGCGCGCGCGACCTGCGTGAGCACCATCGACACCTCGTGCGGGGGCATCCGCCCGACGCGCTGCAGGCGCTTGCCGAGGTCCTCACCGTCCAGCAGCTCCATCGCCATGTATGGCGTGCCCTGCCAGATGCCGTGGTCGAGGATCTGCACGACGTGGGGGCTGCGCAGGGCCGCGGCGGCCTTGGCCTCGCGCTCGAAGCGCGCCTGCGCCTCCGGAAGGGCGGCGTACTCGCCCTCGATGAACTTCACAGCGCACGGGATGTCGAGCCCCAAGTGCTGGGCCAGCCAGACGGAGCCCATGCCGCCTCGCCCGAGGAGGCGGGTCAGCCGGAAGCGCTCTGCAACAACAAGGTCGGCGGAGGGTTGCATGAAGACCTCGGCCGCAATACGGCCACCTCCGAGCGTATCCGGCCCGCGCCGGGGTACAACCCCTGCGTTGGGAGGACACCACGGGGCGGGCGCCGTGAAGCGAGGACACGACCGCGCGGCCATCTCGTCAGGCCCGTGGGGTCGCCACCCACGGGCCTGCGGAGCCACCCGGTCGCCCGCCTGCGCGCGGCCCCCGGCGGTCCAGGGGCTCGCGCTCGCCGTCCGTCGCGCTCACGCGACGTGCTGGACGGCGATAAGCCAAGAAAAATAGAAACTACTCTTCCCCGTCGTCGAGCCCATGGCTCGGCGTGGGGGCGCCGCCCAGCATCGAAGGCACACCCGCCGGCGGAGCGGCCTTGGGAGCGGCCTTCGGCGCAGCCTTGCGCGTGGCAGGGGTCTTCGCTGCCCGAGGCGCCGCCTTTTTCGCGGGCTTTCTGGCGGCTGCCCGTTTTGCTGGCTTCTTTGCAGCCTTGCGCTTCGCCGGCTTCTTCGCCGTCTTGGCCGCCTTCTTCGTCGTCTTCGTCTTCTTGCCGCCCTTTTTGGCACCCTTCTTCGCAGCCATGGGATCCCTCCTGAGTAGGACCAACTGAGTGACGTATATGGTCACATATATCAGGAGTCAACGAAAAAGTTGACATTGCCGGGTCGCCTTGACCCCGTTGCGGCCAGCCGGGTACCGTCGTCGCCGCTCTGACGACAGCTTGAGAGGATCTACCGATGCTCCATTGGAAACTCCGCATAGGCCTTCTCTTCTCCCTCCTCGTGGCGTCGCTCGCCCTCACCGGGTGTGGGCACAGCGAGGACGAGTGGCAGCAGGCGCAGCGTGACATCGCGAAGCTCAAGGCTGATCTGGACGCCGCGAACAAGCGCCACACCGATGACGAGGCGCAGTACGCCCAGGACCAGCAGACCATCCAGGACCTTCAGGGCAAGCTCAAGGACCTGGGCGTGGGCCTCTCCAAATCCGAGCAGGAGCGCGCCAAGCTCAAGACCGCGATGGCTGAGTACGAGGCGCGGCTCAAGCAGCTCGACGACATGAAGGCGCGCTTCCGCGATCTCAAGTCTCGCCTCGACAAGCTGACGGGCGCCGGCCTGAACGTCGTCATCCGTCACAACAAGATGGTGATCCAGCTTCCTGGCGACGTGCTCTTCGACTCGGGCAAGGACTCGCTCAAGCCCGATGGCAAGAAGATCCTCAAGCAGGTGGCGGACATCATCAAGAACGACTCGACGCTGAGCACGCGCGACTTCCAGGTCGCCGGGGACACCGACAAGGAGCCCTACACGGGCCCGTTCCTGGACAACTGGGGGCTAAGCCTGATGCGTGCTCGCACCGTGCTCGTGTTCCTCATCGCGACCGACAAGGGCCCGGATGGCAAGGGGGCGCCCACCGGCGGTGCGCTGAATCCGTTGCACTTCTCTGCCGTCGGCTACGGCGCGATGGACCCCGTCGCCGGCACTATCGATCAGCAGACGCCCGACGACGAGAAGAAGAACCGCCGCGTCGAGCTGGTGCTCCAGCCTGACGTCGCCGAGATGCTCAACCTCAAGGAGATCACCGGCTCCTGATCGAGGTGCGCGGGCGCTGTCAATGCGCATCGCGACGCTCGACATTGGTACCAACACGGTGCTCCTGCTCGTCGCCGAGCGGGGGGATGATGGCGCGCTCCGCCCCGTCGTCGAGCGCGCGACGATCACCCGGCTGGGCGAGGGCGTAGACCGTACGCGTGCCCTCGCCCCCGCCTCGATCGAGCGCACCACCGCTTGCCTCGACGACTACGCGCGGCAGGTGCGCGAGCTCGCTGTAGGGCGCGTGGCGGTCGTCGGGACGAGCGCCATGCGCGACGCGAGCGGTGGCGACGCGATCCGCGATGCGGTCCGCGCGCGCTTCGGCGTCGAGGTGCGCGTCATCAGTGGCCAGGAAGAGGCGCGTCTGACGTTCCGAGGCGCCGTCAGCGGACTACCCGTCGGCCCCGCCGAGGATATCGCCGTCTTCGACATCGGCGGCGGCAGCACCGAGGTCGTGCTCGGTCGCCTCGACGCGGCGGAGCCGCACGTCATGTGGGCCGACAGCATCGACGTGGGTAGCGTTCGACTCACGGAGCGACACGGTGAGGATCGCGCGGCGCTCGAGCGGGCTTCGGCATCGGCGTTCGCGGGAGTCCCGCCGCTGGTCGGAGTGGGCGAGCCAGTCGGGATCGCGGGAACGGTGACGACGCTCGCCGCCGTCGCGCTGGGCCTGGTACCGTACGACGGCCGCCGGGTGCATGGCCACCGGATGTCGCGCGACGAGCTTGGCGCCGTCGTGGACCGGCTCGCCGCCCTTCCCGTCGAGCAGCGTCGCCTCGTCCCCGGCCTCGAGCCGAAGCGGGCCGACGTGATCGTCGCGGGCGGCGTGCTCGCGTGTGCCCTGCTCGATCGCTGGGAAGCGCGCGGCATGCGGGTCTCCGATCGCGGCGTGCGCTGGGGGCTCGCCGAGGATCTGCTCGGCCTCTGAGCAAGGGGGACGCGGTCGCGCACGGTCGGGCCGTGGCCGGCCATGGATTTGACAGGTAGGCAGATGGGGCACTAAATTGTGCGCGCTTCGGTCTGTGTCCTCTGTTGGTGTGAGCCCCGCCCCGGCCTTCGCCGGGGCGTTCCAGTATCCGCAAATCCGGCAGGCGCCGGTCCGTCGACCCAGAGCGAACCGAAGCTCGTCCTCATCAGGGGTACCTTTTCAACCAGGGTGCTCTCGACGGTGAGGTGTGTACCCAAGGCCAGGTCAACGCGAAGGAGACGCCATGCAAGCTGTCAGCGACGTCAGTTTCAAGGTCGGCGACAAGGCCGTGTACCCGGCGCAGGGGGTGGCCGAGGTCGTCCGCATCGAGGAGAAGGACATCGCGGGCAGCCGGCAGAAGTTCTACGTCCTCCGGATCCTCGACACCGAGCGCAAGATCTTGGTGCCCGTGGCCAATGCGGGCGCCGTGGGGCTGCGTCAGGTCATCAGCGAGCAGGAGATCCGGGAGATCTTCGACATCCTGCGTGAGCGCACGCTCGCCTTCGACAACCAGACGTGGAACCGCCGCTATCGCGGCTTCATGGACAAGATCAAGACGGGATCCATCTACGATGTCGCAGAGGTCCTGCGCGATCTGTACCGCCTCAAGACGGACAAGCAACTCAGCTTCGGCGAGCGCCGGATGCTCGACACCGCGCGCACCTTGATCGTCAAGGAGATCGCGATCGCCCGCGAGCAGACCGAGGATCAGGTCAAGACGGAGATCGAAGCGATCTTCGTTCCGAACTGAACGGGCTCGGGATCCTAGACCTCGTCGCCCAGGATCCCGAAGTCCCACGATTCGCCAGCCTCTCGCAGCCCGGCGACGGCGGCCTCGACGCGGGAGAGCAGGTCGTGAGGCCCCGTCGCGGCGCCCCCGCGCACGCCGACGGCAACCTTGCCCGGCGAGCACCACGCGCGCACCGCCACGACCCCCTGCACGCCGTACACGGCCTCGAGGATGCGGCGCACCCTCTGCGGCGGCGGACCAACGGCATGCATGGTTGCAGCGCTGCGCGTAACATGGGGGCCCGACGCCCTCAAGCGTGTGCCATACTGAGCCGGGTGCGACGTCCGATGCGTCGTACACACCGCTCGGACCCCTTCCTGCGGGCGGATCGCGGGGTGGCACCTCCTGTGCAGCCCTGCCCTGGGGAACCGAATGTTCGTGCCTTCGCGCCACCGCGCAGCTTGCCTTGGCCTTGCCTTCGTGGCGGGGGCGCTGGCGGGCTGCAGCCTGAACCCGCAGCCCTTGCCTCCTGGCGAGCAGCCCGACGGGGCCATGAGCGTTGGCACGGTGCAAGATGCCGGCGCCTCCTTCGGCGCCGATGGCCCGGGCGGGGGCACCGGGGTCGAGGGAGGAGCCGAGGATGCGAACCCCGCCTCCGCACCTGACGCCGCTTCCGATGCCGGCGACGCCGGAGAGATTACGGACGCGCCGGTCGCACCAGCGGACGCGGCAGAGGGCGGCGCGGTCAGCGACGCGCTACTCGACGGACCCGACGAGGGCGAATGACAAACCTCCGGCTTCTCTCCCTCGCTTCCCTTTCCGCCCTCGTCGTGACGGTCATCGTGACGGCGTGCTCGCTCAACCCCCAGCCGCTACCGCCCGGCGAGGTCGCCGAAGGGGGAGGTGGCGTCGGGAGCAGCAGCGGCTCCACGAACGGCCCCGGCTCCGGGGGCAGTTCGGGAGGCAGCTCGGGCGCCGGCGGCTCGACCAGCTCCGGAGGCTCGAGCAGCTCGGGCAGCTCCGGGGGGCAGGGGCTCGACGGTGGCGCCGCGCTTGACGCGAGCTCGGGCGTCACCGACGGCGGCCCCACCCCTGGCGCGGACGCCGCCTCCGGCGACGCCGAGGCGGGTACGAACGACGACGCGGGAGACGCCGGCCCCCTCTCGGACGCGGCCGGAGATGCGTCCGACGGCAGCGCGCTCACCGATGGGTCGCCGAGCGATTGACGGGCTTGTCCCTCGCTAGCGCTTCATCGCGACGTACTCGTCGAGCACGTTGACGGCGAAGTCCGCGAGGATGCCGTCCGTCACGCGCAGCCGCCGCGAGAGATCGCGCGCGATGTTGAGCACGATGAGCGCATACGACTTGAGGTCGAACCGGTAGAGCGCATCCATGTCCTCGCTCGTGAAGCGCGCGAGGCGTGACGGTGCTACCGCGCGCACCGTCGCGGAACGCGCCTGCATGTCGAGCACGGACATCTCGCCGAACCAGTCGGCGGGTCCGAGGAGCGCGACGCGCGTGTCGCGTCCGCGCCGGCTGCGCTTGGTGACCTCGACCTCGCCGTCGAGCACCACGAACATCTCGCGCCCGCTCTCGCCCTCGTGGAAGATCGTCTCGCCGGGCGTCGCGCGGACCGTCTTGATGGACCGCGCGAGGTGCTCGAGCACGTCCTCGGCCAGGGCGCCGAACAGGCCGATCTCGCGCAGCGCCGCCGGTGTCAGCGGTGCGTCCCGCGGCTCCCTTGGCGCCGACTTGGGGGCGTTCGCAACCATGGCACTCCAGTATACGGCGCCCGCGCCCGGCGCGCCGGCTCAAACGGAGAGCAGCCTGGTGAACACGATGCGACGACGCCCCGGCCCCGCATAGTCGTCGATCTCCTGCACGTGCCAGCCGAGGGCGACGTGGAAGCGGATCGAGCCCTCGTTGCCGGGCGTCGTGATGGCCTTCATACGTACGCATCCGGCGTCGGCGCACTCCTTCACGAAGCGATCGTAGAGCAGTCGCCCCACGCCGCGCCGGCGGTACTCCGGGTGAATGCCCACGAGGTGCACATACCCCGTCCGCTGCCCGTTCGCCGAGGGAACGTGAAAGCCCAGCAGGAAGCCAATCATCTCCTGCCCCTGCTCGACCACGAGCGCGTGGTCGCCCAGCTCGTAGAAGAAAATCGGGTGGGCGAAGGTGCCGATGGGCCCGCCCCACCAGTGGTCGATGACCTCGACGATGCGGTCGAAGTCAGCCTTGGTCATGCGTCGGACGTTCATGGGTGCAGCTGAGGGACCCGACTCTCCCCGCTTTCCGTGCGAGGCGCAACCGAAACGCGGGGACGCGTCGCCCCTTGCCGCGCGGCTCGGGGTGACGGTCGGGTCATCCGGCCGACTCTGCCGCGCGGCCACGCGGGTCGTGCTACGACCCACGCTGCCCGTGACTTCGCCCATTCTCGTCGCCCCCTCGATCCTCTCGGCCGACTTCGGCCGTCTCGCCGACGAGGTGCGAGCCGTCGAGCGCGCTGGCGCGGACTGGATCCACGTCGACGTGATGGACGGCCACTTCGTGCCGAATCTCACGATCGGTCCGCTCGTGGTGAAGGCCGTACGCAGGGCCACCCGCCTGCCGCTCGACGTCCACCTGATGATCGAGGACCCCGACCGCTACCTCGACGATTTCACGGCGGCCGGCGCCGACACGCTGACCGTCCACGTCGAGGCCTGCCCGCACCTGCACCGGACGCTCCAGCACATCCGCCAGCTCGGCAAGCGCGCTGGCGTCTCGCTCAACCCGCACACGCACGAGAGCGCGATCGAGCACGCGCTGCCGTTTGCCGATCTCGTGCTCGTGATGAGCGTCAACCCGGGGTTCGGCGGGCAGTCGTTCATCCCCGAGGTGCTGCCGAAGGTCCGCGCGCTCCGCGCGATGATCGATCGCGGCGGTCGCGCCGTGGACCTCGAGATCGACGGAGGGATCGCCGCGGGGACCGCGGCCCAGGCCGCCGCCGCGGGGGCGCGCGCGCTCGTCGCGGGCAACGCCGTCTTCACCAAGCCCGACTACGCCGCCGCGATCGCCGCCATCCGGGCCGACGCAGAGAAGGGGCGGGGCCGTCCGTGAGGCGCGCCCTCGCTGGCGCTCTGCTCGCGTTCGGCGCGGGCTGCGGCTCGTCGCCGCCTCTCTCCGCGCCCGCCCTCGCGGTCGCCCCCGGCGCCACGGTCGCCGCGACGCGCCCGCCGGCGCCCGTCGCCCCGGCGTCCCCCGATGCGGGCAGCGCCGAGTCGCGGCACGCGAGGCTCGTCGAGCGCATGCTCCGGCGCGTCGAGGCCGCGCGTGGCCTCGCGGAGAAGCGCGCGGTGCCGGGCGTCTCGCTCGACCGCAACGCGCTCATTGCCCAGGTGAAGGCTCACGTGGCGCGCGAGCTGCCGCCCGCGGCCATCCGCGACGAGGGCCTCGAACTCGCGCTCTTCGGCTTCCTCCCCACCGCGTTCGACTACGAGGGGGCGGAGTATGAGCTGCTCCAGGACCAGCTCGCCGGCTACTACGAGCCCGCCGACGGCACGATGTACCTCGCCGACGACCTCGGCGACGACGAGGCCAACGCCACGCTCGCGCACGAGCTCGTGCACGCCCTCCAGGATCAGTCGTGGAACCTCGGCGAGCGGTCCAAGTACCGCCCCGGCGATGGCGACCGCTCCGAGGCGGTCAGCGCGCTCGCCGAGGGCGACGCCACGAGCGCGATGTTCGACGTCATGATCGCGAAGATGGCGCCCGGCAGCGGGCGCACGGCGATCGACATGCCCGACGAGGTCTTCGGCCAGCAGCTCGAGGCCGGGCTGGCGAGCGGCCCCGGTGCCCACGCGCCGCACGTGATGCGAAGCTCGCTCATCGCGCCGTACATCTACGGGACGATCTTCGTCCACGCCTTGCGCCGTCAGGGCGGCTGGCCCGCGGTCGACCGCGCGTGGAACGACCCGCCGACGACGAGTGAGCAGATCCTTCACGTCGACAAGTGGGTCGCGCATGAACCTCCGCTCCGGGTCGCGGCGCCGACGTACGCGGCGCTGGGCGCCGGATGGAAGGTCTCCGACGAGGACTCGGAGGGGGAGCTAGGCGTCCGCCTGGCGTTCGGCGAGTGGATGGACGCGAAGGCCGCCGCGGACCTGAGCGCCGGGTGGGGCGGGGATCGCGGCATCCTCTTGACCAGCGGCGATCGCGTCGCCTTCGCGTGGCGCCTGCGCTACGACGCCGGCAGGACGAAGGACGAGCGGGTGCGGCGGGTGTGGCCGGCGCTCGTCCGGGCGCTCGATCTGAAGGCTGGTGCCCCGAAGGTGGCCAACGCGACCTTCATCTGCCGCGAGCGGGCCGATCGCGGGCCCTTCGCCATCGCCCGGTCCGGCGGGGACATGATCGTCGTGCTCGGCCCCGCGACGGTCGCGCCGACGGGCTGGGCCAGCGCCGGCGACTGCGCGCTCGCCCGCGCGTGGACGCGCGAGATCGCGGCCGCGCCCTGAGGCTCAGCTCCCCGCCCGCGCCGGACGCGACTGACGCGTCGTGATGGCGGCCCGGGCCAGCTCGTCCGCGCGCTCGTTGAGCGCGACGCCCTCGTGTCCGGGCACGTAGCGGAGCTGAGCGGACCGGTCCTGCACCAGACGCTTGGTCCTCGCGATGAGCTCCTGGTTGACCCTTGCCTTCCAGCCCTTGGACAGGACGCCAATGGAGTACTTGCTGTCGGTGTGGACGACGATGGGCCCGGCGCCGGCCGGGATCCACTCCAGGGCGCGCAGGATCGCCGTCAGCTCGGCCACGTTGTTGGTCGCCTGCCCGAGGTACTCCTGCCCCTCGTGCAGCTTGCCGCCCGGCTCGACCAGCACGACGCCCGAGCCGGCCGGGCCCGGGTTCCCCGAGCACGCGCCGTCGGTGAACGCTTGCCACGCGTTGGCCGGCACCGGGTGCAGTCGCGGCGCGGCCTTCTGGGCCTCGCTCTTCTCCGGTTTCTCCGGCGGCGCCTCGGCCGGGCCGCACGTCTCGTCAGGCAGAACCTTCGCGCCAGGAGCGATGGCCAAGTTCGCCCGCGCCGCCCGGTACGCGCGCCCGTCGTTGGGCCTGTAGCGGATTTCGACTCGCCCCCCCTCGTCGTCCAGCGCACCGTCTTGCCGGGCGCGTGCCAGCACCTTCTGACCGCGCAGCATCGCTTCGACCCACGGCATCGTGCCTCTTCCCATATCACTGCTATGTTCCCGCGGAAAATGGCACTGCGACGCCGCCCGCGCCCCCTCGTCCTCATCATCCTCGACGGCTACGGCGAGCGGGAGGAGCGCGCGGACAACGCCGTGCGCCTCGCCCGCACGCCGGAGCTGACCGCGCTCGAGGACCAGTACCCCCACACGCTCATCGGTACGAGCGGCCCCGACGTGGGCCTGCCGCCGGGGCAGATGGGCAACAGCGAGGTCGGGCACCTGAATCTCGGCGCAGGGCGCATCGCGATGATGGACCTCTCGCGGATCGACAACGCCGTCCACGACGGCACCCTCGCGAAGAACCGCGTCATCGCGGACGTCCTCGGCAAGTGCCAGGCCGCGGGAGGGCGCCTGCACCTGCTCGGCCTCGCGAGCGACGGCGGCGTCCACTCTTCGCTCGAACACATCGGCGCGCTCGTCGACGTCACCGCTGCGGCCGGCGTCCCGGTGGTCGTTCACGCGTTCCTCGACGGGCGCGACGTTCAGCCGGGCACGGCGCCACGATACATCGCCGAGATCGAGCGCACGCTCGCCGGGGGCGTCGGTCGGTTCGGCACCGTGGGCGGCCGCTACTGGGGGATGGACCGCGACAACCGCTGGGAGCGCGTCGAGCGCGCCTACCGCGCCCTCGTCCACGCGGAGGGTCCGGTGGCCGTCACCGCTCAGGAGGGCATCGAGCGGAGCTACGCGGCCGGCAAGACCGACGAGTTCGTCGAGCCGTTCGTCGTGCAGGGCTACGACGGCGTGCGGCCCGGCGACGCGGCGCTGCACTTCAACTTCCGGCCCGACCGGGCGCGCGAGCTCACGCGCGCCCTCGCGATCCCGTCGTTCGACGCGTTCGCGCGGGCGGCGGGCGCGCCCTTTGCGGCCCGCTACGCCTGCATGACGACGTACGACGGGTCCCTCGGCCTGCCGACCGCTTTCCCGAAGGAGACCTTCAAGAACATCTTTCCGGAGGTCATCGCGCGCGCGGGCCTCACGCAGTTCCGCTGCGCGGAGACCGAGAAGTACGCGCACGTGACGTACTTCTTCAACGGCGGACGCGAGGAGCCCTTCGCGGGCGAGGACCGCAAGATGCTCCCGTCGCCCAAGGACGTCGCGACCTACGACCAGAAGCCCGAGATGGCCGCCGCTGCCGTCGCCCAGACGGTCGAGGAGGCGGTCCGGAGCGCGAAGTACGACTTCGTGCTCGTCAACTTCGCCAACCCCGACATGGTCGGCCACACGGGCATGCTCGACGCCGCGATCCGCGCGGTCGAGGCGGTCGACGCCGGCGTGCGCCGGATCGTCGAGGCCGCGCGCGCCCTCGGCGGGGCCGTCATCATCACGGCCGACCACGGCAACTGCGAGCTGATGAAGGATCCCGAGACGGGCCGCCCGCACACCGCGCACACGCTCAACCCCGTCCCGCTCGTCTACGTCGACGATCGCGACCGGGCGGTGCGCCTGCGCCCCGGCGGGCGCGTGTGCGACGTCGCGCCGACGATGCTCGAGGTGATGGGCCTGCCGCAGCCTGCCGAGATGACCGGCGTGTCTCTGCTCGTGCACTAGGATCGGGGTCGTGGCCGAGCTTCCCGTCATCGAGGGGTTCCGCATCCTCGAGGAGCTCGGATCGGGCTCGCTCTCGTCGGTCCACAAGGCCGTCGAGGAGCCGCTCGGCCGCACGGTGGCGATCAAGGCGCTCAAGAGCACCATCGCGCCGACGTCGCCGTTCGCGGCGCAGCTCGAGCGCGAGGCACGCGTCCTCGCGTCGCTCTCGCACCCGAACATTGGAGCCCTGCACGCCTTCGTGAAGAGCGAGGCGCACATGCACCTCGTGCTCGAGTACGTCGACGGCTTCACGCTCGACACGGTGCTCAAGAAGCGCCCCGGCGTCCCGCCCGACAGCGTCGCCGCGATCGGGGCGTCGGTCGCGCGCGGCCTCGCGCACGCGCACGGGCGAGGCATCGTGCACCGCGACGTCAAGCCGGCCAACGTGCTGCTGGGCAAGCGCGGCGAGGTCAAGCTCCTCGATTTCGGCATCGCGCAGCGCACCACGGGCGACGCGAGGGACCTCTCCTCCCCGCGCATCGAGGACGTCGCCGCCTTCGGAACGCCCGCGTACATGTCGCCCGAGCAGATCCTCGGCGAGGCGGTCGACGCGCGCAGCGACATCTTCTCCCTCGGCGTCGTGCTCTACCAGCTCGTCTGCGGCGCGCGGCCCTTCGAACGCACCGACGAGGGGGAGCGCCGCCCGAGCGCGCACCGCATCCGCCGCGACCCGCCCATCCCGCTGCACCGGCGCGCGCCCGACGTGCCCGTGGCCCTCGAGCGCATCATCATGCGCGCCATCGAAAAGCTCCCGGCCGACCGCGTCCAGACGGCCGAGGCGCTCGCCGAGCAGCTCGAGGAGCGGGTGGCGGCGCGAGCGGGGCTGCCCGTCGAGCTGCTCGTCGTGCGCGCGCTCGAACATGCGGGTCTCGCTCCACCCGCCGAGGGCAAGGGGGCGGACGCGCCGAGCGAGCGCGCCCGGGCCTCCATCCGGCGCGCCATCGCGGGACTCGGCCTGCTCGGCGGCCTCGTCGTGGGCTCCGGCGCCGTGCTCCAGGCCACCGCGCACGGCGACGCCCAGTCCGCCGGCGCCCGTCCCCTCGAGCTCGTCCCCGCCGGACCGGGGTTTCTGCGCGTCCTCGCGACGCCGTGGGCCGAGGTGTGGGTCGACGGGCAGCGCGTCGACGTCACGCCCTTCGCGCGCGCCATTCCGCTCTCTCCGGGGACGCACTACGTGACGCTCGTGCACCCGAGCGCGCCGGTCGAGAAGCGCACGATCGCCGTCGTTGCCGGCGAGTCGCGCACGCTCGACGTCGTGATGGCCGTGCCCGACCTCGCCCCCCGCGATGACGGCGGCGCCGCTCTGCCGAGCGCCGAGAGAGAGAAGAACTGAGTGCGCCCCGCGCTCGCCCTCGCCGTGCTCGCCGTCGCCGCGGTCCTGTCGCGCGACGCCGCAGCCTTCACCCACATCGTCAAGCCGGGCGAGACCCTCGCCCAGATCGCTGAGCGTGTGTACGGCGACGCCAAGCGCGAGACCGTGCTGGTCGGCGCCAACGCGCTGGACGTGCAGGGGGGCACGATCATCGCCCCCGGCATGCGCCTCGAGGTGCCCGCTCCGGGCCACCACACCGTGATGCAGAGCGAGACCTGGGCCGAGCTCGCGCTCTCGTGGCTCGGCACCGACGACATGGCCCGTACCGAGCTGCTCGCCCGCGACAACAAGGGCGTGCCGTGGGTGCCGCCCGTCGAGGGGCAGGAGATCGAGATCCCCGCCGTCGTCACGTACATCGCCGGCGAGGGCGAGACGGTCAACACCGTCGCGGCGCGCTTCTGGGGGGACCCCAACCGCGGCTGGGAGCTCAACTCCTACAACCGCCGGCAGGGCGTGACCCTCGCGCGCGGCGAGGTCGTGCTCGTCGCGATGCCCGGGCTGCGCCTGACCGACGCCGGGCGCGCCGAGGCCCGCGCGGCGGCCGAGCGCGACGGCGCGAGCGGCGGCATGGCCCTCGAGCAGCAGCGCAAGGCCGACGCCGACCTGCCGCTGCTGCTCGCCGACGTGCGCTACGGGCGCTACGCCGAGGCCGTCGCGCGCGGCGACCGCCTGCTCGGCGGCGGCGCGCTCACGCACCCGCAGCTCGCGCTCCTGCACCGCGCGCTGCTCGAGGCGTACGTGGCGCTCGACGCCCGCGCCGCGGCGGCGGCAGCGTGCGCGGCGTGGCGATCGAACGATCCGGCGTCGACGCTCGACCCCGTACGCACGTCGCCCAAGGTCCGCGCTGCGTGCGAGGCGCGCTGAGGGGGTCATGGCGCACGCGACGTCCCTTCCGCCGCTCAGCCCGGGCCGCACGCTCGGCGAGAAGTTCGAGATCGTGGGCGTCCTGGGCGAGGGCGGCACCGGGATCGTGTACGACGCGAGGCGCGTCGCCGAGGGAGACCGCGTCGCGCTCAAGGTCGTCCACCAGCACCTCGCGGGCGATCCCCAGATCCGCGGGCGCTTCGCGCGCGAGGCCGCCATCCTGCGCCGCCTGCAGGGCGATCGCCTCTGCCCAGTGCTCGACTTCGGCGAGCTGGCCGATCCCCGGCGCGAAGGCGCGGGGCTGCTCTACTTGGCCCTGGCGCGCGTCGACGGCCGCGGGCTCGACGAGGTGGCCAAGGCCGAGGGCCCGCTGCCGCTGCCGCGCGCGGTCGCCATCGTGCTCGAGGTCTGCGCGGCGCTGCGCGAGGCGCACGCGCAGGGCGTCATCCACAGAGACCTGAAGCCCGGCAACGTGCTGCTGCGCGACGGAGACCGCGCCGTCGTCGTCGACTTCGGCATGGCCAAGATCGTCACCGGCGGCGGCACCGGTACGACGGCGCTCACGCAGCACAACATGGTCTTCGGCACGCCCGAGTACATGGCGCCCGAGCAGGCGCGCGGCGACGAACTCGACGCCCGGTGCGACGTCTACGCGACCGGCGTCATCCTCTACGAGCTCTTGACCGGCGCCGTGCCGTTCCGCGGGCCCACGCCGCTCAGCGTCCTCACCGCGCACCTGACGACGCCGCCCGTCTCCCCCCGCGAGGCCGCGCCCGGGCGCGGCATCCCGGCGGCGCTCGACGCGGTCGCGATGCACGCGCTCGCGAAGGACCCGGCCGACCGGTACCCGACCGCCGACGCCCTCGCGACGGCCCTGCGCGCCGCGCTCGCCGCGCCCGACGACGTCGAGGCCGTGCGCCCGCCGTCGCGCGTGCACGTGCAGATCGACACTGCCGACGCCCACGGCGCCACGATCCCGTCACCTGTCGACCTGCGGGCCCTGCGCCAGCCTCCGGCGTGGCCCGCGCCGGCTCGGCTGCCTCTCGGCTGGATCGTGGTCTGCGTCGTGGCCGCGCTCGCTGGCATCGCGGTCGGCGGGTGGCTCTCGTGGGCGAGCGGGCGGTAGGAGCCCCTGCGCGGATGGCTCAGCCTCGCGTCGCGCGCGGCGCCGGGGCCCGCGAAGTTGCCCGCCGCGCCCCGGCGTAGTCTGATCGTGGCGCGATGCGCGCGCTGCTCCCGGCCCTCCTGCCTCTCGCCGTCGCGTGCGCCGCGTCGC
>JAJYCT010000461.1 GCA_021778125.1 Myxococcales bacterium
AGCAGACACCGTCGGGCCTCGACCTCGTCGTGGACCTTCCGCCCATGCGCCATCGCTCACCTCCCGTCGCGCCCGAGTGTGCAGGGCGCGCTCGCGCGAGTCATCCCGGTGTCGCTGATGGGTCACGGCGCACGAGCGCGTGCGGGTGGGCGGGGCGCGTGGGCAGACGCGCCTTGAGCGACGGACCCGAGCCCGCCACCGACAACAGGAGCCGCGTCTCGGTCGAACGCCGCTCGATCGAGAGCCAGAGAGAAGACGACATGGTGCACGACCTTCCAGGCGATCGGCGACTGCGCGGGCGTCGTGCTCGCGGTCGCAATCGTCGTCTGGGGGTGTACGTCCCGCCCCGGTGGCGGCGAGCAAGCGTGCGTTACTTTCGACTCCGAAAACTTGTCCCGGTGGCGTTTCGCACGTGCGGCGCGCTTGCGCTTGCCCTTGGACGTGCGCTCGTAGACTCGCTGCCGCTCGCGCCCATGCTCCTGGTCAGCGGCCTCCGAGCAGCCGGGCGAGCAGTGCCGGTAGCGGGCGTCGCACTGCCGGCAGAGCAGGAAGTCCCCGTGACAGTGCCGACACGAACGAGGCCGCAGCAACGCGCCCCCAGCACGTCGCTCGCCGGAATCTGGACGCGAGCCCCGTCACGTGCGACGCATACGCGACTGGTGGTGTGCTGTCGCGCCGTACCGGCGCCGGCGTCCCCTCGACGGCTCGGAGGATCAGCTCCGGGCCGTCACTCTTTGGGGGGGCCACGACGTCACGCCGCTTCTACGAGCTGACGGTCCCGACGGCCAAGGGAACGGGGATCGCACCCACGATCACCCGCGCCAGGGACGATCGCGATCCCGCGCTTCTGGAGGATCGCTTCCACCGCCGAAGCCGGGAGCCCCCCGGAATCGCTCCATGACGCACCGCATCCATCATGATCCGATCCGCTCCAAAGGAGCCGCACCCATGCCCGTCGCGCATATCGTCGCGCGCGGCGCGCGGCGATACGTGCCAGTTAGGGGGGTTCCTCGATCGGGATGCACTGGGGCGCGCGCGCGGGGGAAGCGAGCTCCGAAACCGCCGCCGCCCCACGCTCCGCGCAAGTGCTACTCTGGTGGTATCGGCGCGGGCAGACTTGCGTGTCCCGTTCGCGCCCGCTTCGCGAGCCTTCGCCCATTGCCATGGTCGCCGCGAAGCGAGGTGCAACGTGCCTAGCGACGTAAAGACTCAGGTGACAGATCTCATCCGGCGCCAGCTGAGCGCACCGTTTGCGACACTCGACGACGGCACGCGGTTCGTGGAGGACCTCGGCGCCGACTCCCTCGCCCTCGTCGAGCTGACGCTGGCCTTCGAGGATGCGTTCGACATCGACATCTCCGACGAAGACGCCGAGCGCGTTCGGACGGTCGGGGAGGCTCTCCGCACGGTCGAGAGATGCCTGCGTGCGCGTCGTCCCGAGTGACAGCTTTTCACGCTGCACACGATGAAGCGATGCTCCGGCTGCGACGTGACATCGAGGACGTGCTCGAAGACTTCGCCTCAGCGGGAGAAAGAGACCGTTCCGAGATCGTCCACTCTCTCGCCACGCTCGAGCCGTCGCACCTCCCTCGTGACTCATCCTTCATCCTTCTCGGGTGGGGCTCCGGAGATCGCTTCGTGCGGCCGGTGGTAGAGTGCTCGATCATGGGGAAGGGGGGCTTCGCGGGCGGACTGGCGGGGGACAGGTCCGGTACCTCGCAGGATCGCGAGGAGCTCGTGCGGGCGCGCCAGCGCATCGAGTACATCCTGTCGGCGACGACGGCCGTTACGTACACGTGCGAGGCCTCGCCGCCGTTCGGGGCGACGTTCGTCAGTGAGAACGTGCGAACCGTGCTCGGGCACGCGCCGCATGCTTTCACGGAGAGCCCGACGTTCTGGGCCGATCACATCCACCCCGACGAGCGCGACGCCGTCCTCGCCGGGGTGGCCCGGGTCTTCGAGACCGGACATCACGTCCACGAGTACCGCTTCGCGCGCGCCGACGGGACGTACTGCTGGATCCACGACGATCTCGTGCTCGCGCGCGACGACGACGGCGCGCCCCGCGAGATGATCGGTTGCATGCTCGACGTGACCTCGCGGCGCGAGGCCGAGGATGCGCGGCGGCGCTCCGAGACGAGCTTCCGCCGGCTCATCGAGCAGGTGCCGCTGGCCGTGCTCGTCCACCGCGACGGCCGCATCGTCTACGCGAACCCGGCCCTGCTCGCCCTGCTCGGCTACGCGAGCGTCGCGGACCTTCTCGGGCGATCTCCGCTGGACCTCGTCGTCTCCGCCCGACACGGGCTGGTCGCCTCCCGGATCCGGCAGCTCGACGCCGACCGGATGTTCGCGCGCACCCCGTCCCTCGAGACGGAGCTGGTCCACGCCGACGGTTCGCCGGTGAGCGTCGAGGTCGAGGCGTTCAAGCTCGACTTCGGCGGGGCTCCGGCGATCGTCGCCCTGGTGCGCGATCTTCGGGAGCGACGCGAGATGCTCGCCCGCCTGGCCGCCGCCGACCGCCTGGCGTCGGTGGGTATGCTGGCGGCCGGCGTGGCGCACGAGATCAACAACCCACTGGCCTACGTCCAGAGCAACCTGGCGCTCGTGTCCGACGCGCTGCCGCGGTTGCTCGGCCGCGGTGCGGCTCCCCGGTTCTCGCCCGAGGAGGTGGACCTGCTGCTGCGCGACGCCCGCGAGGGCGCCGAGCGCATCCGCGCCGTCGTCGCCGACCTCCGGATGCTCTCGCAGCCCGGGAACCCCGAGGCCTACGCGGGGCCCGTCGAGATCGAGCCCGTCCTGCAGTCCTGCCTGAGGATCGCGGAGAAGGAGATCGGGCACCGCGCCCGCTTGACGGTGAACCTCGGGGAAATCCCTCCCGTCCGCGGCGACAGGTCCCGCATCTCCCAGGTGTTCCTCAACCTTCTCGTCAACTCGGCGCAGTCGATCGCGGAGGGACGCCGCGACGACAACGAGATCCGGGTCACCGCATTCCGTGCGGCCTCGTCCCAGGTGGTCGTGGAGTTCTTGGACACGGGCTGCGGCATCCCCTCGGAGATCCTGGGCCGCATCTTCGATCCGTTCTTCACGACCAAGCCGGTCGGCGTCGGCATGGGGCTCGGTCTGTCGATCTGCCACAGCATCGTGAAGGCGATGGGCGGGCAGCTCCTGGTCGACAGCGAGGTCGGGCGGGGCAGCACGTTCTGCGTCGTTCTCCAGCCATTCACGTCGGACCTCCCGCCGGCGAGCGAGAGGCCGGTCCCCTCTGCCGTCAGGCGTGCGCGCGTCCTGCTCATCGACGACGAGCGAGCTCTCGGCCACTCGCTGCGCCTTCTGCTCTCGGAGCATCACGACGTCGACGCGACGACGAGCGCCAAGGAGGCCATGGCCCGCCTCGAGGCGGGGACCGGCTACGACGTGATCCTCTGCGATCTGATGATGCCGGAGATGAGCGGCATGGACTTCTACGACCGGCTGAAGGCGACCGCGCCCTCCATGGTGAGCCGCGTGGCATTCCTCACCGGCGGCGCCTTCACGCGTGCCAGTCGCGAGTTCCTCGAGCGCGTCCCGAACCCGCGCCTGGAGAAGCCGTTCGCGCTGTCGGCCTTGCTCGACCTCGTGCGGCGCACGGCTGGGTCGGGCGCTCGAACCGAGCCCTCGCGGGCGTGACGCGGACCTGTCCCGCTCTTCGGCGAAGCGCGGGACGTAGGGCGCACCGGCGGCTCACCGTCTTCGGCCCCTGCGGGGCGGAGGTATCGACGACCTGCGCCGGCCCCGCGACGGGCCCACCGGCGTCGGGTCGTCGTCCTCGTCCGGCGCCGAGGGCGCCACGGCGCGCGTGCCACTCTTGGGCTTCGCGCGAGCCGTCTCAGGCCGCGACGAGAGCGGAAGCCCCTTGGCCGCCTTGATGAACGCGAGCCAGCAGTCCGGACAGCGCCACTCGATCCGCAGCGTGCCGTCCGCCTTGATCGCTGGACTCATCGCCCGACCACAGGACCTGTCGGGTTCCAGTAATAGTAAAGTGAAAAGTTCGGGTAGATCGCCGCGAGGTCGTTCAC
>JAJYCT010000462.1 GCA_021778125.1 Myxococcales bacterium
GTCCTGCCAGCCCACCCAGGCCGCCCCGTCCGGCCCGTGCTCGCGCTTCCAGATCGGAACGCGTGCCTTGACGCGGTCGATGAGCGCGCGGCACGCGCGGTACGCCTCGCCCCGGTGCGGGGCGCTCGCGGCGCACACGACGGCGACGTCGCCCACGGCGAGCGAGCCCACGCGGTGCACGACCGCGAGGCGCACGCCCGGCACCTCCGCCGCGATCTCGTCGGCGACGCGCGTCATCTCGGCGACCGCCATCGACGCGTACGCCTCGTACTCGAGGCGCACCACGGGGCGCCCCTCGCTCTCGTCGCGCACGGTGCCGAGGAAGACGCACACGGCGCCCGCGCCCCCGTGGCTCACGTACGCCACCGCCTCGTCGATCGACGGCGGCGCCTCGCGCAGCGCGACGAGCGGCGCGCTCACGGCCGGTCCGCCGGCCGCGCGATCTCGCCGCTCTTGCCGCCCCGCTTGGCCTCCAGGCGCACGCCGTCGATGCTCGCCCAGCGGTCCGCGCTCTTGATCATGTCGTAGAGCGTCAGCGACGCGACGCTCGCCGCGACCATCGCCTCCATCTCGACGCCCGTGCGGTCCACGGCCTCGACCACCGCGCGCACGCGCACCTCGCCGCGGTCCACCGCGAGCTCGAAGTCGATCGCCGCGTGCGTCGTGCGCACCGGGTGGCAGAGCGGCACGAGCTCCGCCGTCCGCTTGCACGCCAGGATCCCCGCGATGCGCGCCGCGGCGAGCACGTCGCCCTTGGCGAGGCCGCCCGCCGCGATCGCCGCCACCACCGCCCCCGTCGTGCGCACGCGCGCCGAGGCCTCCGCGCGGCGCGCCGTCTCGCCCTTGGCCCCCACGTCGACCATGCGCGCGTCGCCCGACGGGCCCACGTGCGACAGCGTCACGCCGACGATCTCGGCGCAGGCGCGCGCGAGCTTCTCGGGCTTCCGGGCGAGCTTGCCGAGCGCGTAGCGATCGAGCGGACGAAGGCCCCGCCACGTCGCCGCGTCCACCGCGACGCCCTCGGGCGGGACGACGGCGTCGGGCTCGGCGAGCGGCACCTGCGCGACCGGCGCCGGGTGCGCCGCGTCGACCAGGCGCACCACCGACGCGTCGACCTTGTCGGAGGCGCCCGCCTCGACCAGCCGCGTCCGGTCCGGCAGCGGCAGCGAGAGCCAGCCGTCGAGCGACAGTTTGCGGCCGAGCGCGTCGAGCAGCCGCCGCCCCGCGAGCGGAATGTACGGCAGCGACTCGTCGATCCCCTCGAACGCGTAGACGCGCGGGCTGGTCATGGCAGGGCGGGAGTCTGTCACAAGCGCACGCCCCCGCCATGCGCGCCCCCCCCCCCGGCCCGGGCCGCCTCGGCGCTGCGCGCGCGCCCTCGCTTCGAAACCGGGGGCGCCCCGGAGCGTATTTGGTACGGTACGAGTCCCATGCAGCCCGCCCCGCAGGCTCGCCGCTCGCTGCCGCTGCTGCATGCGGCTCCGCGCGTCGAGCCGCGCACGGTGCGCGTGTCGCTGACCGATCGGTGCGATCTGGCGTGCGTGTACTGCCGTCCGTCGCGCAGCGACGGCTACCTCGAGAAGCGCCTCGACGACGACGCGTGGCGCGCCATGATCCGCGCGCTCGTGCAGGCGGGCGTGCGGCGCGTGCGCATCACGGGCGGCGAGCCGCTCTTGCACCCGCGCGTGACCGAGCTCGTGGCGTTCGTGGCGTCGCTCGGGGTCGAGGATCTGGCGCTGACGACGAACGCGACGCTGCTCGCGGAGCGCGCGCGGGCGCTGCGCGCCGCGGGCCTGCAGCGGCTGACCGTGTCGCTCGACTCGCTCGTCCCGGAGCGCTTCTGGCGCATCACGCGGGGCGGGCGGCTCGACCGCGTGCTCGCGGGGATCGAGGCCGCGCGCGCCGCGGGCTTCGCCGAGCTCAAGACGAACACCGTGGTGCTGCGCGACGACAACGACGACGAGCTGCCGGCCCTGACGAGCTGGGCGTGGGAGCGCGGCATCGTGCCGCGCTTCATCGAGGTGATGCGCGTCGGCGAGGGGGCGCACCTGCCGCCGGAGACGCTCGTGGGGCACGCCGAGATGCGCGGGCGCCTCGCGCACCTGCTCGTGGACGAGGACGGCGCGCGTGACGAGGGGCGCGGGCCGGCCCGCTACGTCCACGCGCGCGGCGACGCGCGCCTGCGCGTGGGCTTCATCACGGGCACCACCGACACGTACTGCGAGACGTGCGACCGCCTGCGCGTCGCGTCCGACGGGACGCTGCGCCCGTGCCTGGCGACCAACGACGGCGTCGCCGCCATGGACCTCGCCGAGCGCGGCGACGTCGGCGCGCTGGTGGGCGCGATCGGCGAGGCCTGGGCGCTCAAGCCCGACGGGCGCACGTGGAAGGGCTGCACCGAGGACACCGCGGCCGACGTGTCGATGCGCGCGATCGGCGGGTAGGACCCGGCGCTCGGCGCGGGTCTGCGACTGTCCCGTCCTAGCCCGATAGGAGCGGGGGATCACCGCGTCCGCCCCCTGCTCCGTGTCGTAGTAGGCGCGAAGGCCCACGACGTTGTGCACGCGGCTCTCCATGCACAGCACGGGATGCATCACGTAGAAGCGGACGCCGGTCGAAACTTCGGCATCGTCGAGGATCTCGACCGGCAGGGCCGTGTCATGGACCTCGACGCCTCCCAGCTCGAACGGCGCGGAGACGACGTCGAGCGTCCGCGACACGCCCGCGGCATCGACGAAGACGACCGCGGGCACGCGCCGTTCGTACGCGGACCCCCAGAAGTTCACGGCCTGGCCGCCGACGAGCACGAGATCTCGTCCGAGATCGGCGACCTTGGCGAGGATGGGTCGAACGTCGCCGTACGGCAAGCGCGGCACGCGACGGGCGGTCCGATGCCGGGCCGTTTGCCAGGGCATGAACACCGATGAGTGTTCCGAGTTTCCGCCGTTCATGCCGACCTGGCTCGCCGCTCGCTACTGCGGGTTTTGCACCACGCAAGGGCTGCACGCCGCGTACGAGATGACCGCAAAGGCCCTCCGGCCGGGGATCTGGGCGCTGAAGGACGGCGGGGGCTTCCTGCGAACGCGGCTGCTGGACCCTCGGTCCGGAAAGTTCGTGGAGTACCAGCGCGTCTTTCGGAACGTGACGCTGAACCAGGCCGAGCGCGAGAGGTATCGCCTGCGCTGCGACGCGCGGGACCTCGCGAACGGGCGCAAGCAAGCGCCGCCGCTCTGGAGCGTGTACGCCGCGTCGCTCTTCGAATCGAAGGTGAATGAAGGGAAGATCCCGTCGGCGAAGGGCCGCGAGAAGTGGCCCGCGACGATCCCGAGGAGCGCGGCGCGTCTTCGAGGGATCGCGTGACGGATCTCCGTGCGCGCGGCGCGCATTTCGAGCATTTCGGCCCGCGTCTTCGTGCCGTCGGCGGGGGTTCGAGCGACCGGCGCGCGCGTCTTCACGGGCGCGTCGGTCACCCACGTCACGTCGACGCGCGCCTCGGTGACCGACGCCGGCGTCCTGATCGCGGAGGTTCGTCCTCCGTGCGTCGCGTCGATCCCTCGAACGAGCACCGACGGCGGTCTTCGCGTCGCGGCGCTCACTCGAGGCAACCCTCCGCGTGGTTCCTGGATCGCGACGCTCACCCGATGGAGCGCGCACCGTGCCTTCTGGATCGCGCACCGCGCCTTCCGGATCGCGGCGCCCACTCCGAGGCGCGCGTGCCGTGTCCTTCGGATCGCGGGCCGCGTCCGGGTGACGGCCTCCTGCGTCACGATCGGCGCGCACCGCATGGAGAGGCGCGCGGCGCTCGTCGAGATCCCACGCTCGCTCCTGTCGATCCCCGCCGCGACGTCCGGGATCCCGGCGGCGATCCCGCAGACGCGCGCCCGGATCCCCTGGATCCCGTCTGCGCTCCTCTCGATCCCTGCCCCGTGCCCGACGATCGGTGCCGCGCTTCTGACGATCGCCGCCGCGCGCCTCACGATCCGGGCGGACGTCCTCGCGATCCTCGCCCCACCGACAGGAATCCCGGCTGCGGCGCCGACGAGCCGCG
>JAJYCT010000463.1 GCA_021778125.1 Myxococcales bacterium
CCATCCCCGACCACCCCGTCGCGCACGGCGCCGCGCTCGGCGATGGGGGCCCCGTGATTTCGCGGCTCGCGGCTCGCGGCTTCGTTCTTGCGAGGAAGCTCGCCTCGGAGGGCTTCACCATGGACTTCCTTCGTAACTCCTCGCGCGTGCTCGTCACGGCAGCGGCGACCGCCTTGCTCGCCTGTTCGGCAGGTGCGGGGAGCCACACGGCCGGCGTCGACGGCATCTCGGACGTGAACTCGGGCGGCACCGGGGGAGGCGCAGACGCCGGCACCAGCGGCTCCTCGGGCGGCTACGGCGCCGCCTCTTCGGGCCCCGGCGCGGCCGCCCCGCGGACGATCCAGGAGGCCGACATCTACAAGCTGGCCGGCAACACGCTCTACATCCTGAACGCCAACCGCGGCCTGCAGATCGTCGACGTCACCGACGTCCGGAGCCCGAAGCTCGTCGCCACCGTCCCCACCGAGAGCAGCCCGCGCCAGATCTACGTCGACGGCAACACCGCCTACGTCCTGACGAGCAACGCCCCGGACGTCGACTGCGGCGGCTACCAGGGGACCTGCGGCTGGAGCGTTCCGGGCGGCGTGACGACCCAGGTGGACATGATCGACGTCACCAGCCCCGCCTCGCCGAAGGTGCTGGGCACGCAGCAGATCCCGGGCGACTTGCAGGACAGCCGCATCGTCGGGCACATCCTCTACGTGGCCGGCATCGACGCCAGCGGCGCCGACACGCTGGTCGCGAGCTACGACGTCAGCAATCCGCAGGCGTTCGCGAAGGTGGCCGAGGTCACCTTCCCCTTCGGCGATTGGGACATCGGGGTCTTCCTGAACGTCACCGACACGCGAATCGTCGTCGCGCAGACCGGCGACACCTGCGACCTCGTCCACGATCAGGGGAGCTGCACGGACGTGCCGGTCACGCAGTTCGTGCCCATCGACATCACCGATCCCAACGGCGCGCTCACCCTCGGGACGCCCTTCCTCGGCAACGGCGTCGTCTGGGATCGCTGGGCCATCGACTTCGACCCGCAGAGCGGGATCTTCCGCGCCGTCATGTCGAGCGATTGGAACGGCAACTCCGGCGGCGGGATGCTCGCCGTCTGGTCCGCGCCCACCACCACCGCCGCGCCGACCCCGCTCGGCACCCTCGCGTTCACGGCGGGCGACCACGTCACCGCGACGGCGTTCGCCGGGCCGCGGGTCTACGTCTCGTCCAACACCTCCAGCACGGGCTGCCCGGATCCCGTGGTGGTCCTGGACACGACCAACCCCGCCAAGCCGGTCCAGGCCGGCTCCGTCGCCGTGCCGGGCGTGAACGACTTCCTCTATCCCGACGGCAACCTGCTCATCAGCCTCGGTCACGCCGCCCCGGGCACCAGCACCGCGTGCGGACAAGGGCAGGGCTACGTCTCGTTCCAGGGCAGCGGACAGCTCGCGGTCTCCCTCTTCGACGTGACCAGCGCGAGCAACCCCACGCTCCTCTCGCAGGTCACCTTCGGCGGGGCCGCGAGCACCGTCTCGGCCAACCGCGACGACCTCAAGAAGGCCTTCCTGGTCCTGAACTCGATGGGCCTCATCCTCGTTCCCTTCCAGAACGTCGCCGCGACGCAGGATGGCGGCACGGCGCCAGAGGCCGGCCCGACGCAAGACGGCGGTGCGGCGCAGGATCCGAGCGACACCCAGCTCATCGATCTGGGCCCCTCGAGCCTGACCTTGCGTGGAACGGCGCCGCACCAGGGGCTCGTCGAGCGTGCGTTCCCGGTCCAGAACGACATCGTGGCCTTCTCGACGGAGAGCTTGCAGGTGCTCGACATCACGAACCGCGACGCTCCCGTCACCGCGGCGCAGATCGGCTTGTGATCCTCTTTCGCGAACCGGCCAGCCGCTCGACCACGACGAAGAGCGCCGGGATGAAGAAGATGCCGAGCAGCGTGGCCGCGAGCATCCCCGACACCACGGCGGTTCCGAGCATGCGGCGCGCGGCGGCGCCCGCGCCGGTGGCGACCCAGAGCGGGATGCACCCGAAGATGAACGCGAAGGACGTCATGAGGATGGGCCGCAACCGCAGGCGGGCCCCCTCGAGCGCGGCTTCGACGATCGACTTGCCGTGCTCGAGCTGCGCCTTCGCGAACTCGACGATGAGGATGGCGTTCTTCGCCGTCAGCCCCACGAGCATGACGAGGCCAATCTGCGCATACACGTTGTTGTCGTAGTGACGCGACATCAGGCCCAGGAAGGCCCCGAGCACGGCGACCGGGACGCTCAGCAGCACGCTGAAAGGCAGCGACCAGCTCTCGTAGAGCGCCGCGAGGATGAGAAAGACGAACACGAGCGAGAGCCCCAGCACGCGCGGGGCGCCCCCCGAGGCGACCTTCTCCTGGTAGGATAGGCCGTTCCAGGCAAACCCCATCTCGGGCGGAAGCGTCTTGCGGGCGACGTCTTCCAGCGCGTCGAGCGCCTGACCCGAGCTGTAGCCGGCCGCCTGGACGCCCTGGATCTCGACCGAGCGATACAGGTTGAAGCGCACCGTGTACTCGGGGCCGGTCGTCGACCGCACGCGCACGAACGAGGACAGGGGCACCATGTCGCCCCGGGCGTTGCGCACGTAGAACTTGCCGATGTCGTCCGGTGACGTCCGGAACGCGGGCTCGGCCTGCAGGAACACGCGCCACTGGCGCCCGAAGCGGGTGAAGTCGTTGATGTACGAGCCGCCCAGGAACGTCTGCAGCGCGTTGTAGATCTCGCCGAGGGCGACGCCTTCCTTGAGCGCCTTGTCCTTGTCGACGTCGGCGAACAGCTGCGGCACGGCCGGCGAGAAGATGGGCCGGATGCCGTCGAGCTCGGGGCGCTTGCGCGCCTCGGCCACGAACCGGCCGACGTTCTGCGCGAGAAACTCGTACGGGTTGCCGGTCTTGTCTTGCAGCATGAGGCTGAAGCCTCCCGACGAGCTGATCCCGGGGATTGCCGGCGGCGCCACGGCGAAGACGCGGGCCTCCGGGATGCGCGAGAACTGGGCGTTGAGGCTCGCGAGGATGGCCCCCGACTGCAGCTCCGGTGTGGCCCGGTCCTCCCACGGCGCGAGGCCGATGAACCCCGTGCCGGTGTAGCTCGCGGCGGTGCGCGTGAAGAAGCTGAACCCCGCGATGCCGTTGTAGGTCCGGATGCCAGGCTGCTTGGCGAGGATCGCGTCGACCTTCGCGTACACCTCGCGCGTCCGCTGCAACGAGGCGCCATCGGGCAGCTGGACGCCGATGACAGCGTACCCCTGGTCCTCGTCGGGCACGAAGCCGGAGGGCAGCTTGCCGCCCAGCACGACGGAGGCGGCGGTGACGCCGGCGAGCAGGACGAGCGGGATCGCCACCTTGCGGATCAGTCGCCGGTTGATCGCCACGTACCCGGTGGTGGTGCGACCGAACCATCGGTTGAACCCGTCGCCGAGCTTGCCGAGCGGTCCCCGCGTGGCCCCCCGCGGGCGCAGCAGCATCGCGCTGAGCGCGGGGCTGAGCGTGAGCGCGTTGAAGGCCGAGAGAAGCACCGAGATGGCGATCGTGAGCGCGAACTGCTGGTACAGGCGACCCGTGATGCCGCCCATGAAGGCCACGGGCGTGAAGACGGCCGCCAGGATGAGCGCGATCGCGACGACCGGACCCTGCACCTCGGACATGGCGCGCACCGTGGCGTCGCGCGGGGCCATGCCCTCCTCGATGTGGTGCTCGACCGCCTCGACGACGACGATCGCGTCGTCGACGACCAGCCCGATGGCCAGCACCAGGCCGAAGAGCGACAGGGTGTTCACCGAGAAGCCCAGCAACGGAAACATCATGAACGCGCCGACCAGCGAGACGGGCACCGTCAGCAGCGGGATGAGCGTCGCCCGCCAGCTCTGCAGAAACACGAAGACCACGAGCACCACCAGCGCGATGGCCTCGAGCAGGGTCTCGACGATCTCGCGAATGCCCGCCTTCACGGGCGCGGTGGTGTCGAGGGACACCTGGTACTTGATCCCCGGAGGAAAGCGGGTGGCCAGGTCGGCCA